>DASVEQ010000136.1:0-3995 GCA_036380455.1 Candidatus Limnocylindria bacterium | reverse complement strand
GGCACCTCGATGTCGGCTCGTCGCATCCTGGGGCTGAAGTCGGTCCCAAGGGTTGGGCTGTTCGCCCATTAAAGCGGTACGCGAGCTGGGTTCAGAACGTCGTGAGACAGTTCGGTCCCTATCTGCCGTGGGCGTTGGAGAATTGAGAGGAGTCGTCCCTAGTACGAGAGGACCGGGACGAACGCACCTCTGGTGTACCAGTTGTCCCGCCAGGGGCACCGCTGGTTAGCTACGTGCGGATCGGATAACCGCTGAAGGCATCTAAGCGGGAAGCCGACCTCGAGATGAGCTCTCCCATCCCCTTGAGGGAGTAAGACCCCTGGAAGACCACCAGGTGATAGGCCGGATGTGTAAAGGCAGCAATGCCCTCAGCAGACCGGTACTAATGGTTCGAGGGCTTGACGGATATTTGATTCTTCCCGTCCCAGGCTGGCTGTGCAGTTTTCAAGGCTCGGTGAGGGCCCGCTCGTGAGGGCCGGGTCTCGCAGGCTTTCGGTGGCGATAGCGAGAGGGCCACACCTCTTCCCATTCCGAACAGAGAAGTTAAGCCTCTCAGCGCCGATGGTACTTGGGCCTCGCGGCCCTGGGAGAGTAGGTCGCCGCCGGGTCTTCATCGCGGGCCGTCTGATCGGGCGGCCCGCGGTCGTTCGGGCGGGCGCGGGCCAAGGCAGCCAAGCGCCAGACTAGACTCACGCGGAGCCATGCTGGCTCCCATCGCCCTGTCCACGCTCGGCCTGATCGCCCTCATCGTGGCCGGCTTCGCCGTGCTCTTCTTCATCGGGGGCATCGCGGCCGTGATCGTGCGCTCCCGCCGGCAGGAGAACACCTGGGAGGAGCACGTGAGGACGGCAGATCAGTCGCTGCAGCAGGCTCGCGCGAACGACCGCGGCTGGGACCGCGAGATGATGGTCGAGGTCGCGCGGGCCGCTCTCGCGGACTCTAGGCCCGGGTTCCCGTACTCGGACCTCCATCTCGTCCTGGTGGAGGACCTGCCCGGGGTGGAGGAGGACCGCGCCCACTTCGTGGCCGTGGGGCCCGACGGCGAGGCACGGGTGGTGCTCGGCCGCGAGGGTGAGCGCTGGGTGGCCGAGAGCGTCGTCTGACCGGCCGTCCGTGACGTCCGGAACGAGGAGCGCCGCGGACCTCATACCCGGGTTCGCGGCGGAGACCGAGCTCGAGCGGGCCGTGGCGGCCGACGCGAGGCTTCTCGAGGGCCTCGAGTGGGGCAGGCCGCGCAAGGGGCACCCCGAAGGTCCCGTGGGACGCCACGTGGCCGATCTGATCGCGACGATCGACCGCTGGGGCGAGACCGGCCCGCGGCGGGCCGACCTGCGCTTCATCGCGCTGGTCCACGACGGCTTCAAGCACGCCGTGAGTTGGTTCCGGCCCAAGACCGGCGAGAACCACCACGCCATGCGCGCCCGCCGGTTCGCGGAGGACTACACAGGCGAGGAGCGCCTGCTCGCGACGATCGAGCTGCACGACCGCCCGTACTCGCTCTGGAAGCGGCTACGTCGCGGCGGGCGCCCGGTTGACGGTGACCTCGACGCGATGTTCGCTCGGATTCCCGACACGGCCGTGTTCATGCGTTTCGTGGAGCTGGACGGGTCGACGTCCGGCAAGCGCCCTGAGCCGATCGACTGGCTCGCCGACGAGCTCCGACGGCGCCTCGACCCGGGCTAGACGGCGAGGCAGAGCTGCTCGGGTGCGCCGGGCGCACCCACCCGAACGCGCGCCGCTGCGCGCCTGGGCGTGGGCGAGCCGCACGCCGCGGAGACGAGCCGCCGCGCCGCGGGGGTGGCGGCCGCGCCACGCAGGGGCACCCGGGCAACGGGGGCTCGCGTGGACACGACCGCTCCGCCCGCGACTTCGTGGCGATCCGCGGCGCGCGCGGCGTCTCCGCCGGCGCCTCCCAGCCGCGGAACCCGGCCAGAGGCGGCGTGCGGGGCGCTCGCGCGACCGCCGGCGGCGTCAACCGCCAGCCGGTACTCGCCGAGCGTTGAGAACTCGACGATGAGATCGAGCGCCGCGTCCAACCGCTGTCTGAGGCCGGGGAACATGTGTTCGCAAGCTACGCCGTCCGGCGGATGGAAGGCCGGATTTGCTGCAACTTCCGTTGCAGCGCCTGTCCGCGGGGCCGTTTCGGGGCGCCGGTACGCTGCCGGCGTGGGCTCGCCCTTTCGCCACCGCATCCGCGTCCGCTGGTCCGAGTGCGACCTGCAGGGCGTCGTGTTCTACGCGAACTACCTCGGGTACTTCGACATCGCCATGACGGAGCTCTGGCGCAGCGCGGTGAGCCCATACGGGGAGATGAACGAGAGCGGCGCCGACATGGTCGTGGCGGAGGCGCACATCACCTATCGGGCCTCGGCCCGGTTCGACGACGAGGTCGATCTCGTGGCGACGGTCATGTCGCTGGGGGAGACCTCGATGGTCACCTCCCTGGCGGTGGAGCGCATGCCGGACGGCGAGCTGCTCGCCGAGGGGCGGCTGCGCCACGTCTTCGTGGACCCGGCGACGATGCAGAAGCGCGGGATCCCCGCCGAGGTGCGCGCCGGGTTGGAGCCACACGTGGCGGAGGCGCAGCAGCCGGCCTGATGCTGCACCTGCGCGGATCGTGGCCCCGCACGCGTCGCACCGGCGCTAGAGCGACGACCAGATGTCGATCTTCGTCCGCACGCGGGAGATCACCTCGGCGGTGAACTCGCTCGTCGTGGCGTGACCGCCGAGGTCGGGCGTGCGCACGCCGGTGGCCGTGGCCTCCAGGACCGACTCGTAGACGGCCCGGGAGGCGGCGTGTGCGTCGTCGTCACCGGCCGTGGAGGCGTAGTAGTGGAGCACGGCGGCCACGGCGAGGATCATGGCCATCGGGTTCGCGATGTCCTTGCCCTGCAGCGCCGGCGCGGTGCCGTGCGGCGCCTCGGCCATCACCACCCGCGGCTCGTACTCGTCGTCCAGCGCCAGGAGCACCGACTCGGCGCCCGCGATCGAGCCGAACATCGGCAACACCAGGTCCGAGAGGCAGTCGCCGTCGCGGTTGAGGGCCGGTATCACCAGGGGAGCGTCGGCGGCGCCGGATATCAGGCCGGCGTAGGTGGCGTCGATGAGCACCGGCGCGTAGGGCACCTCGGGGTGCCGGTCGGAGGCGGCGTCGAGCTCCTCCTTGAGCATCCCCTCGTACACCGGGCTGACCGTCCATTTCGGCCCGCCGTACACGCGGCCGTGGATCCGCTCGGCCGTTCGGAAGCTGTACTCGGCCACGGCCCTGCACACACCGCGCGTGATGCGCTCGGTCCGGTAGGCCACCTCTTCGCCGTCCTCCTCGGTCCGCCACTGCTCGGCGCCGTAGGCGTCGCCGACTGCCATGCGCACCACCGCGATCGGGTAGTGGACCCCCGCCACCGGCGTGACGCCGGGAATCCGGCGGCCGGTCCGGATGATCACCGTGCCGTCGATCGCCTCCCTGAGGAGCCGGTTCGGGCTGCCCACGTCGTCGGCGCCCTCGGGCGTGACGGTCGCCGCCTTCAGGGCGAAGTGCGCCTTGCGCATCGCATCGGCGGCGGCGGTCACGACCTCGTTGCTGGTGCGGCGTCGGTTCCCGAGCGAGAGGTCGTAGTGCTCGAGCGCCACGTCCACCCGCGTGATCGCCGGGTCGAGCACGCGCAGCGCCTGCTCGAGCAGCTCCTGGCCGGTCTCGTCGCCCTCCAGAACGATAATCCGCAGCTCGTCTGTCATCCCGGCGGAGAATCTAGCCGTGACCGACCCCATGGACCGGTGCTCTTGGTGCGATCGCGCGGTGGACCGCGAGGACGGCTGGCGGCTCCACGAGGAGCCGGGGGCGCGCCGAGCCGCCTTCTGCCGGCTCGAGCATGTCGTTCCCTGGTCGATTCAGGGCGCTCACTGGGAAGCCGTGCCGCCGAGCGAGGAGCCCGAGGCCCGCGGACCCGTCAAAGGGGCGTGCGCCCACTGCGGCGAGCCGCTCGGGGCCGTGACGG
>DASVEQ010000135.1:0-8532 GCA_036380455.1 Candidatus Limnocylindria bacterium | reverse complement strand
CGCCGCGGTCTCGTCCCCAAGCTCGCGGTACGCATCGACCGCGCGCCGCGCATACGACTCCGCCTCCTCGATGGCGGACGCGGCGGCGGACACGGCGGCCCGGTCGAGGAGAGGCGCCCGGTCGGCGATTCCCTCCGTGATCGCGATCGCCTGCTCGAGGTGAGCGATCGCCTGCCGATGCGCTCCGAGGGCGGCCGCGCGCTCCGCGGCGCCGACCAGCGCCAGCCGCGCCTGGGTGGCGATCGCATCGGCCTCGGGTCCGGGATCGGAGGCCTCGTGCGCCGCCACGTAATGCGAGGCCAGGGCGCCGGCCATCTCGTCGTCGCCGACGCCCTCGTAGTGGCGGGCGACGGCCAGGTGGCGGCTGCGCCGCTCGCGACGGGCCAGCGTCCCGTAGGCGACCTCGCGGATCAGGGACTGGACGAACCGGTACTGGCCGCGCTCCGGGGACCGCGGATCGGTCTCCACGTCGAGCAGCTCGCGGCGAACGAGGTCGCGGAGCCTCGGCGTCAGGGCGACGATCTCCGAGCCGGTCACCGCGGCGAGCGCCTCGGCACTGAAGACCTGCCCCAGCACCGATGCGTCCTGCAGCAGGCCCCGGTCGTCCGGCGCAAGGGCGTCGAGACGCGAGGCGATGAGCGAGCGCAGCGAGTCCGGCACGCGCAGGTTCGACAGGTCGCCGGCCGGCACATACGCCTCGCCCTGGCGCTCGATGAGGCCGTCCGCCAGCAGGCCGCGCACCATCTCGACGGCATACAGCGGGATCCCCTCGGCGCGTCCGACGATGGCGGCCAGCGCATCGGGCGGAAGTCCGGGGACGAGCCCCTCGAGCAGCTGGCGCACCGCCGCATCGGTCAGGGGCTCCAGCGCCAGCGCGGTCTGGTGGCGGCGGGTGGCGCCCCAGTCGGGCCGACGGTCGAACAGCTCGGGGCGGGCCAGGGTGACGAGCATGATCGGCAGCCCGCGCGACCAGTCGAGGACATGGTCGATGAAGTCGAGGAGGCCGGAATCGGCCCACTGGAGGTCCTCGAACACCATGACCGTGGTGCCGCGCTCGGCGATGCGCTCGAAGAAGAGCCGCCATGCCGGGAAGAGCGCGTCGCGGCCACCGGCGGGAGCCTCCTCCACGCCCAGCAGGGTCAGCAGTGCCGGGCCGATGCGTTCCCGCTCCCCCGCGTCCGGCACGTACTCGGCCAACGTCTCCGCGATCCGCTCGCGGGTGGTGGCCTCGTCGTCATCCTCGGTGAGCCGTGCGCGGCGCCGGACCATCTCGCCCAGGGCCCAGAACGTGATCCCCTCCCCGTAGCTGGGGGATCGGCCTCGGTGCCAGTAGATGCTCTCGCTGACGCCGTCGATGTACTTCTCCAGCTCCCACACCAGCCGGCTCTTGCCGATGCCGCCGGGGCCGGTGATGCTGACCAGGCGCGGTCGCGCCTCGCGGCCGACGGCGTGGAGCACCTCCTTGAGCTGCCGGAGCTCCTCGTCCCGACCGACGAACGGCGGCTCGAGCGCGTCGCTTCGTCCCTGGCCGCCTCGCTGCGCCACCACCCGCACGGCACGCCACGCCGGCACCGGGCTGGTCTTGCCCTTCAGGGAATGGTCGCCGATCGGCTCGAAGACGATGGATCGTTCCGCGGCCCGCCGCGTGGTTTCCCCGACCAGGACGGTGCCTGCCTCCGCCACGCCCTGGAGCCGGGCCGCGGTGTTCACGAGGTCGCCGGCCACCATGCCCTGGTTCGTGGCCCCCAGGGTCACCGCCGCCTCGCCGGTCAGCACTCCCGCCCGCGCCTGGAGGCCGGGATTGAGCGTCGGGACGGCGGCGACGATCTCGAGCGCCGCGCGGACCGCCCGCTCGGCATCGTCCTCGTGGGCGGTCGGCGTGCCCCACACCGCCATCACCGCATCGCCGATGAACTTCTCCACCGTCCCGCCGTGCAGCTTCACCGCCTCGGTCGCCGTGTCGAAGTAGCGGCTGAGGAGCTCACGGACCGCCTCCGGGTCGCGGTCCTCGGCGAGGGTCGTGAAGCCGACGAGGTCGGTGAACAGGACGGTCACCAGGCGGCGCTCCGCGGTCGCCGCTGCGTCGGAAAGCGCAATCGGGAGCGACTGAGTCTGGGGGTGCCCACCGGCGACCAACGGGGTGCCGCACGCGCCGCAGAACCCGGCCTCCGCCGGGTTCGGACTGCCGCACGCAGGGCACAGGGACGCGAGCGCCGCCCCGCAGCGATGACAGAATCGATTCGTGGGTGGGTTGTCGCTGCCGCAGGCACCGCACTCCATCAGCCGGTCCTCGCGCGATCGCCCATCACGGCGGCGTCGCGAACGCCCGTCTCCCGCGGCCGACCGGCGAGCAGCGCGTCGAGCCGGGCGAGATCCGGTGCGGCTCGGACACGCTCGAGGATGGGGCGGGCGTCGGCGGCCCAGGCGGCGATCTCCGGGTCGTCGGGCAGCACGGTCACGGCGTCGACCGCGGCGACCGCGTAGTCGAACCAGTTTCCGAGCCCGCTCTGAGCGTCGCGCGAGACCAGGAAGGCGGCGACGGCATCGGCGCGGCGGCCCTCGAGGGCGGCGACCACGGCGCTCGCCTGGGCGCGGACCGCGGCGAACCACGGTCCCGTTCCGGGGAGCGACTCCACCCGGTCGCGCGCCTGTCGTGCACGATCCGGGTCCTTGAGTGCGGCCGCCGCCCGGCCGGCCACATGCAGCCCGAACTCGACGGCCTGGGTCTGGAGGCCGCCGATCCGCAGTCCGAGGTCGTGGGCACGCTCATGGGCTCCGGCGGCGAGCAGCGCCGCGGCCTTCGGCAGGTCGCGGTAGAAGACTTCCTCCGGATCGGTCGTCTCACCCAGGATCGCGTCCATGTCGGTGGGGATGTCATCCAGGTGCTCGCCGCGCGCTGCCTCGATCATGGCCAGCGCGGTCCGAAGCCGGCCGCGGTCGCCCTTGATCGACAGCCCGTCGAGCGCCTCGCGCAGCATCGCCTCCATCTCGTCGAGGTCGGTCGCGCGTGCCAGCGACTGGAAGGCGAGCGTGCCGAGGATCCATGCGTAATGGCCGCGGTCCCCCACCCGTCGGGACAGCTCGAGGGTGGTTCGCAGCTGCTCCTGCGCGCGACCCGGGTCGGACTCGATGAGGTGGACCGCCAGGTTGTGCCGCGCCCGCATCTCCCGCGACACCGCCCCGCCCGCGGCGAGACGGACGGCGCCTTCGACGAGGAACTCCGCCTCGCGCCGCCGGCCCAGCATCCCGAGGGCGGCGCCCTTGTTGATCAGCGCCTCCGCGACGACGGCATCGAGGTTCAGACGCTCGGCGATGGCGAGCGCCCGGTCGGCCATGGCCACGGCTTCGTCTGGCCGATACAGGCGCATGTACGCGCGCGAGAGGACCGCCGCGAGCTCGGCCTCGACGTCGGGCGCGTCCTCGGGCGCCGAGGCGAGCGCCTCCTCGAGGACCCTGGCCGCCTCATCGAGCTGGCTGGCATCGACGAGCAGCTCTCCCTGGAGGCCGAGGGCGCGGGTCGCCCCGGTCGGGTCGTCCGCCTGGCGATACGCGGCGGCGCCGTCCGCCGCGAGGCCGGGACCCGTCCCCGTGGCCGCCATCCCGGCCGACCGCGCCGCGGCGAGGAAGAGGTCGGCCCGCTCTCGCGCGTCCGTCGTGATCTCCAGCGCACGCTGGAAGTGGACGAGGGCCTGGACGTGTGCACCGAGTGCCGCGGCCCGCTCACCGGCACCGCGAAGCGCGAGCCGGGCTTGCGCGGCCAGCGCCGCGGCCTCGGGGCCTTCGTCCGACGCCTCCAGCGCTGCCAGGTAATGGCTGGCCAGCACGCCGGCGAGCTCGTCGTCGCCGACCGCCTCGTAGTGGCGTGCGGCGGCGAGATGCAGAGCGCGACGGTCGCGACGACCCATCGTTCCGTAGGCGACCTCGCGGATCAGCGACTGCATGAACTTGAACTGGCCGCGCTCCGGCGAGACCGGGTCCGTCTCGAGCTGGAGCAGCTCGCGGCGCATCAGTGATCGCAGCCCGTCCTGGACCTCGTCGTCGGATCGGCCGGCGATGGCGCCCAGCGCCGGTGCCGCGAACACCTGCCCGAGCACGGACGCGGCCTGCAGGAGACCGCGGACCGCCTCCGGAAGGCCGTCGAGACGGCTGGCGATCAGCGATCGGAGCGACTCAGGGATGGCCAGCGTGGCGAGGTCGCCGACCGGCCGATACTCCTCGCCCACCCGTTCCAGGCGGCCCTGCGACAGCAGCGCCCGAACGGTCTCCACCGCGTAGAGCGGAACGCCGTCAGCGCGATCGACGATCGCGGCGAGGACGTCCGCCGGCAGACCCGGAACGAGCCCCTCGAGCAGGCGCTGCATCTCGTCCGGCGCGAGGGGGTCCAGGGTCATGCCGACGTAGCTGCGACGCCCGGTTCCCCAGTCCGGACGCCGGTCGAAGAGCTCGGGCCGGGCAAGCGTGATGACGACGATCGGCAATGAGCGCGACCAATCGAGGAGATGGTCGACGAAGTCGAGCAGCCCGCTATCGGCCCATTGGAGGTCCTCGAACACGAGCACCGTCGTGCCGCGCTCGGCGATCTGCTCGAAGAACGTCCGCCACCCTGGGAACAGCGTGTCCCGTCCCGGCTCCTGCATCATCTCGACCCCGAGCAGGGTAAGAAGCGCAGTGACGATCTCGGGCCGGCGGTCAGCGTCGGATACGAACTCGTCGACCGTCGCGGTGATCCGACTCCGAGTGATCTCCTCGTCGTCGTCCTCGGCGAGGCGGGCGCGACGGCGCACCATCTCGCCGAGCGCCCAGAACGTGATCCCCTCGCCGTAGGACGGCGATCGGCCGCGGTGCCACCAGATGTCCTCCGTCACGCCGTCGACGTACTTCTCGAGCTCCCAGACGAGCCGGCTCTTGCCGATGCCACCCGGTCCGGTGATCGAGATCAGCCGCGGCCGTCGCTCCCGACCGGCGGCGTGGAGATGCTCCTTGAGCTGGCGGAGGTCCTCGTCGCGGCCGACGAATGGAGGCTCGAGCACGTCGGTACGACCCTGCCCGCCCCGGTTGGCAACGACGCGCATCGCACGCCACGCCGGGACCGGGGCGGTCTTGCCCTTCAGCGTGTGCTCGCCGAGCGGCTCGAAGACGATGGAGCGTTCGCTCGCCAGCCGTGTGGCTTCGCCCACGAGGACGGTCCCGGCGTCGGCGACCCCCTGCAGGCGAGCGGCCGTGTTCACCAGGTCGCCGGCGACCATGCCCTGGTTCGTCGCGCCGAGCGTGACTGCGGCCTCGCCGGTCAGCACCCCAGCGCGCGCCGTGAGGCCGGGGTGGATTGCCGGCACGGCATCGGTGATCTCGAGAGCTGCCCGCACCGCCCGCTCGGCGTCGTCCTCGTGGGCGGTGGGCGTGCCCCACACCGCCATCACGGCGTCGCCGATGAATTTCTCTACGGCGCCGCCGTGAAGGGTCACGATCTCGGTCGCGGTGTCGAAGTACCGCGACAGCAGCTCGCGAACCGCCTCCGGGTCACGGTCCTCGGCCAGCGTCGTGAACCCGACCAGGTCGAGGAAGATCACCGACACCAGCCGGCGTTCCGCGGTCGACTCGACGGCATGGCCGGATGGAGTCGTCATCGAGGCAGATGCCGTCACGCCCGCATCGGCTTCGAGCGCGGTGCCGCACGAGGCGCAGAAGCGCGCGTCGGATCGGTTTGGAGCGCCGCAGCTCGGGCAGCTGGAAGATAGCGGCCCCCCGCAGTTGTCGCAGAATCGGCTTCCGGTGCGGTTCTCGGTGCCGCACGCCGTACAGCGCACGTCGGGTCCTCCCTTGGCTGCTGCGGAGCGTACCCGATCGGCGCAAGCTCGCTCGTCCCCGAGCTGGACCAGGGGGCGTTCCCACGGGGCGGGCCTATCGGAGCGTGCGTGGCGGAACGTGCAGGTGGTGGGAGTGTTGACCAAGGACGGCGGCTGGCTGTTCGCCGGTGCGTCCATGGGGTGGGAATCCGGCCACAGAGTGACCGATACGCCCATGGACGGAAACCCTCCCCTCCCGCGGTTCACTGCACCGGTTGCTGGAGCTCCGTCACGAGGTCCGCGGAACGATCGACCACCCAGCCGGGCGGCAGGCGCAGCGACGGATCGGCGCCGAACTGAAGGTAGAGCGTCCGCATCGGCCCGGCGGGAGCCAGGCCGGAGGCCGCCACCCAGCGCAGGAGCGCAGCGCGAACGGCCGCGACGCCGCCGTACGACCCGTGATGGATGACCGATGCGGCCCGCATCGCCGGCAGCCGCCGGTAGGTGATGTCCTTCGTCTCCGGGATCGGCCCGGTCACCGGCACGAAGATCTCCCGCCAGGACGGGATGGCGCCCGGAGGCCGATGCGCCCGGCGGCCGGCGTCGCGCACGTGGGCCTCGAGGACGTCGAAGGCGGTGGCCGCGTCGGCGTCGACCGTCATGACGGCAACCGGCTCGACGGCGACCGGCCGCAGCACGACATCGGTGTCGCCGACGGTGATGTCCAGGGCGGCGAGCCGCTCCTCCGCCATACGTCGTTCGCGCTCCAGCTCGGCGCGACGGCGGTCGAGCGCGACGCGCAGTTCGCCGCCGCCGATCAGGCCAAGGATCTCCTCGATCGGCATCCCGAGCTGACGGAGGGCGAGGATGCGTCGCAGCTCGGGCAGCTGGGCGGGCGAGTAGTAGCGGTACAGGCTGGACGGGTCGACCCAGACGGGACGGAACAGGCCGAGCGCGTCGTACGCGCGCAGCTGCTTGGCGCTGATGCCCGCGAGGCGGGCGAACTGGCCGATCTGGAACATCTCAGGGCAGATCTTGACTTTCCCTCTGGGGGAAGGTCAAGCATCCGGGCATGCAGCTTCACGAGACCCGACCGATCCGCATCGCGGCCCAGCTCCATCCCCAGCACGGCGAGTGGCGCGACCTCCGCTCCGCCGCCATCCGCAGCGAGGAGCTGGGCTACGACATCCTCTACACCTGGGACCATTTCAGCCCGCTGGACGGCGCTGCGGACGGGAAGCACTTCGAGTGCTGGTCGATGCTCGCGGCCTGGGCCGAGGCGACCGACCGCATCGAGCTGGGGCCGCTGGTGGCCTGCAACTCGTACCGCAACCCGAACCTGCACGCCGACATCGCGCGCACCGTCGACCACATCAGCGGCGGCCGCGTGATCATGGGCCTGGGCGCGGGCTGGTTCCGGCGCGACTACGAGCGCTACGGGTACGGGTACGGCACGAGGGCCTCGCGCATCCGTGCGCTTGCCCGAGCGACCCCGGAGATCATCGAGCGACTGGCGACCCTGAACCCACCGCCGATGCGCCGCATGCCGATCCTCATCGCCGGCGTCGGCCTTGAGCTCACGCTGCCGATCGTCGCCCGCCACGCCGATGCGTGGCACGCCTTCTTCCCGGACTCGCTGGAGGAGGTGCGTCCGGCGGTCGACGCGCTCATCCGCCACTGCGAGGCGATCGAACGGGACCCGTACGAGATCGAGTGGAGCGTGGGGCTGCAGCCCGACGACATCGATCGGTTCCTGCGCGAGGATGCCGATGGCTACCTCGACCTGGGCTTCACCCAGTTCACGCTTGGCTTCGGCGGCCCGGACTGGCATGTGGAACGCGGCGCTGACTTTATGGCGTGGCGCGACAGAGTGAACGCCGCGCGGGGGGCGGCGACCACCGCCTGACCCGTCGAGGGCGCCGTGGCGACCTCCACGTCCACGTGTTGAAGGCTCGCGTCGCGCCAGGAACCCCCCTTGACATCCCGGCATTCATCGGTATCTTGTCATTCACCATCTGTTGAATGATAGGGCGAACCTGAATGTCGAAGCGGAAGCCGACTCCGCCGATGGAGATGGCCATCACGACCGTCGAGCAGCTGAAGGTCATCGGTGACCCGCTGCGGATCCAGCTGATCGAGATCATGGCGGAGGACCCCGGGCGCGGGTGGACCGCGAAGGCACTCGCCGAGCGGCTCGAGACGAAGCAGACGAAGCTCTACCACCACCTCGGCCTCCTCGAGGAGCATGGGTTCATCCGCGTCGGTGAGACACGGATGGTGTCGGGCATCCTGGAGAAGCGCTACCAGGCCACCGCCCACGGCTACCACGTCGACCGGGCGCTCCTGACCGGCGCGGGCGCGGAGAGCGCGGTCAGCGTCGCGATCGACGCGATCTTCGAGAGGGCGCGGTCCGAGATCCTCGTCGGGCTGCGCTCGGGGACCCTGAACTTCGACCCCGACGACCCCAAGCGCACGCGGATGGGGCTCTGGGCCACCCACGCCCGCCTCTCCCCCGCCAACGTGAAGCGCGTGATGCGTCTCGTCGAGAAGCTCGCCGCGATCGACGCGGACCAGGATCCCGACGGCGCCGAGTACGGCCTCCTCGTCGGCTTCTACCCCCGAGCCACGAAGGACACCAGCTCATGACCGATCCGACCGCGTCCCCGACGGCGATGGGCGTCCGCGACGTCCTCCGCATCCCCAGCTACCGCAACCTGTTTGCGGGGCAGGCCATCTCCGACATCGGCGA
>DASVEQ010000134.1:0-20705 GCA_036380455.1 Candidatus Limnocylindria bacterium | reverse complement strand
ACCGTGAACCGGCCGCTGCGCTCCACGAGGTCGCCGGGCGCCGGCTCCGGCGTGGCCCCGAAGTCGCGCCTGCGCCGGTATTCCTCCAAGGGCATCAGGACGGCAGCTCCAGCTCGGCCAGCGTCGACAGCACCGATACGGCGCCTGCCTCGCGCAGCGTCCGCTCGTCGACTGCCGACCCCGCCAGCACGCCGATCGGCCTCATGCCCGCCGCCACTGCCGCCCGCATGTCCCAGGTCGAGTCGCCGACGTACCAAGACCGTGCCGGCTCGACGCCGAGCTCCGATGCCGCCAACAGGAGGAGATCCGGCGCCGGCTTGGCATGCGCGACCCGGCTGCCGTCCACGATCCGCGGCGCTCGCGGCAGGGCCAGGGCGGCGACCGATGCCGCCACCTGCTCCGCCCGGGACGACGTCGCGATCGCCCACGTCACACCCGCCCCGTCCAGCCGATCGAGCGCCGCACGCGCACCGGGCAGGGGCGTCGGCGAGTGGTTGTGCTCATCGAACCGCTCCCCCGCCAGGCGGTCGATCTCCTCTGCCTCGTGGTCGTCGAGGGCGCGGCCCGCCTCGAGGGCCACCTCGCGTGCCAGCGCCCGGCCGTCCATCCCGATCATCGGCTCCAGGCGCGCGTCGGGCACCGGGATGCCGGCCTCGGCGAACGTCCCGCGCCAGGCGCTGATCCGTGCCTGCACGGTGTCGACGAGCGTGCCATCGAGGTCGAAGACGATGGCCGCCGGGCGCTGCTCGCTCATCGGCCCATGCTAGTGCGGATATCGTTGGAGGCACCATGCCGCTCGAGCCGCGCGACCTCGACCCCGACCCGATCGTCCAGCTCTCGCGCTGGGTGGCCGATGCCGAGGCAGCCGGCGTTTCCCTGCCGAACGCGTTCGCGCTGGCCACCGCCGACGGCGAGGGCGTCCCATCCGTCCGCTTCGTGCTCATGCACGGCCTCGACGCCGAAGGCCTGCGGTACTACACGAACCGGGGCAGTCGCAAGGGTCGGGACGTCGCCGCCAACCCGTGGGGCGCCGCCGCGTTCTGGTGGCCGGCCCTCGATCGCCAGGCCCGCGCGGCCGGCCCGGTGCGCCAGCTGCCGGATGACGCGTCGCTCGCCTACTGGTCGACGCGTCCGCGCGGCAGCCGGCTGTCGGCCGCCGCATCCAGCCAGGGCCAGGAGATCGGCTCCCGGGAGGAGCTGGAGGTGCGGGTCGCCGAGCTGGCCGCCCGCCACCCGGACGAGGTCCCGATCCCGGGGATGTGGGGCGGCTACCTCCTCATCCCCCGGACCGTCGAGTTCTGGGAGAGCCGCGAGGATCGCCTCCACGACCGGGTGGAGTACCGGCGCGGCGCCGACGGCTCGTGGCATCGGCGGCGGCTTCAGCCCTAGTCGACCTCATCGGGCTCCGGGAGCTCCACGACGACGTTCGCGTGCCGCGGCGACCGGTTGTAGGCGGCGGCCAGCAGCGCGCCGATGAGGCCGACGAACAACGCGGACAGGAGGGCAATCGCCACTGCGACGGCCGGGATGACCAGGTACCACGTGCTCGAGACCCAGCGCAGCGCCGCGACCTGGTCGCCGAGGGGCAGGAGGGTGCGGGCCACGCCCAGGGTGAAGGCCAGGTCCCGCTGCCACTCGAGCACGGTGCCGGCGAACCAGACCAGGAGCGCACCGGCGATCGACCCGAGGACGAGGCCGGCCGTGAGGCCGACCCACAGGCCGGCGGCGAACGAGGCGCGAACCGACACCCCGGCCAGGCGGCCGCGGATCATCTTCATCGCCGCGACCTGCCCAGCGCCCGGCCCCCGCGTCGGGTGAGGACGAGGGTGGCGAGTCCCAGCATCGCGACTGCCAGGCCCAGCCCGTACGCCAGATAGCCGGCCAGCGCCCAGTCGCCCTGGCGCTGGGTCGGCTGCGCGCGTGGTCGATCGATCTCCGGCTCGAGCGCGAGCGCGGTGCCGCGGCCGGCCGGCGCGTCGAAAGCCGCCGCAGCCAGCTCGCCGGCCGCACGCGGGGTGCCGTCCGGGCCGTAGAGGCCGAAGTCCTCGACGCCGATCCCCGAGATCTGCGTCGCGAAGTCGTGGAGCGTCCACCACGTGGCGGCGCTCACGAAGCCGGTCGGCTCGTCGGCGCGGTACTGCTCCAGCGCGGCGTACGTCTCCTCGAAGATCACTCGTTGGCGGGCCTCGTCGGCGGCGGTGTCGGCCCAGCGGCCGAACTCGAGCACCATGATGGGCTTCTCCGGGTTGGCCGCGTTCGCCTCCCGCAACGCGCGGCGGGTATCCGGTCCCGGATCGTCGCCGTAGAACACGCCGTGGTAGAACGTGAAGCCCGCCACGTCCAGCGCGGCGTGGGTCGGGTCGGCGGGGTTCCAGCCATACGCCGCCTGCCCGGTGAGCCGCGTCCCGTCGATGGCTCGGTCGACCTCGTGGAGCTCGGCGAGGGCCTCGGCCCGCTCCTCGTTGCCGGTCGACTCGTTCGCGAGACCGTGGAACAGAACCGACGGGCGGTTCATGTCGCGCAGCGCCATCTCACGGAGCATCTGCTGCGGGATGCCGCGGCCCATGGTGGCCGCGAAGATGAACGGCGTCGCGTGGTAGAGCGGGATCTCCTCCCACACCGCGAAGCCCAGCCGATCGGCGAGCATGAGCATCGTCGGATCGCCGGGCTGATGGCCGGTGCGCAGGAGATCGGCGCCGAGCGCGGCCGCGTCCCGCAGCTCGGCGAGCACGTCCGAGGGATCTTGGACCGGCGTACCGTCCAGAAGCGCGCCATCGGCGGCGCGCGCGATCGTCTCGGCGTGGAGGCCGACGCCCCGGAAGAATGCCGCCTCCCCGTTCAGCAGGACGCGCGGCCTGACCGGGTCAACGGCCACGTGGCGGATGCCGAACGTGATCCACAGCGTGTCCGACGGACGGGCCTCGCGAGCGTCGAGCGGCCGGTCGGCCCACCGCAGGTCGATGCGCGCCACGTACAGTGACGGGCTGGCCGGGCTCCACAGATCGGCATCGCCGAAGCCGATCGCCAGGGTCGTTCCGAGCGCCGACCCCGGAGACGGGGCCGTCGCCTGCTCCTGGACGGTGACGATCGGCTCCACCCCGTCCTCGAGCAGGCTGCGGGGATCGGGGTCGAGGAGGTTCGCATCGGTGACCATGGCCGGAAGGATCGTCGCCGTCAGCATCATCGGCGACCCGTCGCCCTCGCTCGTGCCGGTCGCGGCGCGCGACCCCGCCAGCCGCGCGGCATGGCTGGCGAGCACCTCGATCTCGACGGCGTCGAGATGCGGGACGACGTCGGCGCGGGCGAGATGCACGGCAGGGGCCGCCTCGAGCCACACCGAGCCGGTCAGGCCGCCGTAGTTCCACCAATCGACCAGGCCCCACGGCACCAGGTCGGGGCGCGTCCCGAGCGGGATGGTGTGCACGCGCACGGCGACCACGTTCTCGGCGCCGGGTCGGACGACGGGTCCGACGTCTAACGCGAAGGGCGTGGAGCCACCCTCGTGATACCCGAGCCACGTCCCGTTCACCCAGACGTCCGCCACGTAGTTGGCCGACGCGAATCGCAGCGTCACCGATCGCCCTGCCCAGGCCGCCGGCATGTCGACCCGCCGCCGGTACCACGCGCCGCCCTCCTCCCCCTCCGGCGGCCGGTTCGTGGTCCCCGGGACCGAGAGGAACGGCCAGGCCGAATCGTCGTAGTCGAGGAGGTGGCGACCTGCCGCGGCCGCCTCGATGGCCGCCAGGGACGCCTCGCGATCCCCCATAGTCAGATCGGCATCCAGGTCCACCCGCTCGACACGCCACTCCCCGTCCAGCTCGAGTCGCGGACGCGGCTGCCAGTCGAAGGTCGGGACCGGCATGCCGTTCTGGACGGCGATCGGAAGCCCGCCGCTCTCGTCGATCGTGAGCGTGGCCGGCAGGGTGCCGGTGCTCCTGGCCGGCAGACAACCGCTGATGGCCGCAGCCATCAGCAACAGCACGATGCCGGTCGGAGCACGCATGCGCCGATCATGGCAGGGCATACTCGACCCATGCCCCGCACCGTCTGCATCATCGGCTCCATCAATGTCGACCTCGTGGTCACGGCCGATCGGCTCCCCGATCCCGGCGAGACGGTGCTCGGCGGGCGGTTTGCGGTCCACGAGGGCGGCAAGGGTGCGAACCAGGCGGTGGCGGCGGCTCGCGCCGGCGCCCGGGTCACGATGATCGGCGCCGTCGGGCGGGACGACCACGGACAGCGGTCCCGCGCCGCGCTGGCGGCGGAGGACATCGACATGGATGGCGTGCGCGAGATCGAGGGCGAGCCGACCGGCGTGGCGATCATCGCGGTCGGGCCGCGGGGCGAGAACCAGATCGTCGTCGCGCCGGGGGCCAACTCCGCCCTCGTTCTCGATGAGGACGATCGCGCCAGGATCCGATCGGCCGACGTGCTCCTGACGAACCACGAGGTCGCGACCCCCGTGGTCGTCGAGGCGCTGCGCGTGGCGCACGAGTCGGGGGTGACCGCCATTCTCAACCCCGCGCCGGCGCGTGGGCTTCCGGCCGAGGTGCTGCACCTGGGACCGATCCTGACGCCGAACGAGCACGAGCTCGTGGTCGCCATCGGCAACGACGCGACCGACGCCGCGCTCGACGAGCTCACCCACCGCCATGCGGGCCCGATCGTCGTCACCCAGGGCCCCGCGGGCGCCCTGCTGGCGCGCGGCGACCACCGACAGCGATTCGACGGACGGCTGGCGCCGGCCCTGGTCGACACCACCGGGGCCGGTGACGCGTTCAACGGCGTCCTCGCCGCCTGGCTGGCCGACGGCGCCTCGCTGGAGGAGGCGATCGAGGCGGCCAATGCCGCCGCCGCGCTCTCGGTTGGGGCCGCCGGCGCTCGCGAGGGTATGCCGAACCGCGAGGCGATCGTGTCCTTCCTGCGCGAGAGCTGATCCCGGCACGGGACGTGCGTTGTCGCCTCCTCGACCAACCACCACCCCTCCCGAGGAGAACCGATGGACGCCATCAGCCTGCTCAAGGCCGACCACGACAAGGTGAAGACGATGCTCGCCGATGGCGAGGAGACGACCGAGCGTGCGGAGGTCGGCCGCACCGAGCTGTTCGCGAAGCTGAAGGAGGAGATGCTCATCCACGAGCGGATCGAGGAAGAGATCTTCTACCCGGCGCTGAAGTCGCACCCCAGGGCGAAGGACATCGTGCTCGAAGGCTACGAGGAGCACCACGTCGTCGACGAGATCATGGGCGAGCTCGAGGCGACCCCCGTCACCGACGAGCAGTGGGCCGCGAAGTTCAAGGTCATGAAGGAGAACATCGAGCACCACATCGAGGAAGAGGAGGGCGAGATGTTCAAGCAGGCTCGCCAGGTCTTCTCCGCCGATGAGCTCGAGACGCTCGGCGCCCGGATGCGCGAGCTCAAGCAGCTCGGCCTGCAGGTCGGCGCCGCCGACTGAGCTAACCGATCAGGAGATCGGTCGCTGACTTTTCCGGCCGCTGAGTGGAGCGGAAGCGCGTGAGCGACTCGGCATCGCTCTCGGCGAGCCGGCGCTGGACGTTCACCCAGTACACGTCGCGGCTGTCCGGATCCTTGATCGAGCGGCGATCCAGGAGGGGCAGCCCGCGAACCCAGGCCATGAGGCCGGGCGAACGGCGCCGCGCCCGCAGCGCCGCGAGATCGAGGTCGAGCTGCGTCGTCATGCGCCGAGTGTGGTCGGTCCGAGGCGATTCGGAACTGCCCCGCTCGGCCCATGGCGACGCGGTACGTTTGCCGAGTGCCTCTTCCGGATCCCGGCCCGGCACCCCGGAGGAGGCGGGTGACCACCGCTGCCCAACGCGAGCGCTGCTGGTGCGTTAGTAGAGGTATGGGGGAGTACGGTCCAGCCAGCTCACAGATCCAGCGGCTCCTGGCACGGGTGGAGCATGTCACACTGGACGAGGCTGCCGACCTGTACGAGGCCCACGCGGCTCGCATCCTGATTCACGGGTCGGAGGTGGAGCGCGAGGCCCTGCACCGGGCACATCGCGCCGCCAGGTCGGCCCACCTGGAGCCCGAGTACCTGCGAGCCCGGCACGACGCCGCCACGGCGTGGAGGCATGCGCTGCCCGAGGGACGCGGTCCATGGCTTCTCGTGGGCCAGACGATCGCAAACGCCGCCGGCGCCATGGTGGTTCATACCGCCCTGGAAGACAGGGAGCTGCAGATGCTGCTGGGACCGTGGCGCATGGCGATGGGATCGATGGAACCGGTCGGGCCGGGGCTCAGCACGTTCGCCCGGGCCGGGACCCGCTGATCCACCCTGCTCCCGGGGACCAGGCGGCGGGGTCAGCCGTGTCCTGGAGCCCGAGCGTCGTCCTGAGGGCCGGCATCCTCATCGGCCGGCGCGGGAGGGGTGCGTTCGGCCGACGAGGGCGGCTCACCAGGCATGGGCGCCACGGGCGTGTGCGCTGCCCGACGCGAGCGTCCATCTGCTTCCCCCTGACAGAGCTGGTGATGCTGGCGCGACTTGCAGTCGGCGTGCCAGCGTCAACTGGTGCGTGCCCGAAATCCGTCGCAAGATGGCCGTGAGCCGGCGGTTCAGCTGCGTTCCCCCCGCAGCCGGTCCGCCGGCTCATCGCCGAGACCCGTATCCCCCGGCCGGCGGCGCGCGCACACCGGCGTCCGTGGTCCAACCGTGAAGAAATCTTCAGGCTCGCCGGGCGCGGTTGGCCCGAGGAGTGCATGCCGTGAGGCACGGGGATGTGGCCACCATGGGGAGCCTCACGCTCACAATCCCAGCTGGGCCGGACGGATCATCAGGGGCCTCATGCCCAGACCGGGCGACCTCGCCGGTCCGTTCTTCAGGGGAGATGAACGATGCGTCCTGAATTCCTGCGTGTGGTGTACGACAACCAGCCGTACCTCGTGGTCCGCCGCGACGACGGGTCGCTCGATCGAGCCTACGGACCGTTCACGCCGGGCGCCGAGCCGAACCTGAGCGAGTGCACCGATGACCGGCGGGTAACGAGTGAGGGCCTGCTCGCTTCCATCGAGCGCTTGGTGCCGATCAGCCCTGAGCTACCGAGCAACGAGGACACGCTCGCCGGAAGCTGAGGCGGGCACACGCTTGCGAAAGGAACCTCAGATGCAGATGGGACCCAACATGAAGCGCGTCCGGGAAATGGACGTGTCTCACTCGTTGAAGGCGTGCGTCACGGCGGGGCCGGGCGACGTGATGACGTGGGAGGTCAGCGCGGGCCTGGACGTGGATGGGATGCGGCTCGAAGTCATCGGGCGCGGCCCGGACCTGGAGATGGCAGCGGCGAGTGCCATGGCGGTGCTGAGCCAGAACGGAGCCGCTCTGGAGCCCCCGCCCGACGGCGATCCCCTCCCGGTGGCTGGCGACGCGGCCCTGTGAGCACGACGCGACGGCAGGCGGAGGGTGGGCGCCACCTCTCCGACAGACAGACTGCGCGCCGCAGGACGCTACCGGATCAGGCGATGCTGCCTCGCTGCAGGTCCGGTGCTCCAGGGCCGATGGGATGAAGCGGACTCGTCAACTCGGCGAACCATGGCAGGCCCGCGATGAGGGCGACGAGTATGACCCCGATACCGAGGGTGATCACGACCTCTACGACCAGGGTCGGCGCCAGCCGATACGCGACTGTCCGCCCGGTCAGCGCCAGTCCTGTCATCTCGCAAGCCTCCTACGCGAACTTTCGCCGGGAGGGAGGGGCAATCGAAGCGGATCTCCGACAGCTAAGCCGTCACATTCGATGCATGGCTGTGCCGCCTGACCGCCCGGTCTGTCCGCGGGGCGCCGCGGCCACCAGTCCGGCCCAGACGGCCGAAGCCGAGGCGTTCGATGACACGACCGCGCCATTCACGGCCGTCTGCGGAGAGTCCGACTGGGTACACAGTGACGGCCGGCAAGCGCGCGGGAGCCAGTCTCCACCTGTGCAGCCAGCATGTTCTGGCGAAAATTCGACCCCATCGTACAGACAAGGTAATCGAGGGCTCGCTACCGTTCGCATATGGACTTTCCGACGGGCAATACATGGCCCGCGTGGCAGCGCGACTACCGGTTTGGGGCGCTCGTCATCGAACCGCCGCGATGGCTTGCCGCCCTCCTCGACCCGATCCGCCTGCGCCTGGACCCGGAATCGGCGGCCGCGTTCGGCGCGCACATCACCCTGACGCCTCCGTTTGCGACAGCTCCGAATTCTGCGGATGAGGAGCGCGCCGCCGCGGTCATTCGCGGCGTGGCCGCGATGCGGCTGCAGCTCGGTCGGCCGACGCGGTTCAGTGGATCGCCAGTGGTGTACCTGCCGGTCGTACCCAGACACGGGTTTGTCAAGTTGCGCGCAATGCTGCTCGCGACCGGACTCTTCCGGCTCGACCTCCCGCATACCGACGACTTCGTCCCCCACTTGACGCTATCCGAATTTGGGACAGCGCCCGACGCAGCTCTCAAGGCCGACGTCCCGCCGCCGGAGGCGATGACCTTTCTCGTTGAAACTGTCGCGTGGATCGTGCCCGATGAGGCGGTTCGCTTCAGCGTGCGCCGGACATTTCCGCTCGACTCCGGCGGCGATCGCCTCAAGCCCGGCGACCCATAGCCGGCAATCCGCGCTGCAGACGGTTGTACCTTCGCGGAACTGTTGAGTGGCGGTGGTTCACATGTATTTGTGGCCGCCCGACGGTCTCCACCGCTCACGGCAGGCCGCAGAGGATGGTCTCGCCATGATCCCGCGAAGGGTCCTGTCGCCTACCTGACACCAAGGTTGCCTGCTGCGTATCGTCCCCAGGACAGAGTCGTGGGTATGCTGCCATCCACGCTTGGGGAGGAAGCTGGAGATGGCACGCGGCAGTCCTCGACCCGATGAGCGACGCCCCGGCGCCGTCCACACTTTCCTGATCGCCGACATCCGCGGCTTCACTGACTTCACGAACCGGCTCGGTGACGAGGCCGTCGGCCGGTTGGCCACGAAGTTCGCCCAGGTCACCGGCGAGGCGGTCGAGGCCTGGGGAGGCGAGCTGCTAGAGCTGCGCGGCGACGAGGCCCTGTGCATGTTCGGCTCTCCGCGCGCCGCCCTGCGATGCGCCGTCGAGCTGCAGGACGCCTACATCGACGAGACCCGGCTCGATCCGATCCTGCCATTGAATGCGGGCATCGGGCTCGATGCCGGCGAGGCGGTACCGGTCGGCGACGGCTTCCGTGGATCGGCATTGAACCTCGCGGCCCGGCTCTGCGCGGCCGCCGAGGCCGGCCAGGTGATTGCCACCGACGGCATCGTCCACCTCGCGGGACCCATGGACGGCCTGTCCTACGCCTCCCTCGGCGGGAAGTCGCTCAAGGGATTCCACGAGCCTGTTCCCGCATGGCTGGTCACTGCCGAGCGTCCGCACGACCATCTCGACGGCATCGTCCAGCCAACATCGTCAGGCATCCTGCCGGCAGAGTTGGATGCGATCGTGCCTCTGGCAGGCCGCGAGTCCGATCTGCGTTGGCTGGGCTGGCACTGGCGGCAGGCCCGCCACGGCCACGGCAGTATCGTCACTCTCTCCGGGCCGTCGGGCATTGGACGCACCCGGGTGGTGGCCGAAATCGCGGTCCTGGCGCAAGGCCAGGGCGCGGCGGTGCGCTATCTTCGCGCAGACGACGAAGCCGATCTGCCGGGCGGCTCGACGCTGGTGGTGCTCGACGACCTCGATCGGGTCCCGGCCACTCGCGCCGAGGCGCTACTCGCCGGCCTGGCGCCGAACGACGACCAGCGCCTCGTCATCGTCACCCATGGCGACGACCCGCCGACCGCCCTGGCTCGATCCCTCGACCGGCTGGTGCCGCCCGAGCGCCGGCGCCGCCTGTCACCCCTCGACGCCGACGCGGTCAGCGCCATCGCCCGGCTCTACTTCGAGCGACCGGACGAAGACCCACCGACCCAGCTGCTGCTCGAAGAGAGCGACGGGATCCCGGCCGCCGTGCACCGGGTGGCGAGCCAGTGGGCCCGCGCCGCCGCGGCGCGGCGCCTCGGCGATTCGGCACGGCGCACCTCGCGCGAGCGGCGGGACCTGCGTGCCGCCGAGGAGCAGATGATCGACGACGCGGCTCGACTCGAGCTTGCCCGTGATCGCTCGCGCCTGTTCGTCGAGCTCGACGAGGCAGCAGCAGGCCAGGCCGCTGCGCCCACCGTGACCGTCTGCCCCTACAAGGGTCTGGCCGCGTTCGAGGCCGCGGACGCCGATTACTACTTCGGGCGCGAGCGCCTCGTGGCCGAACTCATTGCGAGGATCGTGGGCAGCGCGTTCGTGGGACTTGTCGGCGCGTCGGGGAGCGGCAAGTCGTCAGCCCTCCAGGCCGGTCTGTTGCCCGGACTGGCGCACGGCGTCCTACCCGGCAGCGATGAGTGGATCCAGGTACCGATGCGGCCTGGCGAGCAGCCGATGCGGGCGTTCCACCGGGCCCTCACGCGCGCCGCCCCCGAGCACGGCGCGGCGGCGGATCCGCGAGCGGCGCTGACATCGGTCCTCCACGAGATGCGGCCCGCACAACGGCTCCTCCTCGTCATCGACCAGTTCGAGGAGCTCTTCGCCGCTGTAGACGAGGCCGAGCGGTCCGCCTTCATCGACCTCATCACCGAGCCGCGCACCGGCCTCAAGGTGCTCGTCGCGCTCCGTGCCGACCACTACGCGCGCTGTGCCGCCTACCCACGACTCGCGCGCACACTGGCCACCGATCAGGTGCTCGTGGGTCCCCTCACCGCCTCCGAGATCGAGGGCGTCATCCAGCATCCCGCGGAGCGCGTCGGCCTGCGCGTCGAGCCCGATCTCGTCAAGGCACTCGTATCGGACGTCGGGATCGAGCCGGGCGGGCTGCCGCTCCTCTCGACAGCGCTCCTCGAGCTCTGGGAGGCCCGCGAAGACGGCCGCCTCACGCTCGCCGCCTACCGCGCGACGGGCGGGGTCCGGGGGGCCGTCGCCCGCATGGCGGAGAACGCGTACAAGCGCCTGGCCAGAGAGGAACAGATCGCTGCACGGTTCGTCTGCCTGCGGCTTATCGCTGAGGGCGAATCGGGGATCGCCGTCCGGCGTCGCGTCCGGGCTGACGAGCTCGGCGGAGCCGAGGATCCGCGCGTTGCGGGCGCGGTGAGGAAGCTGACCGATGCTCGGCTGCTGAGCGCGAGCGACGGATACGTCGAGCTCGCGCACGAAGCGCTCCTGGCGGAGTGGCCTCGACTCAAAGAGTGGATTCAGGACGAAGGCGCTGAACGACAGCTGCGCATGCACCTTGCCACGACCGCGCGCGAGTGGGAGGAGGGTGACCGCGATCCTGGCGACCTCTACCGCGGACTCCGCCTGGCGGCCGCCCTTGAGGGCGCCAGCGCCGGGCGGCTGCAGCTAAATCGGGGCGAGCGCACGTTCCTCGAAGAGAGCCGGCTCCGTAGCGAAGCCGAGGCGGAGCGACAGCGGCGCGCGAATCAAATTCTGCGTTCTCTGCTCGCGGGAGTGGGCGCGTTCCTGATTCTTGCTGTCCTCGCCGGCGCCTTCGCCGCTGCTCAGGCCACGCGGGCCGAGGAGGAGGCCGCGGCAGCCCGCAGGAACGCCGAGCGAGCGGAAACCGAGGAGGCGGGTGCGGCCGCAGCGGCCGATCTGGCGCGGGCGCGCGAGCTGGCAGCATCGGCGATCGCGACCGTCGACAGCGACCCGCAGCTCAGCATCCTCCTCGCACTTGAGGCGACTGCGACCGGCACAGAGCCCGCTCCGGAGGCGATCACCTCGCTCCACCGAGCGGTCCAATCGTCACGGGCGCGACTGACGATCCCGGTTGTGTACGGGGCTGATGCGCCACGGCCGGATGCCATCGGCGTGCGGATGAGCAACGACGGTTCCAGGTTGTTTGTCCAATCCAACTCCAGCAGCGTCCGGATCTACGACGCCGATACCGGGCGCCATCTCGGCGCCCTCGGCGACGACTTGCCAGACGCGCAGCCGAATCATCACCTCGGCATTGCGCTCAGCCGCGATGGCGCCCAGGTGGCGATCGTTGACGAGCGCGGGATCGCACACGTCTGGACTCTCGACGGCGACCGATCCAGGCCGGTGTCGACGCAAGCGATCCCAACGGCGGGCGTCGGGACCAATCGGGGTCCGGTGTTCAGCTATGACGGCAGCAAGCTTGCGACGGTCGTTCGGGCGTCCGAGTCTTTCGAACGCGGCACGGTGGTGCAGGTTTGGGATCTCGCATCGGCGCGCGAGCTCGTGCGGCAGGAAGTGGACGCCGCAGCCTACGCCCTGTTCGACCCCGATGGACAGCATCTCCTCATTCCGACTTGCTGCTCCGACGCGCATGAGGTGTGGCGGATGGACGTGGCAACGGGCGAACTGGTCAAGGTGGTAACGGGCCCATTTCTGAGCGCCGACCTCAGCCCCGATGGGCGATTCATCGCGACGGGTGGCCTCGACCGCGTGGCTAACGTCTGGGACGTATCGACGGGCAAGCATGTCGTGCGCCTTGCTGAACACCGTGACGTCATCGGCGATGTCGCATTCAGTCCGGACGGCGCGCGTCTGGCTACCGCATCTCAGGACGGCCTGATCCGCGTCTGGTCGGTCCCGACGGGCGACCTAGAGATGACCTTGGCGGGACAGGCGGGCTTGATCTGGGCTCTCTCATGGACGCAAGACGGCGCTCGACTGGCGAGTGGCAGCGCGGAGGGCGGCGTGACCATCTGGGACACCAGCCCGAGCGGCGGGGGCAGCAGCGTGGGGGCGCACGATCTGGGCGTCGCACGCATTCTCGACATCGCGACGGCGGGCAACCGAACCGCGATTCTTGGCGCCGAGCGCCTCGTCGGCGGCCTGTCCGATTCCCGCGCCATCGTGCTCGATCTGGACGACGGCGTGGTGGTGCTCGACCTCGATGCGCGCGCTGGCGTCGGCGTCGCGCTGACAGCCGGTGGTACCAAGCTGTGGTCGCAGGCCGCGTTCGAGGACACGTTCTGGGGCGGGGTCACCGAGGTGGAAGTGGCCAGCGGCATCACCGTGGGCTCGCTTGCCGGTTTCTGCGAGCGGCCCGGAGCGGATCCCACCTGCTCGAGCCATCCGCCGAATGCGCCGTGGACCGACCAGATCGCGCGGATCGCAGCCTCTCCCGACGGGTCCATGGTCGCGACCTTGAGCCTGAATGCGGTTGCAGTCTGGGATACAGCCACGGGACAGCTGACCGCAGTGGTCGTCCCACGGTGGCTTGGTCAGGTCGGACTCGATCAGTTCGGCATCGCATTCTCCGAGGATGGGGCCTTCCTCGCCGTGAGTACCACGGAAGGTCTCGTGGTGTTCGATGTACGGGGCCTTCGGTCCATGGACCGCGCTCAGATGCTGGCGCTGGATGCGCAGCTCGTCGACGCACTTGAGGCCGCGCTCGGTGAGCAGACTGAGGACGTCCTCGAGTTGACTGCGAGCCTGCGAGCGATGCTTCCAATCGTCACGACGCTGCCGGTCACCGGGGCGTGGCGGGTCGAGTTCAGCCCAAGCGGCGACTACCTGGCCGTGGCTTCGCCAGTAGATGGCACGCACGTTTTCGAAACGGTGACCTGGCGGCAACGCCATACGCTGCCTTCCAGCTGGGACGTGGACATCCACCCTGACGATGAAACGCTTGCGATACTCGCCACGGACGGCACAGCAAGCGTCTGGACCCTTGACGGTGGTGAGCTGCTTCAGACCATTCCGGTCGTATCGCGCGGATTGGGCGTGAATGAAGGGGCGTTGCGGTGGGCGGCCAATGGCCGCCATCTGCTCGCGACCGACGGCGGGATCCTGATGGTCCACACCACCGACGTCGAAGAGTTGGTGCAGATCGCACGCAGCCGCCTGACGCGAGAGCTGACCCCGCGGGAATGCGCGACCTATCGCATCTCTGCGTGCGGGATACCAAGGTCGAGCGCCGAGCCAGAGCAGCCCTAGCTGTGATGTTTCGAAGACGTTGTTGACACTGGCCCATGATCCAGGCTGGGAGGCCGTGCGCGCCGATCCAGGGCCCTTCCTGTCCACGTGGGAGGCGCTGCTAGGGGCCAGTGAGTACGCCGCCTTCCTGGCGGGTTCTGGGCCGCGGTGGTCGGACTCCCGCCGCCCTCTACAGCGCCAACCGTGCGCGAAGGGCAGCGGCGTCAGTTGGAGGTTGCGATGAGATGGTGCGAGCGGGAGCTCCTCTTGGGGTGAGCGGCGCCGCGACGGCAGCAGCGAGGTAGGGAGAACAGGAGCCGTCTAGTGGCCCGGGCCGAAGCGCCAAGGCAACCTTGCTTACTCACCAAGCAAGAGCTTGCTGGGCGTCACTGGACTCGAACCAGTGACCTCTTGCATGTCAAGCGTTTCGGGCCTGAGGATGCCGATTACGCTGGTGTGCTCTCAGCGCTCGGCATCGGCTCGAGAGCGTCGGCCACAAGCTCCTCGAGAACCATGCTCCGGCCCTCGTCGCTGGCGCGGGCGTGCTCCTGTGGGTCGAGCAACGGTCGCGCCTCCTCGACGGGGTCGCCCAGGTAGCCGAACACGTCAGACAATTCGCCACCGATCTCCTCGTTGTGGCGCTCCGCGGCGGCTCCCAGGCGCACGGCGCGCTCCAGGTGCCCCTGGGCCCCTGCCAGCGCCGCAAGAAGCTTGAACAGGACGGGCAGTCGGCCTAGGTTGCCGAGCTCATACCAGGTTCTCAGAGCATCCTGCGCGGCCACGGTGGACCGCTCGGTATCGCCGGCCATGCGGTACACGAAGGCGAAGGCCGCCAGCCAGTCCGCGGCATCGTGCGTGCGACCAAGCCGACGGCTCATCTCTACCGCTTCGTGCACGGCCGGGGCGGCAGTGTTCACATCTCCGCCGAGACCCGTGACCAGGGGCTCGATTCGAAGCCAGGCGTCGACCAGGGCGGCGCTCGAGGTATCGCCGGCCCGGCGGTAGACATCGATGGCCTCGCGCGCACGCGCTTCGACGGAGGCGAGATCCCGCCGCGCCGCTGCCGCCCAGGCGCTGTCGAACAGCGCCTGGGCGATCATGGCGTCGTCGCCGATCGTCCGGTAGATCGCGAGGGCCTCCTCGTAGAGCCCCCAGGCGCGGTCGGGATCGCCCTGCCAATACACAAGCGCAGCCAGTCCCCCGAGCGCCTTCGCCCGGGCTGGACCGGCCTGGGCCGCAGCAGGGAGCGCCAACAGCGATTCCAGCCAATCCCTGCCCTCACGCAGCTCCGCCCAGTAATGCCAGTAATCCCAGAGCGCACCGGCGGTCCGCATGCCAACCTCGACGTCTCCGCCCTCGACCGCCCAGCGCAGCGCAGCCCGAAGGTTCCCCTCATCGCGCCGGAGCCGGTGCTGCCAGCGTCGCAGGGCGGAACGGCGAAGCTCCGGCTCAGCCTCCTCGGCCAACGCGAGGAAACGATGGGTGTGGCGCCTGTGCAGCTCGCCAGCGTCGGGTTCCCCGTCGAGTCGCTCCTTCGCGAACTCGTTGATGACCTGGAGCATGGCGAAGCGGGACTCCCCCTCGCCCCCAGAGACCGGATGGATCAGGCTCTTGTCGGCCAGGGACGCGAGCCCGTCGAGCGTCTCGATGCCGAGCTCATCGCCGGGATTGCAGACCTCATCGGCCGCCTCCAGGGTCCAGCCGCCCACAAACACGGCGATCCGCGTGAACAAGCGGCGCTCGGCCTCGTCGAGCAGCTCGTAGCTCCAGTCGATCGCCCCCCGGAGCGTGCGCTGCCGAGCTGGCACGTCGTGCCCGGCGCTCGCCAGGACCGGGAGGTGCCGCTCGAGTCGATCGAGGATCGCCTCCGGCGTTAGGACCTTGATCCGGGCTGCGGCGAGCTCGATCGCCAGCGGCAGACCATCGAGCCGGCTACAGATCTCAGCCACGGCGGGGGCGTTCTCGTTCGTGACCTCGAAGTCGCTCCTCACGGCGCGAGCACGTTCGATGAACAGGGCCACGGCCTCGTACTGCGAGAGCGCGGCGAGCGGGGGCAGGTGGTGGCGGTTCGGAAGGTCAAGGGGCGGAACGCCGAATTCCTGTTCCCCGGATACGTGCAAGACCGCTCGGCTCGTGACGACGATCCGCAGCCGCGGCGAGCCGGCGAGCAGCTCGGCGACAAGCGGCGCGGCGCTGACAACCTGCTCGAAGTTATCGAGGACAAGCAGCAGCTCGCGCTCGCGCAGGAAATCCTTCACCCCCTGCTCGAGGTCGCGATCGAGCGTCTCCCGGATGCCGAGTGCGGAGGCGAGAGCGGCGGCGGCGGCGGCGCGGTCGCGAGCGTCCTGAAGGCCGACGAAGAACGCGCCGTCGCCGAAATCGGCCAGGAGACGTGCTGCGAGCGCGATCACGAGGCGGGTCTTGCCCGTGCCGCCCGGGCCGGTCAGCGTCACCAGGCGTCGTTCCCGGAGGAGCTCGATAATGGCGTGCAACTCCTCTTCGCGGCCGATCAGCTGCGTGGTCGATACGGGCAGATTGTTGGGCCGCGCATCGATCGAGCGGAGCGCGCTGAACTCCTGCGGGAGGCCGGCGATGTCGAGCTGCCAGATCCGCTCCGCGGCCGGCAAATCCTTGAGCCTGTGCTCGCCGAGATCGCGCAGCGCGACGCCCTCAGGCAGGTCGCGGGCGACGAGCGCGCCTGTCGCGTCGGAGAGCAGCACCTGGCCGCCGTGGCCGGCCGCAGCGATCCGCGCCGCACGATTGACGTCGAGGCCGGCGTAGTCGTCGCCGCCGAGTCGTCCCTCGCCGGTGTGGAGACCCATCCTCACTCGGACCCTCGCAGGCTCTGATCCCGGAATCGCAGCCAGCCCGCGCTGCGCCTCGGCAGCTGCGGTGACCGCCTCGAGGGCCGAGCCAAAGACCGCGAAGAAGGCATCGCCCTCCGTGCTGAGCTCGATCCCCCCGTGTCGGGCGATCGAATCTCGGAGCAGCCTGTTGTGCGTCGCGAGCAGGGCAGGATATCGATCACCCAGGGCCGAAAGAAGTCGCGTCGAGCCTTCGATGTCGGTGAAGAGGAACGTCACCGTACCGACGGGCAGGCTACGCTCAGGCATCAATGGCATTCGAACGCTCCGGCCTCGAGGTCATGGTTGCAGCCCAGTCTCGCACTGAGCGGCAAGCGCGCCACGCTGCATTCCCGAGACGCCGGCGATGTTGACGTCTGCGCCGAGAGAGGCAGGGGCCGTGTCGGGCGCTGAAGGGATTGTGCTAGCACGCGCGACCGTTTAAGGCGGCCCATTAGGCGCTGCGCTGCTCGGATTGCCCGTTGTAGCCGGGAAGCCACGTTGGACGCGCACCAGTGGTTCCTGGGCGACACTGGAGCCAGGCCAACACCAGTGGCCTCTTCGAATCGTGCGGCGCGAGGATTGGATTTCAGCAGCCCAGGCGAGGTCAGCGTGATCAAAGCGGATGCCATCGACGTGCATGAAGCGAGCCGATCCAAGTCATCACCTTTCTAGCTGGCCCGCGGCACGATCCTAGCGGTGACGTAGAAATGCGGCATCCGCTGTTTGCGGTGCTGCGACGGAAGCAACCAGATTGGGTGCGACGGCTGGCACTCACCGCTGACCGCAGTTCACCCGCAGTCTGCCCCCACGATCTCCCGTAGTTCCCGGAATCTACGGTTCGACCAAAGCCGTTCCTTACGGGCCTGCGCTCAGCGGCTTGGCCTTCAAGACAGGAGTCATCGATATGAACCCTCGTAACTTGATGCAGCGCCTGGACCGGCGGATCGCGGTCCTCGCGCTCGCTCTCTCTGTCGCAGCGACCGGGATCGGCAGTCTGGCGTTGGTGACTGACGTGCTAACGGTCACCAACGATCACTCAGGAACCGTGATCACCGTAGACCTACAAGCCAACGGTGCGCAAAGCGTGTCGGCCGAGTTTGCCTGGACCACGAGCGGTGAGATCCAGGCGCAAGAGCTGCTGGTGTCGAACGCCGGCAGCGCGCAGATAAGGTACGCGATGCGCAGTACCGTGACTGGCTCGGGCGCGCTGCCGAGCGGCCTAGCCGCTGCCTTATATGTCGTCGACGGGACGGACCCATGCGACCCGAGCATCTTCGACTTCCTAAGCCCACTAACGGCTAGTCAATTCCTAGACTTCTTCCAGTTCGGTGATCCGGCGACCGGGGAGGACACAGGAGACCGCACGCTCGCGGCCGGAGCCTCGGAGCGACTGTGCGTGCTCATGCAGGCGAAGCCCGATGTCTCGCTCGAGGGTGATGCGCAGCACGTAATGACATTCTCCGCCGAGTCAACCGCGCCGTGAGATCGTCGACCCGTGTTGCGAGCGAGAGCCATGGCATCGCCGGCGGCTAGCCCTCACCAGGCCACGTGGCTGACTCGAGTCGCCTCTGCGACAGTGTGGCTGCTAGCCGCCGGCGGTATAGCGATTTTCGTCGCCTCCAGCCTCTATCCGGCTATCGCTAGTCTCACCCCGATTCGAATTGATGGTAGCTCGATGCACCCGACGATCCCGTTCGGGGCGATGGCTTTCGTTGAACCGATCGACCGGCCACAGGTGGGTGACGTGGTCACCTTCACCATGGCTGGCCGCATCGTCACTCACCGCGTGACCCATGATGTGTCGGGCAATGGCGACCTATGGCGCACGCAGGGCGACAACTCCCCGGCTGATGACACGACGTACCTCACAAACGACCGCATTCTCGGTCGTGTCGTCAGCTATGTCCCCGTGCTTGGGACGGTTTTGCAGGTCGCCAAGGAGCCCGTGGTCATTGCCTTCCTCATCAGCACGGCCCTGCTACTTGTGGTCGCTTTCCCCGCGGCGCCCCGGGCCAAGCGCGCCACGGGGCCGCGCTGATGGAGGCGCGACACCCATCAGGGCCGACCGGCTTGCAGCGCGGCGAGGCGTTCGTGCGACGGGCGCGGCCGTGGCGGGTGCTCTTCTTCACCGATTCTCACGTGTCGTTCGATAGCAAGCCGCATCACCTTCGCTGGTACCCGAGCCTCATCGGGGGGAGGATGGGACGCCTGGAGCAATGGATGCTCAACCGCCTCGACTGGCGGTCGCAGGCCAACCTGAGGGCGGTCCTGGCGCAGGCCCACGATGCCGATGTTGTGGTGTGCGGTGGCGACGCCACGCCCGGGGAGGATGAGCACGGCATGCTGTCCGACGCCGCGCTGCAGCAGTACGGGCGCTACCGCAACCTGGTCGCGACCGCATGGCGAGGCCCGCTGTTCTCGGCCTGGGGCAACCACGATGTTGGATACCACTACCTTCGCCGCCGAGTCGGCGGCGTGACGGCTGAGAGCATCGAGAATGCGCAGCGCCTGATCGGACCGCCGTATCAACGAGTCGAGCTGGACCGGTGGAGGCTCCTCATCGTAAGCGCCGAGCTACTGGAGGCGGCAGCAACAGCTGACCACGCCCCGCGTACGTTCAGGCTGTACCTTGCCGAGCTCGCGGAACGACAACGGCAGTGGATCCGCGACGAGCTGGCGAGTGCCGATCGAGTCATCCTTGTCGACCATGACCCGCGCCACTTCCTCAAGCACGTGTGGCCCACCGTCGCCGAGTCTGGTCACGCGACCAAGGTCCAACTCACGCTCACCGGGCACATCCACTACCGCCCGGCTGCGGCCCTCCTTCACTGGACCCACGGGTCCGCCCGTGACGCTCGCCTTGAAGTGATCCCGTCCACGTGGCAGATGTGGGGCATCGGGTGTGGCTACGCGACCCTTGTGCTCGACGGCGACATCTGTCGTCTCGCGATCCAGCGCCTGCCCCCTGCCCGCGTGCCGCGCTGGTGGAATGCCGGTGATGTGCGCCGAGAGTCGTAGTGGCAGCTATTCGCAAACGACGGGGAACCCGAGATAGCCGCCGCCGTCACCGCAGGTCGCCGATCTGCGCGGCTCTTGTCGGAGGCGGGCCATGACGACATCTTCCCATTCCGACGGGCGGCGCCGAGTTCTCCTCCGGCTCCACCGTCTAGGACATGGTCGCCGGCGCCGTGGCTGCCGACGCGTTCGCCCACGTCGTCCCCGTCCTGGTTGACAGACTCTTCGGCGTGCGCGGGCAGCTCCTCCGTGGCCGGAATGGTGGCGTCGACCTCGAGGATCTCCCCGCAGTTACCACCGTCGAGGCTGCGCGGTAGGAGGGTCAAGCAACGGCCCTTCGCACACGGGAGGATCGACCCATGCTTCGCATCCGAGCCGCTGCCACCGCCCTGCTACTAACCCTGCTGGCTGCAGCACCCGCGGCCGCCGCGGCCGATCCCTTCACATTTGTCGTGGTCGGCAACTGACGTCGATGGCAGTGCCATGACGATGACCATTAGCAACGGACCGACCGGCACCTATCAGGTTGTGTTCGTCGACCGCGTCGGCACGATCTACCTCATCAACGACGCAGCGTCGGACCTCTTCCGCGACTCGGCGGCGGGTGCCGTGGACGGCGACGTTCTGGCCGCGACATGGCTCAGGGCGCGATGCGGAAACGTCGCGTTCGACTTCGGCGGCGGTCAGTTCTTCATGGAGTCTCTGCTCAATAGCGACCAACTCTTCGGGATGGACGTGTACTGGGATCGGACCGGGTGGCGACCGCCGGTCGGGCGGCCACGCTCGAGCTCCGACCGCCGGTCGCCACCGACTACCAGGCCATCGCCGAGCTCCTGACTCGGAGTGACCCACTGGAGCCGGCAGTTTGCGCGGAGACGGTCGCCTGGAGCTACGGCCGGGCCGATCCGGCGCGGCCCGACG
>DASVEQ010000133.1:0-5210 GCA_036380455.1 Candidatus Limnocylindria bacterium | reverse complement strand
GAGAGGTCGGGATTGCGGCGGTCTTCGTCGACGCCGAGGCGCCCGGCTGGTCGAGCGTCGCGATCGACGACCTCGCCGGCGGGGAGCTGGCAACGGGGCACCTGCTGGACCTGGGGCATCGGCGCATCGGATTCATTGGCGATCCCGAGGACAACGCCTTCGGCTTCACCTCGAGCCACCTGCGCCGTCAGGGATACAGGCGAGCGCTGGAGGCGCGAGGCGTGGCGGTCGACTCCGGGATGGAACGCACCGGGCCGCATGGACGCCAGACGGCGGCCGCGCTGGCAGAGGAGCTCCTCGACTCGGCCGAGACGCCGACCGCGATCTTCGCCGCGTCTGACACGCAGGCGCTTGGCGTGCTGGATGCGGCCGCCCGGCGAGGGCGCGCGGTGCCGGGCGACCTGTCGGTCATCGGCTTCGACGACATCGAGGCGGCCGAGTACGCCGGCCTCACCACCGTCCGCCAGCCTCTGGCCCTCTCCGGCCTCGAGGCGGCGCAGCTGCTTCAGGCGCAGATGCGCGATCCGGGCCGGGAGCCGGAACGGATCGAGCTGCCCCTGGAGCTGGTACTCCGAAGAACCACCGTGCCGCTCGGCGCCGGCGGCGATCCGGATCCGGCCGACCATGCGAATGACACCACGCGCGCCGTCGAGCGCGCTGATCGTCGAGGGAAGCAGGACGAACACCGATAGGAGGAGCAGACGATGCAGAGGATGACGAGATTCCGATGGCCGATCGCCACAGCAGGTATTGCGGTCGCGCTTGTGATGGCGGCCTGTGACGCCGGAGGCGGCGGTGGCGCCGCCTGCGACGGCGAGGTGGACGCGGAGACCCTGACCATGTTCGCCCATGAGGGCTCGGAAGCCGATGCCTATCGCGACGCGATCGCCGGCTTCAACGAGACCCGCGGCGCGGAGCTCGGCCTCGAAGTCGAGCTGACGATGATCCCGGAAGGGCAGTACACCGACCAGGTGAACGCGGCCGCGGCAGCTGGCGATCTGCCTGACGTGATCGACTTCGACGGGCCGAACATGGCCAACCTCGCCTGGGGTGGGCACCTCATCTCAATCGAAAGCTGCATCTCCGATGAGCTGCGAGGCGACGTGCTCCCGTCGCTGATCGAGCAGGGGACATACGCCGACGCGCTCTACTCGGTCGGCAGCTTCGACTCCGGGCTGGGCCTGTGGGCCTGGCGCTCCGCCCTCGAGGAGGTCGATGCTCGGATCCCGGCTGGTCCCGACGACGCCTGGACCGCCGAGGAGCTCGAGCAGATCCTGCGCGACCTCCAGGAGGCCGGCTACGAGCATCCGCTCGACACGAAGTTCTGGTACGGCTCGCAGGGCGAGTGGTTCAGCTATGCCTTTACGCCGATCCTGTGGTCGGCCGGCGTGGACCTCATCAATCGCGACGACTACCAGTCGGCCGATGGCGCCCTCAACTCGTCCGGGGCGGTCGAGTCACTGACCACGTTCCAGGCCTGGGTGGATGATGGCCTGATCGACAAGGACGCCGCCGATGACAGCAACTTCACCGAGAAGCGCTCGCCAATCTCGTGGGTGGGCCACTGGATGTACCAGCCGTACCTCGACGCGGCAGGCGACGATCTCGTCCTTCTGCCGCTGCCCGACTTTGGCGCTGGCACGAAAACCGGGATGGGGTCCTGGGCGTGGGGCATCACCAGCGCCACCGCCGACGCTGACGCGGCATGGGCGGTCATCGAGTACCTGATGAGCGACGAGGTGATCCTGGCCATCACCGAGGTCAACGGCGCCATCCCGGGCACCGCCTCCGCGATCGGCCAGTCGACGAACCACGCTGACGGCGGCGACCTGGAGCTGTATGTCACGCAGCTCGAAGGCGCACCGGACCTTGCCGTGCCGCGCCCCGTGACGCCGGCCTACCCGAACATGACGCAGGTCTTCCGCGCCGTGATCGACGACATCGTCAACGGCGCCGATGTCCAGGCCACGCTCGACGAGGCCGTTGCGGCGATCGATGCCGACATCGAGTCAAACGAGGGCTATCCGCCACCCGAGGAGTAATTGTCCGGGTGGGGGTCGGCTCGGCGCCCTCCCCCACCAGCTACCTACAGAGGTGGAACGATGACTGAACAAACCGACGTCGCGGGCAAGGGCGAGGCCGCCGCGTCGCTCCGGACGTGGCGGAGCGCCGAAGCACGAACCGCGTGGCTCCTGTCGACGCCCGCGCTCATCGGGCTGACGGCCTTCATCGTCGTGCCGTTCCTGCTGGCCCTGGTCCTTTCGTTCACCAACCAACGCCTGATCTCGCCGCTGCCGACCCGGGTCATCGGCTTGGAGAACTACCTCTCCGTCCTGGCTGACGCCGGGTTCTGGCAGGGGCTGATCAACAACGTCTGGTTCGTGGCCATCGTGGTCCCACTGCAGACTGCGCTGGCGCTCTTCCTCGCGGTCCTCGTCAACAGCCGCATCCGTGGGCGGGTGGCCTTTCGCACCGTCTACTTCGTCCCGGTGGTGACCGTGATGGCCGCCGCGGCGGTGACCTGGACCCTGCTTCTCAACCCCAACGGGCTGGTGAATGCCTTCTTCGACGTGATCTCGTTCGGGACCTTCGCCCCGGACTGGCTCGGTTCCACGACGTGGGCGCTGCCGGCGGTCATGGCGGTCTCGATCTGGCAGGGCACCGGATTCCAGATGATCATCCTGCTCGCCTCGCTCCAGGACGTTCCCGAGGAGCTCTACGAGGCGGCCGAGCTCGACGGCGCCGGGTCCTGGATGAAGTTCCTGAACGTGACGCTCCCCGGCATCCGCAACGGCCTGATCTTCGTGGTCACCGTCACGACGATCCTGGCCTTCCGACTCTTCGACCAGGTCTGGATCATGCCGCAGGTCCCCGGCGGCCCGCTGGATGCGACCCGGACGATGATGCTGCACCTCGTCGAGACCGGCTTCGGCGCGCAGGCGATCGGCCGCGCGTCGGCGGTGGCCGTCATCTTTTTCGTGCTCGTCCTGGCGCTGACCCTGATCCAGCGCCGCTTCATCCGTGAGGAGGGAGGTGCCGCATGAGGGCGCGTGGCTTCCCGCGGGTCGGCCAGTACGTGGTCATGCTGCTGCTGGCCGCGTTCTTCCTCTTCCCACTCATCTACATGGTCGCCTCGGCGTTCAAGCAGGACGGCGTCGTCCTCTCGGACGCCGATTCGATCGCCGCGTTCCTGCCCATCCCCTTTGTGGGGATCGAGAACTTCGCCGACGCCATCGAGCGGGCGTCGGTGGTCCAGTCGTTCCTCAATTCGATGATCATCTCAGGCAGCATCGTCGGGCTCGGGCTGGTGGTGAACAGCCTGCTCGGCTACGCGCTGGCCCGGCTTCGCTTCCGCGGCCGGGCGCTGCTGGTGGCCTTCGTCATCGCGCTGATCATCATCCCCTTCGAGGCGCTGGCGGTCCCGCTCCTCTTCATCAGCGCCCGCCTCGGGTGGCTCGATACGTACCACGTCCAGATCCTGCCGTTCGTCGCCAACCCGCTCTTCATCTACCTGTTCTACACGTTCTTCCTCAATGTTCCGGTGGAGATCGAAGAGGCGGCGCGCATTGACGGCGCCGGGCCGCTGCGGACGTTCGTGTCAGTGGTGGCGCCGCTCGCCAAGCCGGCATATGCGACCGTGGCAATCCTGGGCTTCCTGTTCAGCTGGGGACAGTTCCTCTGGCCGGTGATGGTCACCCGGGGCATCGATGTTCGTCCGCTGGCGCTCGGCATTGGGACCTTCAAGACGACGCAGCCGGTTCAGTGGGGCGACATCATGGCGTACGCCGCCCTCATGACCATTCCGCTGGTGATCGTCTTCCTCGTTTTCCAGCGCTACTTCGTGCAGGGGGTGGCCTCGTCGGGCGTCAAGGGGTGAGCGGCGGAGCCAGGGGCCGACTTCGGTGAGCCTCCACCTGCCAGGTCGATGGCTGTGGGACTTCTGGGTCGTCCGTGACGGCCCGGACTATCACGTGTTCTACCTGCAGGCGCCGCGGTCCCTGCTTGACCCCGAGCTGCGACACTGGCACGCCTCGATCGGTCATGCCGTTTCGACCGACCTGCGTCGCTGGGAGGTGCTGCCCGACGCGCTTGCACCGGGCGAGCCGGGAGCCTGGGACGACTACACCGTCTGGACGGGCAGCATCGAGCCAGGTGCGGCGATCGAGGGCGAGCGGCGCCCCACCAGCGATTCGGGCGCCTGGCGCCTCCTCTACACCGGCACGTCGCGTCGAACGCGAGGGCTGGTGCAGCGGATCGGCCTGGCGACCTCTGACGACCTCGTGCACTGGACCCGCCACCCGGCCAACCCGGTTGTCCAGCCCGACCACCGCATCTACGAGGCGCTCGACTCGGCCGCCTGGCACGAGGAGGCCTGGCGCGACCCATGGCTCGTCCGCGACCCGCGCTCCGGTACGCTCCACGCCCTCATCACCGCCCGCGTCGCCGATGGGCCACCCGCCACCCGCGGAGTGATCGGGCTGGCGCGCGCCGAGCGGTGGGACCACTGGGCGGCGCTGGAGCCGATCACCCGACCCGGCGTCTACGGCCACCTCGAGATCCCGCAGCTGGTCCAGCTTGCCGACCGACGGTGGTGCCTGCTCTTCAGCGTGCCCGGGCTCCCCGACGGCGGACCGCCCCGTGCGGAGATGCCCGCGCAGGCCGCCCTGCGCGGGACCCACTTCCTCTTGGCCGATACGCCGCTGGGCCCGTTCGAGTGGCAAAGCCACGGCGTGCTTCTCGCTGATCGGAGCGGCACCTGGTACGGGGCGAAGCTGCTCCACGGGCCCGACGGGTCGCTCGTGTGCCTGGCATGGCTGCTCCATGACCGCGACGGCGGCCTCGTCGGCGAACTGAGCGATCCGATGGAGGTCGACATCGGACCGGAGGGGCCGCGAGTGGTGATCGCGTGAGCGGGGGCGAGACATCGCCGGCATCGATGGTCGTTGCGCCCGGCGCGATCCGACCGGTTCCATCCCCAGTCGATCAAGTCCGGCCGCCGCGCGCTTGAACTCAGGGCGGACGCTCAGGGCCTGAAGACCGTGCGCAACGAGATCTTGCTCCGGGCTTGCCTGGCCAGCGCGAGAGCGCCGGCTCCCCCTGCACGAGGCTCGGGGTTCGTCCGGCGCTCTCGCTGAGTGGCAGGGCGCAGGATCGGTGCCAACCGCGGGCGCACGGCCGGATCAGTCGGTCTGGGGAGCCTCGGCGGTTGG
>DASVEQ010000132.1:0-19392 GCA_036380455.1 Candidatus Limnocylindria bacterium | reverse complement strand
CGCCGATCGTCATGGTTCAACCATGCCGATCACCGGCGCCCTCGACACGGGTCCTGCAGCCCGTAGCGAGGGTGCCGATCGGCCCGATGGCGGCTGTCGGTCAGCCGACAGGTACCTCGCGCTCCACCCGGAACGCGCCGTACCGGATGCCCGCCGCGGCCTCCCACGCCTGCCGATCCACGCGGACGGCCGTGTCATGGCTGCCGGCATGGAAGCTGATGCGCTCCTCCGCACGCACGGCGTCGTCGGCGTAGACCGGGACGAGACAGATCTCCGGCACCGGCGGGACCGTGCCGGCGTCGCACTCGGGAAGGATCGCCGCCATCTCGCGCTCGTTCAGGAGCGCGACCCACTCACTGCCGAGGTACCGCGCGGTCTTCTCGAGATCGACATGGTCCGGTGCATCCACGACGACGAGGAGGGTGGCCCCCTCCGCGGTGCGCAGGCCGACGACCTTCGCGAAGCTCCGTTCGCTCACGCCCTCGGCGTGGGCGGTGGCGGTCGCGGTGAAGGAGGTCGGATGCTCGTGGATGACGAACGGAACCTCATGATCGGCGAGCCAGGTGAGGAGATCCTCGTACGGGCCGGCCACAGGGGACATCGTGAACCTCCAATTCGCGGGTTGGGGCGGTCGGCGGCTCAGTTGCCGACCGTGAACGCGCTGCGCATGCCGAGCGCGTAATGCGCCTCGGTCCCGCCCTCCTCCAGCTCGACGATGTTGCAGATCAGGACGTAGCTCCCGGCTTCGAGCTCCAGCGCCAGCGTCTCGCTGGCTCCGACGGCGAGATCCTCGATCTCGTCGATGACCTCCATCCCCTCGCCGTCCTCGAGGACCGCGCCGTCGCCGTCGGTCGGCAGAGCATCGGGAGCGAGGTCGGTTCGGACCACGACGAACTCGTGGACGTCGTTCGGCCCGTCGTTCGTGACTTCGAACGTCACGGTCCCGGCCGGGACGCTCGCGACGCTCGGTGCGATCGAGAACTCGCGAAGCGAGACGTCGACCGTGGTGCCGGCGCCGCAGGCAACGAGCCCGATGACCAGCGGAAGGCCGATGATCGCGACGCGGATGCGATGACGGGGAAGCATGGTCGCCTCCTCCAGGTGCGGAACCCGGCCACCATCACGGAACGGCACGCGACGCGACCAGTGCCACCCAGCGCTTGTTCCGGTGCCGGATGGCCCGTCGGCTACACGTGGTAGCGGCGTCGGGCCTCGCTGGCGAGCTCGTCCCGGAAGTCGGGATGCGCGATGGCGATGAGGGCGGCGGCCCGCTCCCGCACGCTGCGCCCGAACAGCTCCGCGACCCCGTGCTCGGTCACCACGGTCCGGACGTGAGCGCGGCTCGTCACGACGCCCGCTCCTTCCGCGAGGACCGGGGCGATGCGCGACACCCGGCCGCCCGCGGCCGTCGACGGCAGGGCGATGATCGCGCGCCCCTCGTCGGCCAGGGCGGCACCACGCATGAAGTCCATCTGCCCGCCCACGCCGGAGTAGAAGCGCGTGCCGATCGAGTCGGCGCTGACCTGTCCGGTGAGATCGATCGAGATTGCCGAATTGATGGCCACCATGCGGCGGAAGCGCCGGATCACCGCGGTGTCGTTCGTGTAGTCCACCGGCCGCATCTCGATCATCGGGTTGTCGTGGACGAAGCGGTAGAGGCGGGCGCTGCCCATGAGGAAGGCCGTCACGATCTTGCCCCGGTTGATCTCCTTCGCCGCGCCGGTGATGGCCCCGGCCTCGACGAGGTCGAGGACGGGGTCCGTGAACAGCTCGGTGTGGATGCCGAGGTCCCTCTTGCCGCGGAGCGCGAGGCCGACCGCCGACGGGATCGAGCCGATGCCCATCTGCAGCGTCGCCCGGTCGGGCACGAGCTCGGCCACCAGCTCGCCGATGCGCCGCTCGACCTCGCCGATCGGCGCGTCGGCGTGCTCGTGCGGCGGCTGGTCAACCTCCGCCCCGAGGTCGATCTCGTGGACGTGGATGAACGAGTCGCCGAGCGTGCGGGGCATCGACGGGTTGAGCTGCGCGATGACCGTCGTCGCGGCCCGGGTGGCCGCCAGCGCGGCGTCGACGCTCGTGCCGAGCGAGCAGTACCCGTGCGCATCGGGCGGAGAGACGTTGATCAGGACGGCGTCGAGCGGGAGGACGCCCGTGCTGAACAGCTCTGGCACGTCGGAGAGGAAGACGGGGACGTAGTCGGCCCGCCCCTCGTTCACGGCCTCGCGGGCGTTGGCGCCGATGAAGAGGGCCCGATGCCGGAAGTGCCCGGCCATCTCGGGAGCGAGGTGCGGCGCGGGCCCCTCGGTGTGGAAGTGCACGACGCTCACGTCTCGCAGCTCCGGGGCACGCGCCACCATGGCGGTGAGGAGCGCGGTGGGCGTCGCGGCGCCGCCGTGGACGAAGACGCGGTCACCGGAACGGATGCTGGCGACCGCCGTATCGACGCTGACGAGCTTCATGTGGACGAGTGTACGGGGCCGTCCGGCGCGCGGGCCGGGGTCATGTCGCCCCTCGCATCGGGACCTCTGGCCCTTCGGGCCGTCGACCCGTGCCCGCACGATGCAGGCAACGGAGAGGTCGAACCGATGGACATCCTGGAATCCCGCAACCGACGCGACGGTCCGCATCAGATGCGCACCGATGCGCCGTGGCGGTTCTCGATCCGCCCGATCGAACGGTCCGATGCGGACGACCTCTCCGACCTCTATCTCTCGCTCACGCCGGCGTCGCGCCGCAGCCGGTTCCTCGGCACGATCCGGGACGACGCGATCCGCGAGATCGCCTCGGGCCTGGCCGGTGAGCCCGGCCTCGTCGCCGCGCTCGAAGAATCGGGCCCGCGGGATGGTGCCCTGGTCGGCCACATCGCCATGTTGCCGGCTCCCGCCGGCACTACCGAGCTCGCGATCGTGGTGGCCGACCCATTCCAGGGACGGGGCATCGGTACCCGGCTCGTGCGGGCCGCGACCGACGAGGCGTGCCGCCGCGGCCTCCGGCGCGTCATCGCATCGACGTTCGCCGACAATACGCGGATGCGGCGCCTGCTGCTCCACGCCGGCTGGCCCGTCGAGCGCGACGCGATCGACGCCTGCGTCGAGGAGATCGAGCTCGCCGTCGCCTGACGCTGCCGTCAGGCGACCCAGCGCAGTCCCGGGCGCAGTGTCCGCGCGCCCTCGGCGACGAGCGCCGGCAGGAGGGCGATGGCGGCGACCACCAGCCACTCGCCGCCGGTCAGTGGCGTCGCGCGGAACGCGTCCGCCAGGGGCGGGACGAACGGGATCGCGACCTGGAGGAGCAGCACCAGCACGGCGGTCGCGGCGAGGAACCGGTTCAGGCCCAGCCGATGCACCGGGACGACCAGGCTGCGATTCGCGTAGGCGCGGGCCACCTGGCCGATGACCAGCGCGGTGTACGCCACCCAGCGGGCATGCTCGAACGGGCCGGGGTGGAAGAGCAGGATGCCCAGGGCCGCGAAGGCGCTGAACGCCCCGGTTCCGGCGATGCGCACCAGGATCTCGCGGCTGAGCAGCGGCCGATCCGGGCGCCTCGGCGGCAGGTCCATGGCTCCCGGCTCCTCCGGCTCCCGCTCGAAGGCCACCGAGGCCGAGAGGTCGATGAACAGCTCGAGCCACAGGATCTGGAGCGGAATGAGCGGCTGGCTGAACCCGGCGGCGGTGGCGACGAAGATGAACCCGAGCAGTGCCACGTGCGTCGAGACGAGGAAGACGAGCCCCTTCTGGACGTTGGTGACGATCCGCCTGCCCTCGCGCAGTGCCCCCAGCAGGGTGGCGAACGAGTCATCCCCGAGCACGAGGTCCGATGAAGCGCGTGCCACTGCCGTGCCGCTGCCCATCGCCACCGCCACGTCCGCGCGCTGGAGGGCGGGGGCGTCGTTCACGCCGTCGCCGGTGACCGCCACCGTTCGACCGGCAGCGCGCGCGAGGTCCACGAGCCGCAGCTTCTGCTCCGGCACCGCCCGGGCAACGATCCGCGTCGTAGCCAGCTCCTCGCGAATGCGATCGTCAGCCAGGGCGTCGATCTCCGTCCCGGTCCACGTCCCGCCTTCGCTCAGTCCCGCCTCGCGGCCGATCGCGTCGGCCGTCGCCAGGTGGTCGCCGGTGACGATGACGGTCTGGATCCCGGCGCGGGTGGCGATCGCAACCGCCGCCGCGACGTCGGGGCGCAGCGCATCGGCGAACGAGATGATCGCGCGCGGCCTCCAGCCGGCCGCGTCGTCCACGGGTCGCTCGGCGAGCAGCACGGCGCGCCGCCCGGAGGCAGACTCCTCGGACAGCGCCGCCGCCCAGTCAGCGGCCGCGGCGGGGAGCAGCGCCTCGCCGGCCCCGATGGCCAGCTCGCGATCCGGGCCGCCGTCGGGGTCGGCCAGGCAGGCTGCCGAGTACGGCCGGCCGCTCTCGACGCCGTGCGCACGACGAAGCCGCGACCGATCGAGCGCCGGCTCGGTGCCGTCCGCGCGGATGGCCTGGAGGATGGCGCTCGAGAACGAGCCGAGCCGTCCGCCGCCGATGCCGTCCCAGGCATCCTCCTCGGCGCACAGGGCATCGACGAGCGCCGCCGCGCGGGCCTCGCCGGTCAGCGGCCCCTCCGGCGTCAGCACCCGGGAGACCTCCAGCCGGTTGTGTGTGAGCGTGCCGGTCTTATCGGTGATGATCAGGTCGACCGCACCGAGCGTTTCCTGCGCCGAGAGGCGGCGGACGAGCACTCCCCGTCGCAGCAGCCGAAACGCTCCGAGACCGAGCACCACCGCCACGAGGACCGGCGGTTCCTCCGGAATGGCCGCGATGGCCGCGGAGATGCCGGCCAGGAGGTTCGCGCCGGCCGGTTGGCCGCGCAGGAAGCCGCTGATGACGGTGAAGGCGATGAGCGCTCCGGCGGCCACGAGGAGGATCCGCACGAGCCGGTCGAGCTCTCGCTGCAGAGGCGAGCGCGCCTGCCGGCTCACCAGTCGCGTCGCGATCCGGCCGAACTCGGTGGCCGGCCCGGTGACCGTGGCGATCGCCCGTCCGCGGCCGCCGACGACGTTCGTCCCCGCGTACACGACCGACCTCCGGTCGGCCAGCGGCGTGTCCTGCACATCCGGATCCGTCGTTGCCGCCTCCGGGACCGACTCGCCGGTGAGCATGCTGCGGTCCAGCTGGAGCCCGACCGTCTCGGTGACGCGCGCGTCGGCGGCGACCACGTCCCCGGCCCGCAGCACGAGCACATCGCCGGGCACGACGCCGGTGGCGGGGACTTCCACGACGGCGGCGTCCCGCAGCACGTGGGCGGTCGGCGCCGCGGCGGTTCGGAGCGCCTCCATGGCGCGCTCCGACCGGTAGGAGGTGATGACGTCGGCGCCGATGATCGGGACGAGGCCGGCCAGGACGAGGAGACCGTCGCGCGTCTCACCCAGCAACACGGCGCCGATCCCGGCGGCGGCCAGGAGCAGGATGAACGGCTCACGCAGCGTCCCGAGCAGCGTGGTCCAGACGGACGGGTGCGGTAGCTCCTCGACGGCGTTCCGGCCCACCCGGCTCAGCCGCTCGACCGCCTCCGCCGTGGACAGCCCTCGGTCCAGGCTGACGCCCAGCGCCCGCGCCACCTCGTCGGCGGCGCGGGCGTGCGCATCGTTCAACCCTCGGCCGCCAGCGCCACGAAGTCCATGGCTGCGATCACCCCGGTCGGCCGGCCGTGGCTATCGACCACGACGAGCCGATGGAGATGGTCACGGTGCATCATGCGGGCAGCATCGCCCAAGGTCGCCGATCCGTCGATCGTCACCGGTGGCGTGCTCATCACCTCGCCGACCCGGATGCCGTCCCCGCGATGGCGGATCAGCGAACGCACGGTGGGAATGGCCAGGTAGAGCAGGTCGGTCTGGCTGATGACCCCCACGAGGCGCTCGTCGGCGTCCACCACCGGCAGCCCGGTGATGTGGAACTCCCGGAGCAGCGCCTCGGCCTCCTCGATCGTCGCGTCGATCGGCACCGTGACCGGGTCGAGCGTCATCAGGTCCGCGACGCGCAGGTCGGCGGTGCCGGAGGTGCTGCTGGGGATCATCGCGGGGCTCCTCTCGTGCGGTCAGACCCGTCCCTGCGGGACGGTGTGCCAGTAGATCCGGTTGAACACGACCTTGCCGAGGTGCCAGATCCGGCCGGGCCGTGGCGGTCGGGGCGGATGGTCGTAGTCGAACTGGAGCAGCGTGCCCTTGCCGTCGCCGACCTCGAAGAAGCACATGACCTTGCCGGTGTAGCTTCCCGCCACCGCGTCGGGCGCACGTCCCTCGACCCCGGCGACGATCCGCTCGACGACGACCGGGGCCTCGAAGTGCGCGGTCGAGCCGGCCTTCGAGAGCGGCAGGTCGGTGGCATCCCCGAGGGCGAAGATCCGATCGTGACCCTTGACCTCCAGCGTGTGCGGGTCGGTCGGCAGCCAGCCGGCCGGTGGGGCGAGCCCGGAGTCGATGACCAGCTGGGCACCGCGGTGTGGAGGCACGAGCACGAGCAGGTCGTACGGAAGCTCCTCGCCCTCGAGGCTCTCGATCACGCGACGCGCGGGGTCGATCGTCTCCACGTTGAAGAACGTGTGGAGCTCGATGCCCTTCTCCGCGAGGATCGGCGTCGCCATCTCCGACACGCTCTCGATCGTGAAGGCACGACCGATCGGCGAGCAGAAGTGGATCTCGCTCCGATCGCGGAGCCCGCGGGCGCGCAGCTCGGCCTCGACCAGGAACGTGACCTCGAGCGGGGCCGGAGGGCACTTGTAGGGCATGCCGGCGATGCCGATGACGATCCGTCCGCCATCGAAGGCATCCAGCGCCGCGCGGAGGCGCGCGGCGGCATCGGCGCCGTAGAAGTGGTGGGCCTCGGCCTCGAAATGCTCCACCTCCTCCGGCACGATCCGCGCGCCGGTCGCCAGCACGAGCCAGTCATAGCCGATGCGTTCGCCGGTCTCGAGCTCGACCGAGCGCGCGTCGGCGTCCACCCGGCGAGCTCGCGCAATGGTGAGATGGACCCGCCGGTCGAGGAGCGAACGCTCCGGGCGGTGGAGCCGCTCCGCCCGCTCGCTTCCCATGGCGATGTACATGAAGCCGGGCTGGTAGACGTGCTCGCCGCCCTCGTCGACGAGGGTGAGGCTGACGTCGCCGGCGTCGATGCGGCGCCGGAGCCGCCTGGCGAGGAGGTTGGCGGCGAGCGTCCCACCGACGCCGCCGCCGATCACGACGATGCGCTCCATGGCTAGCGTCGCTTCTCGACGATGAGCTCGTCGTAGCCGTCGCGGGACTCGATGCCGACGAGGCGGTGGCCCGCCTTCTCGACCCAGGCCGGAATGTCGATCCGCGACCCCGTGTCGCTCGACCACACGGCGATCACGTCGCCGATCGACCCTTCGCGGATGGCCCGGATGAGCTCCATGAGCGGTCCGGGGCAATAGCTGCCGCGGGCGTCGACGGTGCGGTTGACCGGGACTTCGATGACCATCATCGGTCTGCTCCTTTCACCTCAGATGAACAGCGCGGGAACGCCGGCGGCGATCTTGGCCAGGACGGTGGCGGCACCCGCCGGCTCCTCCAGGCCGTCGACGAGGTCCTCTCGGCGCAGGCCGAACATGTCCATCGTCATCTGGCACGGAATGAGGCGGACGCCCATCGCCTGGGCGATGTCGAGGAGCTCGGCGGGCGACGCCACCCCGTGCTCTTCGGCCAGCCGACGGGCCATCCACGGCCCCATGCCCGCGAAGTTCAGACGGGACATCTTCAGGTGATCGATGCCCGGCCGGTTGAGGACCGACAGCATCCTCTGCATCCAGTTGGTGCCGGTGACCCGCACGCCCGGCTTCACGAGCGGGAAGAAGCCCCAGAACGTGAGGAAGATCGACACCTTCATCCCCGACGCAGCGGCGCTGGTGGCCAGGATCAGCGTGCCCCAGGTTCGCTCCAGGTCCCCGCTCTCCAGGATGATGAGGAGCTCGTCGGCGGTCGGCCGCGTCGCCACCTGCTCGGCGGCGGGGGCGGGGGACGTTCGCGCGTCGTCAGCGACGGGCGCGGGCGGCGGCGGCGCCAGGGTGGTCATCGGGGGTCCTCACTTCCTGCGCAGGAGGAACCGGAAGACGCCGTCCTCCTGCGACTGCTCGACGAGCTCGTGGCCGGTCGTCCGCGACCAGGCGACGAAGTCCTTCGTGGAGCCGGGGTCGGTCGCGAGCACCTCGAGGAGCTCGCCGGACTCCATCTCCGCGATGGCACGGGCGGTCCGGATGATCGGCATCGGGCACGAAAGCCCGCGCGCGTCCACCCGGCGAAGGGTCTCGACGGTCATCTCGTACCTCCTCAGATGAACAGGACCTGGCCCTGCTCGGCAGCCGACCAGAAGGAGGCGACGCCCTCGACGTCGTCGACCAGGGGATCCAGGTCCGACATCCCGATGCCGAGCAGGTCCATCGACAGCGAGCAGGCCTGGATCCGCACGTCGCCGATGTCCTTCGCCTGTCGCAGCGTCTCGCTCCAGCTGGCGCCACCGGTGCGTCGCAGGCGACGGACGGCGTTGGCTCCCTCCGGGCCGGCCTCGGGGGCCAGCCCGTGGTCCGCCTGGATGCGATCGGTGCGGAAGGCGTCGAGCGCCCAGTACTGGAGAAACAGGTGGACCGGCCGGCCCAGCGCGGCGGCCCCGGCAACCAGGACGGCGGCCGCGCCGAGGCGGTCGTCGGTCCCGGAGAAGAGGCTGATCGCGAGCGGTTCGCCCATTGGTTGATACCTCGGATGTGTGAGCTCACCGTGCGCGCTCGGCGACGACGGTCCGAAGTGCCAGCCGGCCCGTTGCTTCGGGCCATCCATCCCGGCCACCGGGTCGATCGGCCTGCCAGGCAGTGACTTCCAGGACTGGTCGCGTGGCTCGGCAGGGCGCACGCTCGAGCGGCGACCGAGCCACCAGACGAGGAGACGCCATGCAGATCATCCTGGGAACGGACGGATCACCGGCGGCGAAGGTCGCCTGTGACCTGGTCACCGGACGGGACTGGCCAGCCGGAACCCACTTCGTCGTGCTGACGGCCGCGAGCCCGATGGTCGACCTCAGCGGCATCGCCCCGCCCGCGGGCGCGTGGTCCGGGGCGGACCTCGAGGCCGCACGCGCGGTCGCGGAGACCGTCGTGGGTGAGCTTCGCGACTGCGGACTGAGCGCGGAGGCCGACGTCGCTGTCGGAGACCCGGCACAGCTGCTGATCGCCCGTGCGGACGAGCGACCAGCCGATCTGATCGTCGTCGGGCACCGAGGCCGAGGTCCCATGGCCAGCGCGGTGCTCGGTTCGGTCTCGGCCTATCTCGTCGACCACGCGCCCTGTCCGGTGCTCGTCGCGCGCGTGCCGACGATCAGTCGCATGCTCCTCGCCACCGACGGAACACCGAGCTCCCTGGCCATCCCACGGGTGCTGAACGGGTGGGGAGTCGCGTTCCGGGGACTGTCGGTCGAGGTGCTGTGCGTGGCTCAGCGCGACGAGTTCGTGACGCCGTGGGCCGGCGAGCCCGACGGGACCGCGGACCGCGCCGAGCACGAACGGATCGCGGAGCGGGTCGCCGATGAGATGCTCGAGCTCGGCTGGTCGGCGGCAGCCGTCGTCCGATCCGGGGAACCGGCGCGGGAGATCGTCCGCGCCGGCGACGAGTGGAGAGCGGACCTCATCGTCACGGGATCGCGTGGGCTCGGGCCGCTGCGACGCATCGTGGCCGGGAGCGTCGGGCACGACGTCCTGCTGCATGCTCACTCGTCGGTCCTGGTCGTGCGTGGCCATGTGCCGGCGAGGGTCCGGACGCCGGCCTTCGCACCCGGGACGGTGGGCGTCGCCTGACGCCCGCGCCGCGGCGAAAACAAGTCGACCGGCGATGATCGCCGGTCGACTCGCCACGGGAGGGTGGTGCGATCCCGTCCACCAGGGACGCTACCGGCGGCCGCGTTGGGACACCCCTGCCGGGGGTCGCGATCCGGCGGGTCCGATGTCCCGGCCGAGGGGGCCGTTCGGCCCTGCCGGGCCCGGAGTGCATCGGTTCGAATGGGCCACGGCGCGCCCGGATTGGCCGGACGCGCCATCGATGCAGGATTCACGGGAGCACCGATGCAGCGCACGTTCCTCTACTTCGCCGCGTTCACCGGCATGGGCACCGTCTTCGTGGTGACCCTCATCGTCGCCAGCCTGATCTTCGGCGGCACCGGATCCTCCGCGGGTGCGGGCGCCTCGGCCACCCCGGACGCGACCTCGACGCCGGCGGGTGGGCCGGTGGGCGAGATCACGATCACCGCCTTCGACCTCGGCTTCGAGCCGTCCAGCGTCACCGTCGGTGAGCCCGGGACCTACACCGTCACCTTCGTCAACGACGGCGGCACGTTCCACGACGTCACGTTCGCCGACGGCACGGTGATCGGCGCCGAGGGTCACGCCACGGCCAGCGGCGAGGTCACCATCGGCGCCCAGGGCATGGGCTTCATCTGCTCCGTGCCGGGGCATGCCGACGGCGGCATGCGGGGCGACGTGGTGGTCGCCACCGCCGGCGACTCGGCGGCACCGTCGCCCGATGACCACGAGCGGACCGCCGAGGAGATGCGCGACATCGACGCCGCGGTCACCGCCCAGTTCCCGGCCGAGACCGAGGGGCAGGGCAACGTGATCCTGGAGCCCGAGGTGCAGGACGACGGCGTCCTGCAGTGGGAGCTCACCGCATCGGTCATCGAGTGGGAGACCGAGCCCGGCACCGTGGTCGAGGCGTACGCCTACAACGGGATGGTGCCGGGGCCGCAGCTGCGCGCCAAGGTCGGCGACACGGTCCGGATCATCCTCCACAACGAGCTGCCGGAACCGACCACGATCCACTCGCACGGCCTGTTCGTGCCGCCCGAGATGGACGGCGTGCCGGTCATCAGCCAGCCCGCCGTGATGCCCGGCGAGACGTTCGTCTACGAGTACACGCTGCGCAACGCCGGCTCGCACATGTATCACAGCCACTTCATGGCCGAGCACCAGGTGCCGATGGGCCTGCTGGGCGCCTTCGTGGTCACCGACCCGGCGGCCACGGACGAGCCCGAGGCCGACCAGGACCTTGCCATGGTCCTCAACGACGGGCCACTGGGCTTCACGATCAACGGGAAGGGCTTCCCCGCCACCGCCCCGATCGTTGCGCAGCAGGGCGACCTCATTCGCATCCGGTACATGAACGAGGGGCTCCAGATCCATCCGATGCACCTGCACGGCATCCCGCAGCTAGTGATCGCCAAGGACGGCTGGGACCTGCCGCAGCCTCACTTCGAGGACACCGTCCTCGTGGCGCCGGGAGAGCGGGTCGACGTCCTCATCGATGCCTCCGAGGTCGGCACCTGGGCGTTCCACTGCCACGTCCTCACGCACGCCGAGAGCCCGGACGGGATGTTCGGCATGGTCACCGCCCTCATCGTGGAGCCGTGACCGTGGCCGCCCGGGTCCTCGAGGAGCACGCCAACGACGGCTACGTGCGTCTGGCCGCGACGATGCCGATGCACGCCGATCCCGATGCGGTGGCGGCCATCCTGGTCGCCGGCCCCGGCGGCTGGGAAGAACGGCCGGGCGTCCAAGGCTACCGCCGGTTCGCCGTCGATCTGCGGTTGCGCCTGGGCGGCGACACCGCCGCCCTGACGACATTCCGCAAGGCGGCCCTCGTCGACATTGGGGAGGTGCGGCCGGTCGCGCACGGATACGTGGCCGAGATCGCCTGGCGCGCGGCCAGCGCCGCACCGCTCTTCCCGGTCTTCTCGGGCGAGCTGCGGCTCGGCCCCGATGAGCTGTCGATCAGCGGGCTGTACGCCCCGCCCGGCGGGATGGTGGGCCGCATCGCCGACCGCGCGCTGCTCCACGTGGCCGCCAGCGGGACGGCGCGCTGGCTGCTCGCGGAGCTCGACCGGGCCGCGCTCGGTGCGGCGGGCTGATCCGGGGCCCGGCGGGGCGGGCTAGTCGCGCGGCTCGCCGAGGTGATGACGAGCAACGAACGCTGCCGCCTGGGTGCGCCGCTGCAGGTTGAGCTTGGAGAGGATGCTGCTGACGTAGTTCTTCACCGTCTTGTCGGACAGGAACACGTCCGCGGCGATCTCCTTGTTCGTCTTTCCCTCGGCAACCAGCAGGAGGATCTTGCGCTCCTGCTGCGTCAGGTCGGCGAGCTCGTCCGCGGCGCCACCCGTCGCGGCCGCACGGACCCGCTGGAGGACCCGCTCGGTGACCGCCGGGTCGAGCAGCGACTCGCCGCGGCCGACCGACTCCAGCGCCGACACCAGGTCGCGTCCGCGGATCTGCTTCAGCAGATAGCCCGACGCGCCGGCGATGATCGCCGACAGGACCGCCTCCTCGTCGGGGTAGCTGGTCAGCATGATCACACGGGTGTCAGGCCGTGCCGCGCGGATCTCCCGACACGCCTCGATCCCGGAGCCGTCGGGCAGTCGCACGTCCATGACGACCAGGTCCGGCTCGAAGCGGGCGGCCGCGGAGACGGCCTCGGCGACCGTCCCGGCCTGGGCCACGACCTCGAAGCCCTCGCGCCGGTCGAGGAGCGCGACGAGTCCCTGGCGCACGACCTCGTGGTCGTCGACCACCAGGAGCCGCAGCACGGATCGGTCGCGGGGCTGCTCGTCCATCTGGCTCAGGTGCCCTCCATACGTCCGGATCGCGGCCGGAGCGTGACGATGATACGGGTGCCGCCGCCGGGCGCGCTGCCGACTTCGTAGCCGGCGCCCAGTGCCTCGGCCCGGGTGCGCATGTTCGCAAGGCCGTGATGACCGCGCTCGGGTGCCGCTGCGGCGTCGAATCCGCGCCCGTCATCGGTGATCTCGAGCCGCAGCCGGTCGGCGTCGGCGGCAAGCTGGACGTGGCAGGCCGTCGCCCCGGCATGTCGGGCGACGTTGCTCAGCGCCTCCCGGGTGATGGCCAGCAATTCGGCAACCGTCTCGATCGGCAGGCGGGCCAGGGCGGCGGGATCGCCGGTGACGTCGACCGCCACCGAGACCCCGCCGTTGCGGCGCAGCTCGGTGGCCAGGTGGTGGAGCCCCTCGGACAGGTCGCCCGACTCGAGGAGCACGGGGCGCAGCCCGAAGATGAAGTTGCGCACGTCACGGATCACGGCGTGGAGGGCGTCGATCGCCTCGTCCACCCGCCGCCGCGCCTCGTCCGGCTCCTCCGCGAGCATGGCGGGGACGTCGTCGAGGGCGAGCGTCTGCGCGTAGATGGCCTGGATGACGCTGTCGTGGAGGTCCCGGCTGATCCGGTCTCGCTCGTCGACGACGGCGAGGCGGCGCACCTGGTCGTGGAGGCGGGCGTTCTCGATGGCAATCCCGGCGTGGAGCGCGAACATCTCGACCAGCGCCTGGTCCATCTCGGTGAACGCGGCGGCGCCCTGCTTGTTCGTGAGGTACAGGCGTCCGACCGGCACCCCCTGGTTCGTGATCGGCATGCCCAGGAACGAGCGCATCTGCGGATGGTTGGGCGGGAAGCCGTAGCTCTCCGGATGCGCCGCGATCTCCGGGATGCGCACCGTCCGGTTCTCGCGAATGATCAGCCCGAGGAGGCCGCGGCCGTGCGGCAGGTCGCCGATGGCGGCGCGCGTCTCGGCGCTCATGCCGCTGGTGATGAACCGCTCGATGGCCCCATCGCCGTCAACGATCCCGATGGCTGCGTACTCGGCGGACACGAGCTGGCGCACCTGGTCGGTGATGAGCTGGAGCACCCGGTCGATGTCGAGCACGCCGCTGATGCCGCGGACCGCCTGGTCGAGCGCGCGGACCACGGGAGGCAGCACGATCTCGTCGCCGGTCGGTGAGGGCGGTCCTGCGGGCATCTGCACAGAGGCTAGCGCGTGACGTCGGCGAGTGACACGTCGGCAAGCGTGCCGATCAGGGCCTCCTGCGCCCGGGAGAAGGCCTCGTGGACGTCGCAGGTGCCGTCGCGGCGGCAGGGGCCGCCGCGCAGGACGCACGTTCGGCGCCGGGAGTCCCCCTCCACCGCCTCCACGATGGAGAGCATGCTCACCTCGTCGGCGGGGCGGGCGAGGCGGTAGCCGCCGTGGCGGCCACGCCGGTTCGCGACCAGCCCTGCCCGCACGAGGTCGCCCATCACCTGGGGCACGTACCCGGACGGGACCCCCGTGGCTGCCGCCAGGGCCGCGGCCGTGTGCTGCGCGTCCGCGCCGCGCGACAGCGCCAGCATGGCACGGACCGCGTAATCGCCCCGCCGGGTGAGCTCGAGACGCATCGGTTCCCCTTCGTGCTCTTCTGTCCGAACGGCCCGCCGTACCCGGGTCGGATGGCCCTGCGGCGCCCGCTCGAAAATCATTAGAACTGTACTACACATTAGTACGCAAACAGCGCGAAGGAGCACGGAGCGATGCAGCGGGCGATCTGGTACACCGGCCTGGCGGGCGGCGGCCTGGCCGCGTTTCTGAGCCTGGTGGTCGTGGGATCGGTGGTGGTGAACGGAGCGCTGGGGGGCACCGTGGCTCCCGCGGATACGCCTGACGCCAGCCAGCCGATGGACCACGAAGCCGGCGGCGGCGGTGCTGCCGCCCCGATCGAGGCGAACCCGGAGGCGCCGGAGTACGTCCTCCGCGACCCGGCGGCGCCCGAACGGGCCGACGCCGAGGTCCACGAGATCGAGCTCATCATGACCGAGCGGACCATGACGGTGGCCGCCGGCTTCGAGCAGCTCGTCTGGACGTTCGGCGACGAGGTGCCTGGCCCCGTCCTGCGCGTGAAGGTCGGCGACCTCATCCGCGTCACGCTCGTGAACCCCGAGACGAACAGCATGCCGCACTCGATCGACTTCCACGCCAGCCTCGTGGCCTGGAATGACGAGATGCGCTCGATCAACCCGGGAGAGGAGCTCGTCTACGAGTTCGAGGCCAAGTACGCCGGCGTGTACATGTACCACTGCGGCACGAGCCCGGCGCTCATGCATATCGCGAACGGCATGTTCGGGATGATCATCGTCGAGCCCACCGACGGCCTGCCGGAGGTCGACCACGAGTTCGCCTTCGTCCAGAGCGAGTGGTACCTCGGCCAGCAGGGTGCCACGATCGACATCGCCAAGGCCTCCGCCGGCGCTCCGGCACCCGACTTCGTCGTCTTCAACGGCATCGCCAACCAGTACGCCGATCATCCGATCGAGGTCCCGGTGGGCGACACGGTTCGGGTCTTCGTCCTGAACGCCGGCCCGAGCATCGACTCGAGCTTCCACGTGGTCGGCACGATCTTCCACTCGGTCATCAAGGAAGGCGTCGTGCTCGACGAAGGAAACGAGGGCAACTGGGGATCCCAGGCGGTCGACCTCTCCCCGGCGCAGGGGGCGATCATCGAGATGCGGTTCGACGAGGATGGCCTCTACCCGATCGTGACCCACGCGTTCAACTTCGTGGGCAAGGGCGCGCTCGGCCTCTTCCAGGCCGGTGACGGCGGAGAGGCGATGGAGGGAGGCCATTGATCGACATCGGATCGATGCCGGCAGGCGGCTCCGCCACCCCGGCTCTCCGCGAGCGCCACGTCCTGGCGCTCGGTCTCGCGCTGTCCGGGGCCTTCGTCCTCGCCGCGGTCAGCATCGGTGGGCTCGCCGGCATCGTGGCGGGCCCGCCCTGGGCCGCGATCCATCTCGCGCTGGCCGGCGCGGCCACCACGGCGATCGCCACCTTCATCCCGCACTTCGCCGTCACCCTCGCCGGTACCCAACCCGAACCGGGCCTCCAGCGTCTCGCCGGCATCGTCCTCGTCGCTGGTGGCGCTTCGTTGGTCGTCTTCGGCATGACCCTCATCGGTCCGCCATGGGCGTCGGGGGGTGCAGTGGCGATGATCGCGGGGCTCGCCCTCACCGCCTGGCAGACGGTCGCTCCGCTGCGCAACCCGCTCGCGCGGCGCCACCCGATCGTGACCGCCTCCTACCTCCTGGCCCTGGCGGAGATGGCGGCCGGCATCTCGCTTGGCGGCATGGTTGCGCTCGGGCTGGATCCCGTCCTCGAGGCCTGGCCGATGCTGCGAGCGGGGCACACATGGCTCACCCTGCTCGGCGCGGTCTCGCTCACGATCTTCGGGACGCTCGTCTACCTGGCGCCCACGATTCTTGGCGCGAGAATTCGTGCGGGCCGGTGGCTTGTGGCGAGCACGATCGGGATGCTCGCCGGTCCGCCCATCGGAGCGGTTGGCTTCGTCCTCGAGAACGCGCCGGTCGCCGCCGCTGGGGTGGCAGTCACGCTCGTCGGTGCGATCGGCCAGATCGGCTACGTCGTCGACGTCGTGCGCCGGCGAGGCCCGTACACGAGCGAGCACGACTGGCGGCGGGTCGCGGTCTGGCACCTCGTCGCCGGAACCGGCTGGTTCGCGCTGGCCGTGGCCGCCGCGCTCGCCGAGGTGGTCGGTGGGCGGCCGCTGGCGGGGTGGTCGCTGGGACCCCTGGCCGTGCCCCTCGTCGCGGGCTGGTTGCTCCAGGAGCTCGTCGGGTCGTGGACACACCTCGCCCCCTCTGTGACCCCGGGCGATGCGGCACGCCACGCGGTGCAGCGCCGCGTGCTCGCGAGAGCCTCGCGCCTGCGCCCGATCGCCTGGAACGTCGGCGTCGCGGCCACCTGGGCCGGCCTGGCCGCAGACGCCGTTGCGGCCGTCGCAGCCGGAGCGGCTGTGCTGGGGATCGCCGTGACCGGTTCGACCGTGCTGCTGCTTCGGGCATTGACCGTCGGACGAGACTGAGGGCGCGCGGCGACGCACCGGCCTGGTCTCGGCGGCCGCCGTTCCGGTGCTGAATCGGCAGAGATCGTCGGCGCGGTTGCCGGCTACGACCAGCGGTTGCGCGACCGCGGTCTCGCCGAGCTGGGACGCCTGCGGACGGCCGTTGCCGACGCCGGCCGATCCTCCGCGCGGCCGCCGGATCCGTCCCGATTCGCGGAAGGCCGCGACGCCGAGACGCCGCCCGCGGTGGGCGGCGCTCGGTGGCCTGAGGGGGCTGAATCGCTCAGGCCGGGTAGGGAGCGGCCTCCGCCGGTGCGCCCCGCAAGGGGTCGCCCGACAGGAGCCAGCGGCGTACCCCCGGCGACGCGGATTCACCGAGCGATCGATCGAGCCCGAAGTAGTTCCCGGCCCCGATGTAGCCGATGAAGAGCGTGACGACCGCGTAGGTCAGGTGCTGGTTGACGATGCCGAACTGGAAGTCCCACGCGGCGAGGAAGAAGAACAGCATCATCAGCGTGCCCATCGCCGCGCTGAAGCGAGTGAGCAGGCCGAGGATCAGGCCGATACCGATCCCAACCTGGCCCCACGGAACGAGGATATTCACGACGCTCATCGCGCCCTCGTTGCCCGCGAGACCGACCCAGAAGTCGTGGGTGGGGTTGTAGGTCGCGCCCTCCACCGGGGTGGTCACGAACGGCCAGCCCAGCGTGCCACCGGTGGCGAACTGGAGGAAGCCGGAAGCGTCGAAGGGCTCGGCGCCGAGGAGCTTCTCCGAGCCCGCCCACAGGAAGATGACCCCCACGACGATGCGAAGAATGGCGACGCCGATCTGATGCGATCGCTCGACGACGTGCATGGCCAGGTCCCTCGTGCTCCGTGTACTCCCCGTCCGTCGGGGCATGACGCCACTCTACGGCCCACCACCCGGGCGGCACGGGCCCAGTGGCACGCCTCCCATGGGCCGACCGGCCCGATGCGTCAACGGGATCGCCGCACGGTCCCATCGTGAGACGCGTCCAAAGGACTCCGGCATGCCGCCCCGGCACGCATCGGCCAAGAAGGCGGCAGCGAGGCTGTCTCACGGGCTGTGGCGTGCGAGAGCGGCACAGCTCGGCCATCGAAAGGGCTTCGCTCGACGCACGGGCGCCGGTCGATGGCCGTTGTGTGCCGGGCGGGCACACGCGGCCGGCGCGACGGGCGCAGAGTGGTGCTTCGTGCCACCCCGGCGCACACCCGCGCAACGGCCGGCCCGTGCCCCGAGCTGTGGATACCTGCCGGCATGGCTGAACCTGTCATCGGGTGGCAGGAATCGGGGCGATGCTGATGGACCGATACACTGAGTCTTCCCCGTGAGCCCTCGAACCCGTCCCGATCCCCTCGAACCGTTCAGCGAGCCGACCCGCACGTGGTTCCGCGAGGCATTCGCCGATGCGACCCGCGCGCAGGAGCTCGGCTGGGCCGCCATCAGCGACGGCCGCCACGCGCTGATCCACGCGCCGACCGGGTCCGGGAAGACGCTGGCCGCCTTCCTGTGGTGTCTCGATCGGCTGATGACCGAGCCGCCACCCGCCAGACCAGGGGTCCGCGTCCTGTACGTCAGCCCGTTGAAGGCGCTCACCTACGACGTTGAGCGCAACCTGCGGGCGCCGCTGGCGGGCATCAGGCGAACGGCGGAGCGTCTCGGCGTCGATCTGCCGGAGATCCGGGTCGCGTCGCGGACCGGCGACACGCCGGCCGACGCCCGTCGCCAGATCGCGAAGGCCCCACCCGACATCCTGGTCACCACGCCGGAATCGCTCTACTTGCTTCTGACCAGCCAGGCCCGCGAGATCCTTCGCGGGGTCGAGCAGGTGATCGTCGACGAGGTGCACGCCATCGCGGCCACGAAGCGCGGGGCGCATCTCGCGCTCAGCCTGGAGCGGCTGAGCCACCTCGCCGATGCCGACCCGCAGCGTATCGGCCTGTCCGCCACCCAGCGCCCGCTCAGCGCGATCGCCGGATTCCTCGGTGGCACCGGCCGTGAGGTCGAGATCGTGGACGCCGGTGCGCGGAAGGAGCTCGACCTCGAGGTGATCGTGCCGGTCGAGGACATGGCGCGCATGGGCGAGGCGATGGACGTCGACGAGGCACCCGGCGGCGCGGCGGCCGGCCCCGAGGCGCGCCATTCAATCTGGCCCAGCATCCACCCGAAGCTGCTCGAGCTCATCCGGGCGCATCGGTCCACGCTCATCTTCGTGAACTCTCGCCGGCTGGCGGAGCGGCTGGCGTCACGCCTCAACGAGCTCGCGGGCGAGGAGCTCGTCCGCGCCCATCACGGCAGCGTCGCGCGCGAGCAGCGGCTCGAGATTGAGGAGCAGCTCAAGGCCGGGAAGTTGCCGGCCCTCGTGGCGACGAGCAGCCTCGAGCTGGGTATCGACATGGGCGCGATCGACCTCGTCATCCAGATCGAGTCGCCGCCGTCAGTCGCGTCGGGTATGCAGCGTATCGGCCGCGCGGGTCACCAGGTCGGGGAGCCGTCCACCGGAAAGATCTTCCCGAAGTACCGCGGCGACCTCGTCGAGGCGGCGGTCGTCGTCCAGCGCATGAGGGCCGCGGCCGTCGAGGAGACCCGCATCCCACGCAACCCGCTCGACGTGCTCGCCCAGCAGCTCGTCGCCATCTGCGCCCACGACCGCTGGACCGTCGACCA
>DASVEQ010000131.1:0-31533 GCA_036380455.1 Candidatus Limnocylindria bacterium | reverse complement strand
AGGGTGATGGCCACGTCCTTGTGGCCGAGCACCTCGGACACGATCTTGGGGTTGGTGCCGGCCGCCAGCTGCAGGGTGGCAAAGGTGTGGCGCAGGTCGTGGAAGCGGATCGGCGGCAGTTCCGCGCTACGCAGGAGCGGCTGAAACTCGCGCGTGGTGACGTGACGGCCCCACAGGGGCTCACCGGCGCCGCCGCTGAAGACGAAGTCGTCGTCGGTCACCCGATGGCCGATGGCAGCAGCCGCCGCTGGATCGGTTCGAACATAGTGGCTCGCGAGGGTGGGCGTCATTGCGAAGTTTCCTGGGTGGGTTGTTTTCCTGGATTGAGGATCGCTTTGCGCGACGCACATTCGCGAGGCGCAAACCAGTCATCACTCGCTCAGAAACTGCCAGCCTCTATTGGAAGGGCCGACGCCCTGGCGAGATGCTGAGAGTCCGATCGCCTGTCGGCGGATCGGACTCCAGCGCCTCGAGGACCGTTGTTGGGGCTCGGTCGTAACGTCTGACTGGGAGTGGACGGCATGGCGAGGCGGACTCTGGCGCTAGGCCGTTGGCTGGAGGTTCACGCCTTCGATGAGGGGGCTGCCTTCGTTGAAGGCGATCATGAAGACGTAGCGTCCATTCTCGAACCGAGCGATGAACTCCCAGCGCCACACACCCGCGTTGTTTCCCGGTCGCGACTCGACTGACTCGATCGCCTGGTACGCGCCGGCGACCGCCATCGTCTGCTCGCGGAAGGCCGCGAACGCGGCGTCGTCGATGGCGTCCTTCATCTGGGTCGACCACGCGGCGCTCCACGCGCCGTAGTCGCCGTCGTTGTAGGCCATCAGCATCTCTTCAGCCATCACGCGCGCCTCGCGCTCGCTCACCGGCGACGACGTAGCCGGCGACGAACACGCCGCAATCGTGATGACGACGACCAGCGCCGTGCTGATCAGCCGAACGTTGCTGCTCATCGTGTGTCCTCCGTTGACTGCAATGGAGCCCGGACCACGGGCGTGGCGATAGGGTGCAGCGGGAAGAGGCCTCGGACGCGTGGACGCTCGGCCAGAGATCGCTGAGAAACTCCCAACAGCGCTCGGAGTCGGGCGCAATCCTGTCCAACATCTAGTCAGCCAGACGGTCGGGCGTTGCCCGCTCCGGCGTTAGAGTCCCTGCATGAAACAGGGTGCGCGCGAGCAGATACGACTGGCCGACGGCAGACGCCTCTCGTTCCTTCAGGCAGGTGCGGCCGCCGGCGCACCGGTCATGTACTTCCACGGCTCGCCCAGCTCGGCCTCGGAGTGTCGTCTCTTCGGCACGAGTGCGGATGTGGCGGCCAGCGGCATTCGGCTCATCGCGGTGGACCGGCCCGGATCGGCAGGGTCGAGCTTTCAGATCGATCGGCGCATCTCGGACTGGCCCGCCGACGTCACGGCGCTCGCGAGTCAGCTCCGCCTCGACCGCTTTGCCGTCCTCGGCTACTCGGGTGGTGGCCCGTACGCCCTCGCCTGCGCGCGCCAGCTCCCGGAGCGGCTGACGGTTGCCGTCACGGTCAGCGGGACCGCACCATTCGAGTCTCCCGGCGTGACGGACGGCATCAGTCCGGACTCATGGCGCTTCATGCAGCTCGCCCGCTTGCGTCCGAGGCTCGCCCGCGCGATCAGCTGGTTGATGGGTCTGACGGCGCGTGTCGCGCCCGGTCGGATGGCGGCGCAGGCGATCCGCTCCCTGCCCCAAGCCGATGCAGCGGTCTTGGCCGATCCTGAGCTGGCAGGTGCCTTCGCTTGCATGGTGTACGAGACGACGCACGGTTCGCCGCGCGGAGCACAGCACGACACGGCGCTGATGATCGGGCCGTGGGGATTCGACCCTGCGGAGATCACAAAGCCGGTGACCATGTGGCACGGCACCGAGGATCGCAACGCGCCCCCCGCCATGGCCCGCTGGCTGGCGCGGCGAATGCCCCGTGTTGATCTCCGCTGGCTGGAGGGCGAGGGTCACATCTCGGCAGCCGTGAACCACGCCGACCGCATCCTCCACGGCCTCGCCGGCCTCGTCGACGCTGGCACTTAGTCACACGGCTCGAAGGTCCGCTCAGGTGCGAGAGCCAGCTGCAGCTTGATCTGGTATGGCCGGGTTGGCGGGCATCGGGCGCATCCCGTTTGCGCACGCAGGCCCGGCTCCCGCACCGCCGCGGCGTCCATCGGGAAGCCGAAACGGATCCAGTCGCGCCGGGGCTACTATGCGCGCGATGGAAATCAACCGCGACGCGCCGGTGACAGCCATCGGAGCAGTCGACGTTTCGGCCGCCCCCGAGGATACCTGGGAGGTGCTGGCCGATCTTGCCCGTTGGCCCCGGTGGAACGCCGACATCACCGAGGTTTCGGTCGACGGACCGCTTGCCGCCGGGACCAGTTTCCGCTGGAAGTCCGGTCCGGGCTGGATCACATCGGTCTTGCGCGAAGTCGACCCGCCGCGCACGTTGGGCTGGACCGGCACGACCTTCTCGATCCGGGCAGTCCACGTCTATCGGCTCGAGCCGATAGACGCCGGGACGCGAGTGCGGACCGAGGAGTCCTGGGAGGGGCTGCTGGCCAGTCTCCTGCGCCGAATCTTTCGCGGCACGTTGCGGACGGCGGTCGACACCGGCCTCGAGCGCCTGAAGGCGGAGGTCGAGAGCCGCGCCGCAGCACAGCGCCAGGCGGAGGCCCCGTGAGCCAGAACCTGATCGTGCTCGGCCTGCACTTCCTGCTCGAGCTGGCCGCCCTGGCCTCACTGGCCTACTGGGGCTGGACGACGCAGAGCGGCATCTGGCGCATCGCCTGGTCCGCGGGGCTGGTCGTCGTGGCGGCCGGCGCCTGGGCGGTGTTCCGCGCGGCGGGCGATGGCCCCGATCCGGTCGTCGCCATTCCGGGTGCGCTGCGCCTCGTCCTCGAGCTCGCCATCTTGGGCGGTGCCGCGGCTGCACTGGCTGCCGCGAATCGGCCGACCTTGGCCCTAATCTTCGCCGCGCTCATCGTCGTCGACTATGTCGCCTCATACGACCGCGTCGTCCGCCTCCTGACGGGCGCCTGACTCCCGATCGGCTTGGCCGAAGGGGTGACCCGGCGCGGCTGGGGGATTGGGGACAGGTAGTGTCACTCGGCCGGAGGGAAGCCCCCGAACAACTCATGCGCTAGAGCAGCCGGTGATCGCCGCCGGCCGTCGCCCTTGGCAATTTGACGACAGACCGCACGAGCCTCGTCGCTCGGCGCTCCGGCGGAAACCGGAGCGTGCGGAGCGACCGCGCGGCCCAACATGGCTAGATAGATGCTGCCCCGGTCACCGAATCGAAGCGAGCATGCGGGACCTACAGCATGCACTCGAGGGGTAGGACGCCATGCCTCGTTGCGGGCCCCGTCGCATCAACTATCAATGGAGTCGGAACACCGCCCCGGCCACACGTATGATTTTCTGTACCCGCTGGCCATGGAGATCCTGCACGGTTGGGAGGCGAAGCTGGCGGCCGAGCGTCAGGCTGAACAGGAGCGGCAGGAGGGTCGCCCCTCGAAGGAGAAGCCGCGACCCAACGAGCCACGACCCTGCTAGCCGCTTGGATTCAGGTTCGTTCCGTCCCGATTTCGATACCCTGCGACCATTTCGTTAATGCGGGCGCCGGGTCCGGGCGCGCCTGGCGTGGCCTTCGACGAGCACGATGGAGGCGATTCCAACGACGAGGGCGAGAATCGCGAGCTCCTTACCCACAGCCGGAGTCCCACCGAGCAGGGGAATGTTGTGGCCGGGGCCGGCGGCGAACGCGAACCCGGCCAGCGCCGTCCATCGCGCGGCGGATCGGCGCCGGGTGACGATCCATCCGACTCCGGCCCCGGCGAGGGTCGCCGTCAGCAGGAGGCCAAAGACGAATTCGACGGCGGCCTGCGGCCCGGCGACGAGGAGGGTCCCCTCGCCGGACGAGCCCATCGCGTAGATCGGTTCCTGGACCGCCGCGATCACGATGGACGGCAGCAGGATGATCCCGACGCCGGCGGCGACCACGAGCGACGTCCATGGCCGCCGCGGGAGACCTGGCAGCAACTCGGCGTACGCGGCCCCAACGACGCCGCCGCCGATGCCGGCCATGACCGCCCCGACCGGCGCGATGAACCAGATCGGGGCGATCCAGAGGTCATGGACCATGAGGAATGCCACGAAACCAGCCAGGCCCGCAACCACCCCCGCCTCAACCGCCGGGACGCGATCGCGCTCATTGGCCATCCCGGTCGACCTCAAGGATCCGTCTCGCTAGGGCTGGACGGCGACGGGTTCCGGCGCCCGAGTGGCCTGCCGCATCGCTCCCGGTGCCGGCGAGCCCACGTCGGCGAGGGCGGCGCCGATGCCCCGGGCGACGAGATCGGGCTCATCGATCCACGGCAGGTGACCGGCGTCCGGGATCGGAACGACCGTTGCCGGGCCCGGCGAGGCGGCCGCGAGTTCCCGGGCACGCTCGATCGTGGCGACCGCGTCGAGCTCGCCCCAGACGAAGGTCACGGGCACGGTCACCCGGCGGAGGTGCGACTCGACGAGGTACCGGTCCCGCATGGCACCGAGCCATACGCCGTTCCGCACGAGTGACCGCCAGCTGTCGATGTTCCGGCGGGCAGCCAGCGTCTCGAACGCCAGCAGCTCGTCGGACAGCCGCTCGGGGTGGGCCACGATGGCGCCCTTCCAGAAGGAGCGCGTTCCATCGGCGGTGCCCCGCCGAACGAGCGACGCGATCAGCCCGCCGACCACGGGCCAGCTGAGCGCGCCGACCTTTGCGGGGAGCCGGCCTCTCGAGCCCGCTGGGGCGCCGACGAGGACGAGGTGCCTGACTCGTTCCGGGTTGGCCTCGGCCAACCCGATGGCCCACAGGCCGCCCATCGAGCAGCCCGCGACGTCCGCCGTCGGGAGGTCGAGCGCGTCGAGGACCTCGGCGAGAAACCCAATCCCATGGCGCCACAGGTCGATGCCGCGATAGTCGAACGGGGAGGCGAGCCCATGACCCGGCCGATCGACCGCGATGACCCGGCGGCCCATGGCGAGGCGAGCCGTGAGCGGCGCCCAGTCGGCCGCATTGCCCATCCCGCCGTGGACCAGCAGCAGCGGTTCGCCGTCACCGGCCTCGATGACCTGCGTCTCGCCGCCAGACCAACGCAGCCATCGGGTCGACCAGTCTCCGGCGCCCAACTCCGCGTCGAGCAGCCGGGCCTGCGCGCGTTCGACGGCGTCGTCGAGCTCCTCCCGGGAGGCGGCGGTCGACGCCCCCTTGGGGCGGGGCACCGCCCGCTCGTCGGTGACGAGGCGGACGAGCCGGTCGACCTCGCGGTTCGCGATGGTGTGAGGCTCGCGGTCGATCCAGCGCCGGTCGATCCAGCGCCCCACCGCCGCGAGGGGCACCGTGTACTCCGTCAGCAGGTCGAGCTGCGTCCCGCCGTCACGCCGCGTCAGGGTCGCCACCATGCGGTACGCCGAGCCGAGGGGTCCGACGCCGGTGACTTCATGGAGATGCGGCTTCTCGACCCGTACCACCGTTGTCCTGAAGCGCCAGGGTCCCCAGACCGCGAAGGTGTAGCTCGTGCCCGGTTCATCCAGCGGGCCCGTGGCATCGACGACGCCGGTCCCGTCCATCCAATCGACGACGAGGGCGGGATCGATGAAGGCCCGGTACACGTGCTCCGGCGTGGCGCCGATCTGCCGGGTGATGCGATAACGTCCCATCATGTCCTCCGCAAGCTGGCCAACTCCAGACGACGGTAGTATTGTTTGGATGACATCGGATAGTCAATAGATACCTCGGAGGCAAGAGGGCCGATGCCAAGGGTGTACCGGCTGGGTGAGCGGGCCGCTCAGATGCAGGCGACGCGGGAGCGCATCGTCGAAGCGGCCATAGCGCTGTACACGGAGAAGGGCATTGGCGCGACGACCCTCCGCGAGATCGGCCTGCGGGCGGACGTCGCCCCGGGCACCCTCCGCAACCACTTCTCATCTCGAGAGGCGCTCGAGCGCGCGGTGGTCGACCGTCTCACGGACAAGGCTCCGCTGCCCGACCGCTCGATCTTCGATGGCGCGCCATCGATCGGCGAGCGGCTCCGGCGGCTGATCCAGGCGACCGGCCGGTTCCTCGATCAGGCCCAGCCGATCTATCGGATGTGGCTCCGCGAGCCGATGGTCAGCGGTCCCTGGGCGGAGAAGGGGGCCGAGTACGGTGCTCGCTGGCATGAGCTGATGCGGATCGCGCTCGGGCCGGTCGCCGCCGACGAAGAGTCGATGGCCATCCTCCGCGGCGTCATGCACCCGACGTTCTTCGACAGCGTCCGGGGTGGGACGCGGACGACGGACGAGGCTTCCGAGCTCATCACGGCCGCTCTCGTCCCCTGGTTCGCGGCGCGCGAACGTGCGACCGCGCAGGTGGATCGTTGACCGGACGCTTGTCGACCCTGCTTTCGCCATAGACCGATCATGCTTCGGGCGATGCGACCACCCGCTTGCGCGACGGCGAGCCGGTCGAGGTCGACGGGGTCGGCGAGGCCGGTACGCCAGATCGGCCGGTGACCAGGCGGCGGATGGGAGCCCGGCCAACCGACGAAGGGTTGCCGAGCCGACTAACGGACTGGTGCCGCCGCAGGCACGCTGGCAACCCGGTCGAGCAGGTCCTGAACAACGCTCGTGCAGCGTTGAGGCATATCGACCCATGGCAGGTGCCCCGCCATGAGCGTTGTCAGCTGCGCGTCCCGCATCACACGACATGCGGCTTCGCCGGCGCTTGGTGGTCCGAACGGGTCGCGCTCGCCCCATATGAATCGGACAGGCTGCTCCACCTGCGCGAGCTCCTCGAGCGTCAGGAGCACCGCCTGCTGTGCGCCGGGAAAGATGTTCTCCATCAGGCTGAGCCAGTGGGTGCGATACATCGGCAGCGCCTCGGTCCGGCCCTGGAGCGTGGTTACCTCGTCCGGCAGTGTGGCCGGATCATGGCCGATCCGCTTGAAGGTCTTCCGGCCGTGGGCGTCGCTCGGTGGCTCCATCGCGTACATCACGCGGTTCAATACGGGCACGCCAAGGAGGCGGTAGGGCAGTGGCGCGCCGGAGCCCGCGATCAGCGCAGGCGAGCCTAGGACGGCGAGCGAGCGCACCCGGTTGGTGCGTTCGAGCGTCAGCCAGACGGACCAGGTGGCACCCATCGAATTTGCGACGATGTCGACCGCCTCGATCGCCAGGGCGTCGAGCACGCCGGACAGGAAGTCGACCGCGTGCGCCCGCAGATCGACGCCGCGGTTATCGAAGGCCGACGAAAGGCCGCAGCCCGGCCGATCCACCGCGAGCAGCCGCCGACCATGGATCCGGGCCAGCAGCGGCGCCCACTGGGCCGCGCTTCCGCCGCCGCCGTGGACGAACAACACCGGTTCACCCGCGCCGAGCTCGAGTACGCGCACCCGCAGCTGCGGGCGGTCCAAGTTGAGGTATCGCTCCGCTGGCGCGACCCCTTCGAGCACGAAATACCGTCGCTCCGCTTCAATGTATCGGGCGACAGCGTCCTTGGACATGCACGTATCCTTGCGAGACCATCGCGAGTTGGGAAGACCCCGCGCCATTGATCAGAGGAAGGGGCTGTGGCGTTCGGAAAACCCGGTCGCCCGCATGAGGATCGGCTGCTCCGGCAGCGGGAGATCTTCGTTGCGGTGGCGCCGCTCATCCTCGAGCGCGGAGCGCGCCGCGTCACGATGCGCGACGCTGCGCGCGCGGCATACCTGAGCGTCGGCGGTCTGTATCACTACTTTCCGACGAAGCGCGATCTGCTGTTGCATCCGTTAACGCAGGACGCGCTCGACCGCTTCTGCTCCGACTTCCTCAAGGGCTCGTTCGGGCTGAAGGACGATGATCCGCGGGCGTTCCTCGACATCTACGCCGAGTTCTGCGCGCGCACTTGCCTCTTCGTGCGGCCGGCCGCGCAGGCGGCCGTGGAGCTTGGCACCGAGACGTTCTGGCCGGTCCTCGAGGCGAGCATGCACAACGGGCTAGACAACTTCCTGGAAGCCCTCCGGAGGGTGGCGCCGGCGCTCCAGGAATCCGAGCTGCTCGTCTTGGCGCAGTCGATCCGGCGGGTGCTCCTCGCCGGCATGTTCGACCGGTCGATGACCGCCGACGACATCGGCGCGGGGATCCGGACACTCGTCGAAACGGCCACTCCGATCGCAACGTCGCGGCATGTGGACGGAGTGGAATTCGTCCAACCGATTTGACTTGGAAGCCGTTTCACGGCTGTCGCGTCACCGACGCGTCCGGCGACGTTCCATGGCTCATCGACTGCGCCGACGACCTAGTTCAGCCGAGCACTCCGGACAGTGACGCTGGACGGGCGATGTGCGCTCGATGACTTGGTGCGGCGCGCGCCGAGGAGCTCCGCCTTCAACCACTCACGCGAGAGCTCAGGGCGAGGGAGCGAGATTTTCAGTCGTCTTGTCGCCTCGCACACCTTCGACGAGCCCGGCGAGCTCCTCATCGGCTGCCATGTCGACGGTCACTACGACGCCGGCATGCGCGGAACGTTCCTGGCCGAGAAGTAGTGGCCGCCGGCACGAGCGGCGGTAGAGGAGGCCACAGGATGGGATGGCATTGGACCGATGGCGGTTGGTGGGCGATGGGCCTCGGCATGTTCGCCTTGGACGTTTCCATCGATTGAGGCCCCGGGCTTGACATCCAGGTTCTCGGCGTGCGTATATATCAATACTATGCATAGTGTCACTCCAAATGACTCGGGTCGAATGCGCATCGGGGAGCTGGCGCAAGCCTCCGGCGTTAGCCGCGAGACCATCCATTTCTACCTCCGTGAGGGGCTGCTGCCGCCGCCCGATAAGGTGAACGCCCGCGTCTCCTACTTCGACGAATCGCACCTCGTTCGTCTGCGCCTCATCAGGGCCTTCCAGGAAGCCCACGTCCCGCTCGCGCGGATCAAGCAGCAGCTGAAGGGCATGGAGAAGCTGACCGGTCCGGCGAGCCCGGCGGCGACCGAACGGGCCATCGCGGTCGTCACCGAGTTCCTCGGCGTCGACGGAGAAGAACCGCCCATCGACCGGTCCGAGGTCGCCGAGCGGACGGGGCTGAGCCTCGAGGAGCTGACGAGGCTCGAGGAGCTGGGCGTCCTGCAGCCCCAGAGCGCGAACGGCGGGTCTCTCTACACCGAAGCCGAAGCGGAGGCGGCTGAGGCAGCCCGCTCGATCATGGACCAGGGCGTCCCGCTCGAGAGCCTGCGCTTCGTGCGCCGCTACACCGAGCTGACCGAAGAGGAAATGGCGTTCCTCCTCCACCACATGATCAGGCCAGCGGTCGCCGCCGGGCGGCGAGGCGAGGTGAGCGCGACCCTGGCCTTCCGCGCCTTGCGGATCCTCGAGGCGTACCTGCGGCGACAGCACCGGCGGCGCTCGCTCCTGTACCCGCCCGAGATCCCGGATCTTCCTGATCCACTCGCCAAGCCATAGCCGGCCAGGGCCGGGTTGAAGGAGGCGTCCCATGCGCGCGGTACCGAACGAGCAGACCGGGGCCGATGCGCGCATCGTGCCGCTGAGGCAGGCCGGTGAGGTCGCAGAGGTCGGCGGCAAGGCCTCGCGGCTCGGACAGCTACTGTCAGCGGGCGAGCGCGTCCCGCAGGGCTTCTGCGTGGTGGGGACGGGCGAGCAGGCGGCGGCTCTGGCCGTCGACGCGTACCGGCAGATGGGCACGGACGCGCTCGTCGCGGTTCGATCATCGGCCTCCGTCGAGGATGGCAGCGGGGCGAGCTTCGCGGGGCAGTTCGAGACCGTCCTCAACGTCCGCGGAGAGGAGGCGCTCGCGTCGGCCCTCGCCACGTGCTGGGATTCCCTGACCGCGGATCGGGTGGGGAGCTACCTGCGACGGAGGGGTCTGGCCGAGCTCTCGGGCGCCATGACGATGTCCGTGCTGGTCCAGCGGATGGTGGACGCCAGCGTGGCGGGCGTCGCCTTCTCGGCCGACCCCCTCCTCGGCACACGCGACGTAGTGGTGATCCACGCGGTCAGGGGGCTGGGCGACAGGCTGGTGTCCGGGGAGGTCACGCCCGACCGCTACCGCGTCTCTGCCGTCGGCGAGGTCGAGGCGCAGCCTGGCGACGGAACGGAGGGGGCGCTGACCGATGATCGCGCCAGGCAGATCGCGGCCATGGTGCGCCGCGTCGCCTCCGCCGCCGACGGGCCCCAGGACGTCGAGTGGGCCATCGACGAAGAGTGGCTGTGGCTGCTCCAGGCGAGGCCCATGACCGTCCTGCCGCCCGAAGCGAGCTGGGAGAGCCCCGTCCCAGGTGCCAGGTGGGTCAAGGACATCCAGGCCGCCGAATGGGCGACCGAGCCTCTCTCGCCACTCGGCGCAACCACCACCTTCGAGGCAATGGCGGCCGCGCGGCAGAGCTATGGCGGGTGGCCGCCGTGGCCGAAGTCGCACAAGCCCGATCACCTCCTCATCAACGGCTGGCTCTACATGCGGTTCGGGGGTCCACTCCGGACGTTCATCGCCAACATGGCCGGCTACATGATCACCCTCTTCACGGTCGGGATGGACGGCCACCGCCGCGTGCAGCGACGGTGGGCGAAGCGGCTGGCCGAGCTCGACGCGCTGTCACCGGTCGAGGTCGGCGAGATCGACGCCGCGGCCCTCCGTCGCCACGCCGAGCGACTCCTCGACGCGCTTGGCTGGTGGTGGGTAGAGGTCAGCTGGTTCGCATCGCTGGTGCGCGTGGGACAGGTCTTCGTCGGCATGGCCAGGGCGCCCGGACTGGAGGACGCGGGGGCCCTGTTCCGCGGCAACGACTCGCTGCTCCTCGAGTCGGAGCGGTCACTGCGTCGGGCAGCCCGGGATCCAAGCGCGCTGGCGGCGCATCTCGCCCGGTTCGGCCACCAGGTCGAGAGCGCCGACCCGATCCACCCCACCCTCGCCGAGTCACCCGACACACAGCGATGGCAGCTCTCGGCCGCCGTGGCGGACCGCGCGGGACCGGACGAGCGGCTCGCTCGCGTGCAGGCCGCGCGCGCCCAGGCCGAGCAGAAGCTCAGGTCCGTCCGCGGATCGCGCGGCTTGTTCAGCCGCCGCGTGGTGGCCGCCGGTCAGACGTCGGCGGCGCACACCGATGATGCCGCCTTCCACCTCCAGCGCGTGCTCGCCCTGCTGCGGGCTACGTTCCTCGAACAGGGACGTCGACTGGCCCACGCCGGCGTGATCGCCAGGCCGGAGGATGTCTTCTACCTCGAGGCTGACGAGCTTTGGATGGTCGAGGGCGATCGGCGGGAGCTCGTCGAGGCCCGACGCGAGACGCGTGACGGTCAGAAGAAGCTCACGCCGCCGCCCCTCATCCCGCCGGCGCAGGATGCCACCTGGGGGAGCGACCCGATGATGAAGCTGATGCCCGAGATGCGCACCCAGTTCATGGAGCGTGGCGTACAGCTTCGGGACGGGCGTCGGGTCCTGGTGGGGACGCCGTCCAGCCCCGGCTCGGCCAGGGGAATCGCAAGGGTCGTGACCGGGCCGGAGGACTTCGGCCGGTTCCAGCCGGGAGAGGTGTTGGTGGCTCACGGCACGTCGCCGATCTGGACTCCGCTCCTGGCCATCGCCGCAGCGGCCGTCACGGAGGTCGGTGGTCCTTTCGCGCACGCCGCGATCGTGGCCCGTGAGTTCGGCATTCCCCTCGTCGACGGCGCGCTCGACGCGACCAGGACGATCGCCGACGGCGCACCGGTGGTCGTGGACGGCTCGTCGGGGATCGTGGTGCTGTAGCCGCTCCTTGTCCGGGCTGTCTGTGTACCCTCAATCCGGCCCGGATCCACCGGAGCCGGCCGACGGGACTTTTCGCTGGGGTCGGATCTACACCGAGATGGCCCGGACTGCTGGGGGCATCGAGGCGCAGCTCGCTCGAATGACGGGTGACGGGGCACCGGCCCAGGGAGGCATGAGCGCTCATGCTTCGCGCCGAGGTGGGCGATCAATCCGTCGCCTATCCACGGGCCGGTGACGGTCCGGCCCTGGTGCTGAGGCACGGGTTCACCCACGATTCCCGCGCGCGGCGGCCGCAGCTCGAAAGCCTCGCGGATCAGCTCACGGTGATCGCCTGGTTCTTCGAAGTTGCTGACGTGCCCGGCGCCGGGGGATGACTTCCCGGCGCCGCGAGGAGGCCGTCAGCGAGCCGGGCGGCACCTGCGAGGGCGACCGGTGACCGAAGTGGAGGGCCGCCAGCAGCCCGTCGCCGGTGGCCGTGTGGACCCCCAGCCGGTGCTCGCTGCCGGCCCGCGCGGCGGACGACCAGAGCGCGCTGAGCTCTGACGCGGGTAGCTCACGCAGCTCCACGCCGCATTCCTCGGCCACCCGGCGCACCAGCTCGGCGATGCGCCGCAGCTCGGCTTCCGAACCGGCCCCGACGACGAGGTAGGTGGCGCGCACCGGGCGGCGGGGCGCGGCGGCCAGATCGCGGTACACCGCTGCGTAGCTGGCGAAGACGGACTTGGCGCGCCGGCAGAGAAGCGCGGCCTGCATCCGCGCCAGGTGCTCGTCGGGGACCTGGCTGCGCTCGTGATGCAACACCGACGCTTGGATTGGCAGGTTCTTAGCGGCGAACGACCGCCCTTGATCTCGTTGCAGCGATGCGTTCTTCCGATGCTGGTCCCTCAATCCGCTACCGCATGGAAGAACGATGAGCATGTCGCGATTCTCGATCCACGGTGGACCCCTGTTCGAGATGGCACGGGCACGCCAGCAAGAGATGCTCGACGCCGCCAGCCGGCACCGCTCTCGGCCGGTCGTCTCCGTCCCCCGCGGTGACGTCGATACCGCGCACGTCGACTACGGCGCATGGCTTCGAATCGTCGCCGCCACCAAGCGCGCGCTCTGACGATGAGCCAGCAACTGACTCGAGCCGAGGTCATCGGCGCGGTGACGCTCTCCGCCTGGGCGGGTGGCGTGGTCTATCTGACATCCAGCTTCGCCGAGCGCACCTTCGACGCCGCGCCTGGGGGACACCCGACCGCCGGCGACCTGCTGGCCATCACCGTCGTGCTGGTGGGCCTGCTGTTCATCATCCGCGAGCTTCTCGTCCCCCCAGCCGCCGCTCCGCCGAGCCAGGTCATGCAACGTCCGATCCTGGTGGTGGCTGCGATCGCCGTCACCGCGGTGCTGTTGGCGGCGGAAGCCAAGGATCTCGGACTGTGGGACGAGGGAGTCGTGAGTGCGCAGCAGGGGCTGGGCCCGATCGGCATCCTCGCTGTTGGTCCGCCGGCCAACAATGCGCCCAACATCACGCGCGCCGCGCGGAGAACGCCATGACTGCCGGCGTCCGTCGACCCCCGCAACTGCTCGACGTACTGGTGATCGGAGCCGGTCAGGCCGGACTCGCGGCGGGTTACTGGCTGGGCCGCAGCCGGCTGTCGTTCCAGATCGTGGAGCGAGCGTCCCGGGTCGGAGACAGCTGGCGCCGCCGCTGGGAATCTCTCACCCTGTTCACGCCGGTGGCCCACAGCTCGCTCCCCGGGCTGGCCATGCCCGGCGAGCCCGATGCCTACCCCACCCGGGACGAGGTCGCCGACTACCTCGACTCGTATGCCCGCCACTTCAGGCTGCCGATCAGGTTCAGCGACGGTGTGCGACGCCTCACAAGCGATGGGTCCGGCTTCAGTGCCATCCTGGCTTCCGGCAGTCTGCTGCGGGCGCGGGCCGTCATCGTGGCCACCGGCGCCTTCCAAGTCCCTCGGGTTCTGCCAGCTGCACGTGACCTCCCGTCAACCGTTACCCAGCTGAGCCCGACCACCTACCGCAATCCCGCCGCCACGCCCAATGGCCGCGTGCTGGTCGTCGGCGACGGCGCCACCGGCCGCCAGATCGCCCTCGAGCTGGCAACCGCGGGCCGCCTCGTCAGCCTCGCCACCGGGCGGCCGCGCCGCGTCACAGCGGAACGCGTCGGGGGACGCTCGGTGTTCTGGTGGCTGTCACGTGCCGGAGCGCTAGCTGCCCATCGCGACAGCCTTGTGGGAAGGTACCTGCGACGGACCGATCCATTCCCGGGACGCCACCTGTCGCTGCGTGCCCTCGCCGCGCGAGGCGTCAAGATCCGCGGACCACTCAGCGGCTTCAGCGACGCAGTGCCCCGCTTCGCTGATGGGGCTGCCGAGTCGGTCAGTGTGGTGGTATGGGCCACCGGCTACACCGACGAGACCGGCTGGCTCGCGATTGCGGGGGCGACCGACGCCCAGGGACGAATCATCGAGACCGACGGCTTCGCCCCGGTCAGCGGGCTGCACTTCGCCGGCCGCTCCTGGCAGCGCAGCCGTGGCTCGGCGCTGCTGTCGGGCGTCGGAGCCGACGCGCGCCATGTCGTCGACCACATCACCGACAGCCTTGACGTGTCATCCAGCCGCGTCGCCGCCCACCACCACCGTCACCACCACGACGCCCCGGCGTCCCAACGCCCCGGCTGCCGCCTGTCGGCGATTCGCCTCTGAAAGGAGTCATCACCGTGACCACGCCAGCCGCCGCCTCCGCGACGCCAGCGCCCCTGCCGACCGGCCCGAGAGGCAGCCTGCTGCTCGGTAACCTACCCGACTTCCGCAGCGACATGACCGGCTTCCTGGAGCGCACTGCGCGCCAGCACGGGGATGTCGTTCCGCTGCGATTCGCGAACATGCGGTTCGTGCTGCTCAACCGGCCGGATGCCATCGAGGAAGTCTTGGTCAAACAGACCAAGAACTTCGTCAAGAACGTGACCGAGCCGGTGTGGTGGGCTCTGCTGGGTAATGGGCTGCTGCTGAGCGACGGCGAGTTCTGGATTCGCCAACGGCGGATGATGCAACCAGCCTTCCACCGCGCGCGTATCGCTGAGTACGGACGCCTCATGGTCGCCTTCACCCAGCGCCGACTGGCGACCTGGCGCGACGGGGAGGTGCGTGACATCCACGACGACATGATGGGCCTCACGCTCGAGGTGGTGGCCAAGACGCTGTTCGACACCGACGTGGCCGAGCAGGCGCCGGCGGTGGGGCGAGCGCTCGAAACGGTGCTCGCCGAGTTCAGTCGCCAGATCCTCCAACCGCTGCCGCTCCCGCTGTCGGTGCCCACGCCGGGGAACCGGCGCTTCCGACGCGCGGTCGCCGAGCTGGACGCGATCATCTACGACATCATCGAGCGCCGGCGCGCGCAGCCCGCGCCAGCCGACGCTGGTGATCTCCTCTCGGTCCTGCTGCAAGCCCAGGACGACGAGGGCGGCGGCATGACCGACCGGCAGCTGCGCGACGAGGTCATGACCTTGTTCCTGGCCGGTCACGAGACCACGGCGATCACCCTCAGCTGGGCCTGGTACCTCCTGGCCACCAATCCTGTCGTCGCGGCCAATCTGGATGAGGAGCTGTCGACCGCCCTGGGCGGCGAGGTCCCAACGGTCGAGGACCTGCGCCGGCTGCCGTACACGGCCAAGGTCATCCGCGAGACGCTGCGGCTGTATCCGCCGGTCTGGACACTGGAGGGCCGCCGCGCGGTGCGCGACTGCACGATCGCGGGTCATCGCATCAGGGCCGGCACGGTCATGCTGGTCAGCCCGTGGGTCACTCACCGTGATGCGCGCTTCTACGCCGATCCGGAGCGCTTCGAACCCGACCGCTGGACGGACCAGTTCACCAAGCACCTGCCACGCTACGCGTTCTTCCCCTTCGGCGGCGGCCAACGCCTGTGCATCGGCCAGTCGTTCGCGGAAATGGAGGCCGCGCTGATCCTGGCGACCATCGGCCAGCGCTTCCGCTTGGCGCTCGCCGACAACCGGGCCATTGCGCCGGCTCCGTCGGTCACCCTCCGCCCCAGCGGTGGCGTGCGCATGCGGGTGAACCGCCGCTCTTAGACGAGCCCGACGCGGCGGGTGGGGCCGAGGTGCCCTACCCGTCGCCGTGTGTCTGGCAGGTTTTCAGCGATTCCTGGCGCGGCCGGCTCTCGCGGCGCGGGGCGTTGGCTCCGATGCTGAAGGCCATTGAGACCACCCTGCTCGCACCAAAGGAACAATCCGATGCCACTCACCCGAGCACTCACCTTCACGACGACCCACGGCGCCTTCCTGCACGCCGCCGCTCGCGGCATGGCGCTGCTTGTGTCGACGCTCCTGGCGCTCGGCTCCGTCTCGCCGGCACCAGCCGCGGCCATGGACTCCGCAGAGTTCACCCAGGGTGCCGGCGTCTATCAACTGGAGTCGGGGCAGCACCTGACCCTGTTCGGCCGTCACCCCATGCTCGAGCTCGACGGCGAGGAGATCCATCTCTCGCCCGACGGCCATGACCGCTATCGGGCCGATAGCGAGCCGTTCGAGACGATCACCTTCATCCGCGATGCCGATGGTGCCGTGACCGCGGTCGGCTTCGAGCGACCAGGACGCGAGCCGGAGGTCGCTCCGCGCGTCGACCTGTTCCAGGAGCGAGAGGTCACCTTCGACAGCGGCAACGTGCGTCTGGCTGGCTCGTTGTTCCTGCCCTCCGGCGCCGGGCCGCATCCGGCGCTGGCCATGGTGCATGGCGCCGGACCGCACAACCGCGAGACCTACCGGCTGCTGGCCTCGAGCTTGGCGCGCGCCGGGGTGGCCGCCCTCATCTACGACAAACGGGGGACTGGCGAATCGGCCGGTGACTTCGCCTCCGCCACGTTCGACGACCTGACCGACGACGCGCTCGCGGCCCATGCGCTGGTGCGCGCCGAGCCGACCGTCGACGACGCCCGGGTCGGCCTGGCCGGCGCGAGCCAGGGCGCCTGGATCATCGCCAGCGCCGCGGTGCGTAACGACGACGTGGCCTTCCTGGTCGCCGTGAGTCCGTCGGGGTTCAACCCGGGCGATGCGGCCGACTGGCTGACCGGCAGCATGCTGGCCGTGCGCGGGTTCAGCCCGCACGCCATCGCCACCTCGACCAGGGCGTGGCAGATGATGTACAGCAGCCTCGACCTGATCGAGGCCGGCGTCATGGAGCCGATGCCCGGCGTGCCCGGGTTCTGGTTCCACGCCCTCGATCCGCGCCTCGAGACGGTCGGGCTGTGGGAGCAGGTGCGGCAGCCGGTGCTGGGCCTGTGGGGCGAGCTCGACTGTCAGGTGCCGGCACGTGACAGCCTCACCGCCCTGCGGGCAGCCCTCGAGCGCGGGCCGAACCGCGCCTATCGCCTGGAGATCTTCGCCGGTACGGACCACTCCATGGTGCTTGCCGGCCCCTGCGAGCGTGAGATCAGCGCCGGCCACGGCGGACGACGGCACTACGCCGACGGCTACCTCACCACGCCGGCGGAGTGGATCCACGGGCTTGACCGGGCCGACGGCGAGGGGCTCACCAGCGTGCCGGCACAGGTGCCGGAGTCGGGCCTCGGCTGGCACCAGTCGGGGACGATGTCCGTCGGCTGGTTCGGCAGCCTGGTGCCCCAGCTCGCGCTGCCCGGGCTGCTGCTGGCCCTGTTCGGAGGCATCGTCGCGGCCACGGGCGTACGGAAGGTGCTCGGCCTCGGTCGCCGCCGCGGCGACGGCGAGCCTGCCTCGGCCGGGCTGTGGGTGGCCTCCGCCATCAGCGGCGGGCTGGCGACCCTGGTCGGATTGACGGCCCTTGCGGAGATGCTCATCCTCGGCGGCGTCCGCGGCGCCCCGCTGCTGGGCGACGGACCGGTGCTGGGGGTCACGGCCGTGCATCTGCTGGCCGGCCTGCTCGTGCTGGTGACCATCGTGGTCGCCGCGATGGCGATCCGGGCGAGCGCCCGCACCGGGCGCCTGCTGAGCATGCGGTCGGCGGCCGGAACCGTGGCCGTCGCCACCCTGGCCATCTGGGCCGGCTACTGGGGCTTCCTGCCGCCGGTCGGTCTGGGCTGAGCACGATGAGCCGAGCGCGTCGGATCATCGATCTGAGCCACCCCATCCGCTCCGGGATGCCGATGTATCCCGGTCTGCCGTCGCCGCGCATCGAGCCCTACCTGAGTCACGCCGCGTCGCGCCCCCACTACGGGGGCGCGGCGCAGTTCAGCATCACCCGCATCTTCATGCTCGGCAGCTCGGGCACCTACCTGGACAGCCCCTGGCACCGCCACCCCGAAGCGGCGGACCTCTCCGCGCTGCCGCTCGAGTCGCTCGCCGACCTGCCCGGCGTGTGCCTCGAACCGGCTCCGGGACCCGACCGCGTTGTTGTCCTCGCTCTCGAGCCCGATCAGCTGGTCGGCCGCGCCGTCCTGATCCGCAGCGGCTGGAGCGCGCGCTGGCCAACGCCCGACTACTGGCGACCTGGTCCCTACCTGGACTCCACCACCGCGGCGGTGCTGGCCTCGGCGCGACCGGCCCTGGTGGGCGTGGACTTCTGGAACATCGACGATCCGGCTGACCCGGCTCGGCCGGCGCACACCCGGCTGCTGGGCGCCGGCATCCCGATCGTTGAGCACCTGCGCGGCCTCGAGCAGCTGCCGCAGACCGGCTTCCGCTTTTTCGCGGTGCCGCCGGCCATCGCCGGTGGCGCCTCGTTTCCGGTCCGGGCGCTGGCGGTGATCGAGGACTAGATCGCCGGAGCGGGGCTGGCGCCGCGGAACGTGCGGCGATATGCCTGCGGCGACGTGCGGACGCGCTGCGCGAAGTGATGCCGCATGGTGACCGGCGTGCCGAAGCCGGCACGAGTGGCGATGATCTCGATCGGCAGATCCGTGGATTCGAGCATGCGCTGCGCCAAGGCAATGCGCTGGCGCAGCACCCAGTCCAGCGGCGTGGTGCCGGTCTGGGCCTTGAAGCGGCGTGCCAGGGTGCGCGGGCTCATCATCGCCCGCCGGGCGAGCTGTTCCACGCCGAGCTCCTCGTCCAGGTGTTCCACGATCCACGCCAGCAGGGCGGTCATCCCCTCGTCGGCGTCCGAAGGCATCGGTGCCTCGATGTACTGCGCCTGGCCCCCTTCGCGGTGGGGCGGCATGACGATGCGCCGGGCCACCTGATTGGCGATCTCGGCGCCGTAGTCGAGGCGGACGATGTGCAGGCTCAGATCGATGCCGGCGGCCGTCCCGGCCGAAGTCAGGATCTGACCATCATCGATGTAGAGGACGTCAGGGTCGACCTCGACCCGTGGGAATCGCTCGCGGAGCCGATCGGCGAATCGCCAGTGGGTGGTGACCCGCCGGCCGTCCAGCAGACCAGCCTCGGCCAGGACAAACGCGCCGATGCAGACCGACATGATGCGGGCGCCGCGGTCGTAGACGGCGCGCAGCGCCTCGATCGCCTCCGGACGCGGCGCACGCAGATCGTCGGCCCACCCCGGGACGACGACCGTATCGGCTTCCTCAAGGGCCTCCAATCCTCGCTCGGGAGACATGACGAACCCGGTGGACGTCCTGATCGGCGGTGGATCCTGGCTGGCCACGAGGAATCGATACCACGGGCTCACGATGTCGGATCGGTCGTAGCCGAAGACCTCGCATGCGCAGGCGAAGTCGAAGGTCAAGACGCCGTCCCCGATGAGAGCCGCGACGGTTCGTTGCTGATGCTCGGAAATGGCCCGCAGTGCCCGTTCCCTCCTCTGAAGCAGCCACGAGTCATGGGATTCTGACCTGTGCCGGCATGCAGGACAAGTGTGTGACCGGCCTGGTCGTGTCGCTCGGCACCAAATGGGGTTCGCTGCGCCACGGGTGGGTGCTCATCTCGGTAGGCTGACCCGTCTTGGCCACGGTCGTGCTCGTCGTCGAGTCCGGCGCCATCGCCGCCCACGCGGCATTCGCCGCCGACCCGACCGCCACCGACGCCGAGCTGCGCGAGTTGGACAGCACGCTGGTCCACTCGGTGGGCGACTCGCTCGTGCCGCTGGCGGTCCTGTTAACTCGTTAGGCCTGCGCCAGGTGGACCTCGAGGGCCTCAAGAAAGGCGTCGATCTGCTCGATGTGGTGAGCGTGGTCGCCACCGAACTCCCTCACGCGGGCACTCGGCAGGCGCTCGCCGAGGACGTCAACGAGGCGACGATCGACCGGCGTCGAGTTCGTCCCCTTGGTCAGGAGAGTGGGCGCCGCGATCCGAGCGAGGTCGTCGATCGAGCGTTCCGGGTGATCCAGGAGCGGGCTCAGCCACGACAACGTGGCCCGGTGCTCGGCCCAGCGTTGCCAGTTGGGGTGTGACCGCACATCCTCGCCGGATTCGGCCAGGCCGCCGATCCGGAGCAAGGTCGCCAGCTCGTCTTCCCTGACCTCTCGCCCAAACAACCCATGCACGAAGCCGTTCGAAGCATCCACCTCATCGACGCGTTCGCCGAGCCGCTCGAGGACCCAGTAGGCCGCCGGCTCGACGAGGGTGAGCGAGCGCACGCGCTCCGGGTACTCGATCGCGAACTCGACCAAGGCCAGGCCACCCCCCGACCAGCCGGCGAGGTGCGGCCGCTCGAGATCGAGCGCGTCGAGGCTCAGCCGCAGCGACTCGCGCTCAGTCTGCGCCGTGTAGCCGGGGTCGCCAGGCACGCCCTGCGCGCCCAATTCGTTGTGGATCGGCTGCACTCGGATGACCCGGTGGCGACTCACCAGGCGCTCTTGGTGGGGCATCCATGACAGCCAGCCGGTCAGACCGCCGGGGACGAGCACGAGCGGATCGCCGGCGCCCCGATCGTCGAACTGCAGGACTCGCGGCTCCATCGGTTCATTGTGGGGCGACGGGCAAGGGGTGTGGTGCCTGCTCAGCTACGCGAACCCGCGAAGCTACCCGCGTTGGCCTGCACTGCCCACCCCACTGTTCCGTGGATCCGTTCATAACGACGGCGTCGCTCGATGATCGCGATGGTCGCACCGAGCCCCACAAGGATCGAATGTCCTGAACGCGGCAGTCTCGGTCATGACCCAACGCGGGTATACGGTGAGTGCACGCCGACTGCGATCACGTTCATGCTTGGCCCCTCCTCGGCACCGGCTGGCGAGGTGAGGCTGATCGCGTGTGAGCTCGCAGGCGCTGTCGAACGCGTTGGCGCCCTGAACACTTCCTTCAGCAGCACGGACCAGCTTGCGTCCCATGTGACACTCGTCTTGGGAAGGCCGGTGTAGAGGAGGTGCACGTCACATGCACGCCCGAGTCAGCAGGTTCCAAGGATCGGGTGAAGGCGCAGCATCGCCCCCGAAGGTGGAGGATGTCCTGCCGACCCTCAGAGAGATGGATGGCTTTCGCGGCCTGATCTCCCTCGTAAACGGCGAGGGCGGGGACGCGCTGGCGATCACGTTGTGGGAGACGGAGGAGGCCATGCGCGTGAGTGACGCGCGAGCAGACGAGATTCGGCGCGAGATGGCGAACGCGGCGGGCGACGAGATCCGAAGCGTCGAGAGGTACGAGGTGGAGGCGCTGCAACTCGATTCCTGACCCGCGGCGAGCGACGGCCGGAGGGGTGTCGGCCGATTCCGGTGCCAGCTGCGACTCGCCGTCTGTCGGTCAGTGGTCGCCTGCGTCCGGCCGACGGCGCACGACCCACTCATGCGGAGTCACGCGCGCCCGATCACCAACGACCTTCATGGCGCCCTCCAGAAGGGAAGCTGATGTACGCGGACGTTAACGGAGCCCACATGTACTACGAGACGAGCGGCGAAGGCGAGCGGCTGGTCCTACTCCACGGCGGGTTCGGAGGCGTCCATCTCTTCGGGGCGCAGCTGCCCGCCTTCGCCGCGCAGTTTCGGGTCCATGTCCCCGAGCAGCGAGGTCGAGGACATACCCCCGATGTCGATGGCCCGATCACGTACCAGATCCTCGCCGAGGACATCATCGCCTTCTTGGAGCACACGATCGCGGAGCCGGCGCACGTGATCGGCGTGAGCGATGGCGGGGTCGTCGGGCTGCTCGTCGCCATCCGGCGGCCGGACCTGCTCCGCAAGCTGGTGACCATCGGCGCCAACTTCCACCGCGACGGTCTCTTGGGTGCCTCGATGTGGACGGACGCCTCGCCTGATGATGAAGCTTGGGCTATGCCGCGGCAGCGGTACGCGGCGGTCTCTCCCGACGGCGTGGAGCACTTCCCGGTCGTCTTCGCCAAGCTCCAGCGCATGTGGCGCGAGGAGCCGACGCTAACGGAGCGTGACCTCGCCAAGATCCCGGTTCCCGTTCTCGTCGTCGCGGGCGATGACGATGTCATCGTCCACGCTCACACCGTCGCCCTGTATGAGGCCCTGCCGCGCGGACAGCTGGCGGTGATCCCCGGTGCCTCGCATGGGGTCTTCATGGAGAAGCCAGACCTCGTGAACCGGATCGTCCTCGACTTTCTGGCCGAGGGCGGTGACCCGAAGACCTTCCTGCCTGTCCGCCGAGCTGCCAGCCCAGCTGGCTAGCCCAAGGCTGCGTGCGCGGTGGTCGCCCGCCAAGCGACGACGGGTCGGTGTGAAGGTGTGGCCAGGAGCCTGGAGTAGCACGACAGCGATGTCAGCGCCGCGACTCGATTTGGAGAGGTCCTCGGGAGCCCTGATTGGAGCCCTTGTGGATCCTGTCTCATACGTCTCATCTAGTCCGATTCGGGCATGAGCCTGAGCTCTCCAATCCACGACGATATGCTCCCATCAGCGCTCACGAGGTTGCTTCGCTCGTGGACCTGCGCGCCCAAGAACGAGCCCTCCGTGACCGTGCCGTTCAGCACGATGAACCCGGCCGGGCTGGCATGCCCCGTCATCTCGGCCGTGAACGAGATGTCTCCAACCGTGACATCCACGGTCACCGTCAGCTGGGCGGCCTTGCCGGTGGGGCGGAAGCCTGTGACCTGCATCTCGAACGTCCCGCTGTTCCCAGCGGAACCCACGCAGTGACCGATGCTTGCGTTGCAGGTCTTCGCGTACATGATCACGATCGGCGCGCTCGACGCGGACGCCGGCGCCGCCCCGACGGCGACAACCCCAACGACCGCCGCGACGAGCATTCGAAGCTTCTTCATTTGATTTCCTCCTGCCTGATCTCGGGTGGCGCTAGCCGCGACCGCCTGGGCCCACGGTGATACTTGTTCCATCTGGACCTCCTTCCAGGGGGGATCTATGGACGGACGGCCTGCCAATCGAAGCCCCAGCCCGCGCCAAGCCACATCTCGCCGCTGAGTAGCATCGTCAGTTCGGACCCGTCAGGGCGGATCGACCACGCCACTCCGTCGCCTAGCCAGTAGATGAGCGCTCCGTCCGGCGACCAACGAGGGCGCGACCCTTTGTCCGCCAGCTTGCGCTGGCCGGTGCCATCCGACCCCATCACCCACAGCTCATCCGATCGTCCGCTCAGATCGTCGAACGTCCTGACGAAGGCGAAGTGGCCACCGTCGCGCGCCCAGGCCGGACTGTGGGCGTCCTCCGCAAGGACCGATCGCCCGGTGCCATCGGCGGTTATCACCTCGATACGGCCGCCGTGGCCCGTACCGTCCGGGTCGACGGTGAAGGCGATCCGACGACCGTCCGGCGACCAGATCGGTGAGGTTTCGAATCCTGGCTGGCTGGTGAGCTTGATCGGCTCGCGCCCATCCGGGAAGGCGAGGTAGATATCGGCGTCGGAAGCATCGGTCCAGGTGTTGGTGGCGAGCCGCGTCCCGTCCGGTGCCCAATCCGCACCCTCCACGCTTCCTTCGAACACCAGCTGCGCGCTCCGGGAGGCCACGTCAAGGATGAAGAGTCCTCCCGCACGTTCGTTGACGAAGGAGAGGCTCCTGCCGTCGGGCGACCAGCCGAGTGAGTGAATGACTCCGACCGACTGGTAGACGACGCGCTCGGTGCCGCCGGTGGGGGCACTGACGACGATCGCGGACTCGCTCTGCGCGCCGCGTTCGCACGCCGCCGGGTCGGCCTCGCAGTCGACGCCGCTTGGCACGGCATCTCCTTGGTCCAGCTCGCGGACGAACGCCAGTCGGGTGCCATCGGGCGACCAGGTGAGACGCGACTCGGGGTCAGGGGTGTCCGTGACCCGGGTCACCGCGCCACCGTCCGGGTCGACCAGGTAGATGTCCAACGCGCTCGCGGCATCGAAGCCGACGACCGCGATGAGGCCGTTCTCGACGGAGGTCGGCACGGTTGGAGTTCGGCCGACGATGAGGGCACCCGCCATCGCGGCGACGAGAAGGACCACCAGGGCGAGGAGTACCAATCGGGGCGCCAGGATCGGGCTGGCCGGCAGCTCGAGGCCTGGCATCCACCCCGGGCGCTGACGGGTGGCAGCGGTGCGCGTGAGGACGGTCGCCAGGAGGTCATCCGGTGCGGCCCCGGAGGCATCGGCCTCCATCCACGACCGAAGCGCAGCCCCGATATCGACGGACCTGGTCACTGGATGGATCCCTCCGGCACACGGTGCGCACTCCGCGCATCGGCTTCCAGGGCGGCGCGCAGCGAGCTCAGGCCCCGATGGAGGCGCGACTTGACGGTTCCCTGCGGCATTCCAAGCGTCGTTGCGATCTCGGGGACCGACTGATCCATGTAGAACCGCAGCACCAGAACAGCACGCTGGTCGGCCGCCAGCTTTCGGAAGCCGCGCTCGAGCTGTTCACGGTCCACGACCTCGTCCAGTGCAACGTCCGTTGTCGCCCACAACGGATGTTCGGGGATCACGGCATCCCGCCTCGCTCGCTGTCGTGAGCAGCTGCGAACCAGGAGCCGATACATCCACGCATCGAACTTCGCTGCATCACGGAGTCCGGGCAACCCTCGCCACGCTTCAACCAGGGCGTCCTGCACGGCATCGCGTGCCGGCTCCACCCCACCGACCATCAGTCGAGCGATGCGATACAGATGATCGATGTCGCCCGAGACCAGCCGCCCAAACGCCTCGTGGTCCCCACGCCGCGCACGTTCGACAAGGTCTCGCCGGTCCACGCCTGCTCAGGCTCTCCGAAGCGTGTTGTGATGATGCAGTGGGCGGTAGGAACCGAAATCGTTCCATCACGACCGGACCCCGACAACCCGACGGTGAGGTTCGGTGAGTTTGCGGCGGGCCGGCGTGCTCTAGGGCATGCTCTGGGGTCTCCCACGTATTGATGGCGTGACTATCGCCATGGGCCGCACTTCAGGATGACCGAAGCGGGCGATTGGTCAACCCTTGGGCCGCGGTCTGGACCCTTATCGATGCTGTCTCATGCGTCTCATGGGTCTCTGGGATGTACTGGTGAACGCGCATGAGGAACATGAGACGCTTCGCCAGGAATCCGGTATGCGGTACCAAGTCTTATCTAGGCGGATTTCGAGCTTGAAGCACTGCCCCGCGGGTCGCCCGGGCGGTGCCTCGAGTCGTTTCCTGAGCGGTGACCGCTCCAGCGCCATCTCTGGACTCGATAGCCGCAGTCCTGAGTCCTAAGCGTCCTCGACCGATCCATCCTTCCCTGTCGGCGGACACTCTCAGGTGTCGAAGTTCTATATTCCCGAAGGGAGGACGGAGACATGCAGGATCGGCCGACGGGCAATTGGGTGGCCCTTGCGGGGGTCATTGCCTACCTGCTCGAGTTCGCGGTCTTCATTCCGGCCGGGGCCCAACTTTTCGTTCCAGAGGGATCGGACGTCGTCGCCCACTATGCCGCCCGGACGACGGGCTTCGCGGTCGCGGCCGCGCTGCTCGCCGTGCTGCTGATGGGCCGTGTGGCGTTCATAGTCGGGCTGCGCGCGGCACTTCCCGCCGCTCTCGCCATCCGACCGTTGATCGACCTCGCGCTGGCGGCAATGGTGGTTTCCGTTGCGCTCGAGGTCGGTGCCCTTGGGCTTGCGGCCGGTACCGCGCGGCTGGCCAGCAGCGGCGCGGACGAGGCTGCGGTCGTTGGCGCCTACGGCGCGATCGCCGGGCTATACGTAGGCGTGTTTCCGACGTTCGGCCTCAGTGTGCTCGCGGCGTCGTCGGCGATGCTGTGGTCGCGTGCCTTCCGGTTGTGGCTGCCCGCCGCAGGGCTGATTTCCGGGGCCGTCATGATGGCTTCGGGTGTCGCCGACGCCGTCCTGTATGCCGAGTCGGGGAGTCAAGAGGGAACTATCGGACCCTTGGGCTGGCTTGGCGCGGTGGTTTGGATGCTTGCGACGGGCGTCATCCTGGTGCAGCGCTGGCGAGCGTCCTTAGCGCACCAATCCATGTCGGAAACAGCTTCGCACTAAGGCGTCACGCACCTTCGCGCCGCGCATGCTGCAGCAACTCGGAAAATCCGGTCGGCGATTTGCCGGCCTAATCGACGGCCGACTACCGACATCGCGGACCGTTCGAGGGCGCTCGGCCGACGGTAGGATCAACACCATCAGGCGGGCACTGTGGTCGTGTACAGCTCAGTGCCGGAGGGCAGGCAGATGACCGATCTCGACGCACTACGCCGCGCCGCGCTGGTTGGGGTGGCGCTCGCGGTGGTCGTCGGCATCGCGGCGACGCCGATGTACATGGCGGCATTCGGGTGGGATCTCGAGTCGGCAACCTTCGTCCGCCCCGAAGCTGCGCTGGAGCAGGGCCCCGGGGCGGCGGCGCTGTGGCGCTGGGGGTTCGGCGGCGACATGCTGTTCTCGTATTTACTGCTCACGCCGCTGGCGCTGTTCCTCCATCGGCACCTCCGCGAGCGGCGGCCGTGGCTGGCAGACATGGGCCTCATCGGTGCCCTGTCGTATGTATTGATCGGGGGAGCGTCAGCCGCGATCCTCGCACACGCCGGGGGCTCGCTGATCGAGGCCTACCACGCGGCTGCCCCTGGCGATCAGACGGCGATCCTCTCCTCATTCCATCTGCTGCGTGATGCCTTCGTGTTCGGCGTGTGGCAGACGCTTGATGGGCTCACAGCCGGTGCGTGGCTCCTCAGCACCGGGTTGTTGTTCCTCGTGGAGCGCCCGCTTCTAGGGCGGTTGCTGGTCATGCTCGGCTTGTGGGCATGGACCTTCGTCGCCGTGGCGACGATCGCGGGGATCCATTCATTGGTCCTGCTCGGGGGAGGCCTGGCCGTCGCGCTGGCGATCTGGATTGTCTGGTTCGCCATCGGGCGTCGGCGGGTCGTGCCTCGCGCGTGATGTCCAGATCCGATCGCCGCATCAACGAAGGACCGGTGTCCACGTTCCCGGACCGAAATCGCGGCATCGCGGCCGTCATTGGTCGGCGCATCAGGCGTGTTGCCAGGCCCACGACGCCCGCGCCGACGTGCTCCACAGGGAGCCCGCACCGCCGGACCTTGGCGACGTGGACCGGTCTTGACCTCGCGGACTACGCTGCCGACCTACGAGAGCTGATGGGGCGTCGGATGAGCACTCCTGCCATGGCGGTGAACCGGTGGAGTCCGACCCAAGTGAGGCGGATGGGCATTGCTGCCCTCGTCATCTGTGTGGTCTTCGCCGCGACGATCATGCTGCTCACCGCTCTCGACATCGCCGACCTCAGTCGGCTTCACATCGTCATCGCTGCTGTAGTCGGCATCGCGCACCCGGTGGCCTATCTGGCGATGCTTGGAGTCCTCCTGGCCTCCAGGAGGGTGGGCCTGATTCCTTCGAATCGGTCCGCCGATCGCGTGTTCAGCGTCATGCGGTGGGCGCTCATCGCCCTCCTCCTCGGCATGTTGGCCGCCATCCTGGCCATGCTCATCCCAGCCCTCGCCGACCCGATCGCCATTGCCGTCACCTTGGTCTTTGCCCTTGCGCACCTGATGGCGACCGCGTTCGGCGTCACGTTATTGCGGGGCGGTACAACTTCGAGGATCACGGCCGGACTATTCATCGCAGTTGTCCCGGCGATCATCCTCGTGGTCGCCGTCAACCTTGCGGGATTCGAGATGTTCCCGGCCTGGTTCGAGTCGGTGATGGCACTCGCCTTCGCATCACTCGCGTACGAGGTTGCCTTCCGTCCGCCTGGCGGCGGGCCGGCGTAGCCGACAAGCCGTGTGCTCGCTTCGCCCCTTGGCGCGAGCTGTCGCAGCGCGTAGGCCGGTGGTCGGCGAAGTCCCGTAAGGCATCCGTGCCAGCCGCAGATTCGAGCGGTGGGCTCCCGACCTTCTCGTCCGCTTCGCCGCGTATCACGGTCACACGGTCACGACGATCTTCCCTACGGCAGTCATGAGGCCCCGCCCTCCAGCGTGATGACGACGTTGCCAACCTTGTGACCATCCTCGACGTACCGGTGCGCCTCCCGGATCTGCTCCAGCGGGTAGCAGCGGTCGATGACTGGCCTAATCGCACGCTGCTCCAGCAGGCCCGAGATGTAGACGAGGTCGGCTGCGCGTTCCCGGGCACTGGATTGGACCGAGACGAACCGACCGCCATCGGCCAGCACCGCCCTGGCGCGGCCACGCGTGGTCATGCCGGCGGCTGCTAACCGCATCGCCGCAGGTCGAATCTCCCGCTGGAGCTTGATGCTGTCTGCATTCCGAGGCGCCGGACCCCCTCCGTCCGGCGCGGCGGCTTGGGAAAGGACACAAGACGCCTCGCTCTTGACACTTGTATCACCCGTGATACGCTCGGACACATGGACACCGTGACGATTCGAGACCTGCGCAACCATGGTGGAGACGTGGTCGACCGTGTTGAAGCCGGAGAGCACGTGACCGTGACTCGTGATGGCCGCCCGGTGGCCGAGCTTCGACCCGTGCGATCGCGGGGGATCGCAGCTGTTGCCCTCCTAGAGCGCTGGCATCGCCTGCCAGCCGTCGAGGCGGTCGCCCTGCGCCGGGACATCGACGCTGCGATCGATCAATCGCTGTGAGCGATCCCGAGGGGCTGCTCGACACGAGCGCGCTGCTGACGCTGGGGCGTATCCAGGACCCGTCCGTCCTTCCCGATGTCGCGCTGATCTCGGCGGTCACGCTCGCAGAGCTGTCGGTGGGACCCCTCGTCGCGACGGACGACGCCGAGCGTGCTCGACGCCTCGCCCACGTACAGCAGGCCGAGGCGGACTTCGACCCAGTCCCATTCGACGCGGCCGCGGCCCGTGCCTTCGGCAGGGTCGCGACCTCGTACCGGCGGTCGGGGCGAAAACCCGCAGCGCGTGCGTTCGATGCCCTGATCGCTGCGACCGCCATCGCGCACGGCCTGCCGGTCTACACGGCGAACCCGGCGGACTTTGCGGGAATCGACGGCCTCGTGGTGCGGACCATCCCCGTGCCCGACACCGCCACTTGAGGGGGAGGCGCGAGTGGCGCGCCGCGTCGTCAGGATCGGCCCCGTGGGCGGTAAGTGGCGCGCCATCTCCGGGGTGGTTCGGGCGTTCATGCTGCGGTAGCTCGAGAACACGTCGGCGGCCAGGCGTTCCATCTGGTCTGACCTACTACGGAGGGAATCGGAATGACTCGGCGACTGTCAATCGCCCTCGGGAATCATCACGAGGCCCCGCACGCACTTCCAGCCCGCTGCCGGGGCCTCGCTCATCGCCCGGGCGAAGCGTTTGTGCGGTACCACCCAGCGCACCAGGGAAGGATGCTGGCCGTCGCCAAGGGAGCCGTTCGATGTCGCACTGCCGACAGGACTTGAGCGCGCGGATGCCAACATCCGGACCCCGATCCTAGGAGCACGTATCGGCCTCTTGGCCGAGGGCGCCTGATCCAGCGGCCAAGTCGCGGATCTCTGGATCTACACGGATGCGTCAGCCGCTCCGTGCAATCGCCGCGGCCGTGGCCTGCCGCGACCGCCGACGGCCAACTGTGGCCGCCGTGTACACGAGCCTTGATCGGCCCTTGCGCGAGCGTTGGTCGTCCGCCTCGAACATCGGTTGGGAAGACCCGTTGATCGGGTCCCGGGTGCCTCAGGTGCCCTCACCTGAACAAGGAGGCCATCATGCGGAAGCGGATTTCCATCGTCGTGAGTGTGATTGCGCTGCTATTCGCCTTTGCCGGCAGCGCGCTCGCAGGCCAGGGCCCCGCATACGTGGGAGCTTGCAACATGCTCCACGACTCAAAGATGATCGACACCATGGTTGCCCACCTCCTCGGCAAACCGGGCTGGGACGGAATGTTCCACGCGGCGGCCGTCTCAGGCGGAGGCGACTGTTCGTGACCTCGGGCCGACCTTGGTCGGTTCGACTCGATCCCCATCGCAAGCCGGTTCGTTAAACTGGCGCTCTCGGAGTCCCCCGCCAATCGGCGCGGGGGACTCCGTTTGCGTGCTGGCGACAGTCCGCCCCTACGGTGATCGACCGGAGCCGGGACGACGTTGCGTGGGACTTGTCCAGCGCCGGCCCGCCGTGAGGCTGATTCAGTACACCTCGATGGGCAGCTCGTAAATCTCCGCGGTCGGGTGACCGGCCCGCTTGTGGATGCGCATCACCGCCTCCTTGCTGGGACCGGTCGACAAGCAGAAGACCTTGCCGGCCTCGGGGTCAAGCCAGGCACGCTCGAAGTGGACCCCCTCATCAGCCTCGATTGCCCAGTCGGCCTCCTGGGCCACCTTGAGCTGCTCGCGAGTGACGCCCCCGAAGCCGTCGTGAAGATCCATGAATTTCGGCACGCTCCGGCCTCCCAGCAACGGCGGCTCGGCGCCGAATCGAGGTCGAGCGAAACCGTGTGCCGCGGATGATGCGCCACGGGCCCGTTTCTGCCAACAACCTTGAGCCGGCGCTGCCTCCCTGCGTGCGGGTGACGCCAGAATCCCGTGGGCTTCATGTCCAGGCGCCGATCTCAGGCATCGCCGGGGAGGGACTCCAGGGGGTTGGCCTGGGTGGGCTGTCGCCACATCGCCTGGCAGCGCTCGAGCAGCCGACTGGACGCCAGCGCGTCGCCACGCTGGATCGCCCGGACCCCGGCGGCGCCCAACAGCTGCGCGGCCCGTCTAGCCAGGTCTCGCGTCCGATCGTCGTTTCGACCGAGAGCCTGCCGATAGTGGGTGGCCTGCTCGAGGTGGTAGCCGATGACCTCCTCGTATTCAGATCGTCGATCGCCCGCTGCTCGCTCCTGGAAGTCGGCGAAGCGCTCGTGGAGCTCCGCCCGCTCGGCCTTGGGCAACGCGGCGTAGGCCGCGTCGCGGATGAGAATGTGCCTGAACCGATACGCATCGACAATGTCAGGTGAAGATCGATCCGGCCGGATCATCTCCTTGCGCACGACCGATTCGAGTCTCTCCGCGACGTCGGGCAGGGCGTCTGCCCCCACCAGCGCCTCGACCGCCTCGCGAGTAAAGGTCTTGCCGACGACGGCTGCAAGTTGCAGGACCTCCCGCTCTCTGATCGGCAAGCGATCGAGTCGGGCGGCGAGCAGAGCCTTGATCGAGCCTGGCGTTGCGATCGTCGCCAGGTCGGCCATGCCGATCCACTCATCGCCGACCCGACGAACGAGTCCATCCTCGAGCAGCATCGCGAGGAACTCCTCGACGAACAGCGGGTTCCCTTCGGCCGCCTCCATGATTCTTCGCTCAACCGACGGCGACGCGGCCGTCCCACCAAGCAGGTTCGCCACGAGCCGTGAGACTTCGTCCTCGTTCAAAGGCCCGAGGAGGACAGATGTCGAACGGAGTTTGCCGCCCGCCCAGCCAGGCCGGTCCTCGAGGAGTTCCGGACGGGCGATCACGAGAAGGAGGATGGGGGTCCCGCGTGACGCGTCCGCGAGATGCTCGATGAGATCCAGGAAGAAGGGCTCGCCCCACTGCACATCATCGAAGACGATTGCGAGGGGGCGCCTCCGGGCGATGCCC
>DASVEQ010000130.1:0-5884 GCA_036380455.1 Candidatus Limnocylindria bacterium | reverse complement strand
CAGCGCAGGCTGCTCGACGCGAAGGTTCTGCTCATCGGCGCCGGCGGCCTCGGGTCGCCGATCGCCCTCTATCTCGGGGCGTCTGGCGTCGGGACCATCGGCCTGGTGGACGACGACGTGGTCGACGAGTCCAACCTCCAGCGTCAGGTGCTGCACGGGGTCGATCGGCTGGGCATGCGCAAGGTCGACTCGGCCGAGCTGACGCTGCGCGCCATCAATCCGGAAACGACCGTGGTGAAGCATGTCGAGCGGCTGACCGCCGACAACGTCGAGCGGCTCATCGCGCCCTACGACGTCATCGTCGACGGCACAGACAACTTCGACACTCGCTACGTCCTGAACGATGCGGCGGTGAAGCTGCGCAAGCCGGTGGTTCATGGCTCGATCTACCGCTGGGACGGCCAGGTGACGACGTTCGTCCCGTTCGAGGGCCCGTGCTATCGCTGCATGTATCCGACCCAGCCTCCTGCCGAGCTCGCCCCGGCCTGCAGCGTGGCCGGCGTGCTCGGGGTGCTCCCCGGGATCGCCGGCATGCTCCAGGCGAACGAGGTCTTCAAGCTTGTCCTCGGCGTCGGGGAGACGCTGGCGGGACGGCTCCTGATGTTCGACGCCATGGGCACCACCTTCGACGAGGTGCGCATCTGGCGCGATCCGGCCTGCCCGGCCTGCGGAGAGGGAGCCCCGACGGCCGCGACGACGGAGCCGACACAGGCGGCATCGGCGGTTGGGGCGTGAGCACCGTTCGCATTCCGCCCGTCCTTCGCGAGAACACCGGCGGCAGTCGATCGGTCGATGTGACCGGCGGCACGGTGGCCGAGGCGCTCGACGATCTTTTCGCCAAGCATCCGGCGCTCCGCGACCGCGTCACCACCGACGGGCAGCTGTCCGGCTTCATCAACGTCTACGTCAACGACCGCGACGTTCGCTACCGCGACGGCCTGGCCACGGCCGTCGGCGGGGACGACACGATCATCCTGCTGCCGGCCATGGCCGGAGGCGCGCGCTAGGCCGATGCCGGCGCCGGTCGGCCCGATCGCAGCCACCGATCTGCTCGACGCCATCGGCCACACGCCGATGGTGGAGCTGCGCCGACTGGCGGCGCCCGGCGGCGCCCGGCTGTTCGCCAAGCTCGAGGGCGCGAACCCGACCGGCTCCGTCAAGGACCGGGTGGCGCGGGCCATGGTCGAGGAGGCCCGGGCCAGCGGCGCCCTGAAGCCCGGCCAGACGATCCTCGAGCCGTCGAGCGGCAACACCGGCATCAGCCTCGCGATGATCGGTCGCCTGCTCGGACACCCGGTGCGGATCGTGCTGCCCGACAACACGACCGCGGAGCGCGAGCAGCTGCTCCGGCTGTACGGCGCCGAGATCGTCCACTCTCCCGGCGGGGAGGGATCGAACGGCGCGATCCGGCTCGCCCAGCGCCTCGCGGACGAGGATGCCTCGCTCTTCATGCCGTATCAGTACGGCAACGAGGCGAACCCGCGGGCCCACGAGCAGACCACCGGCCCGGAGATCCTGGCGCAGGTTCCCGATGTCGACGTCTTCGTGGCGGGATTGGGTACCGGCGGCACCCTGACCGGCGTCGGGCGCCACCTGAAGCGCAAGCGGCCCGGCGTGCGGATCGTGGCCGCCGAGCCGATGCCCGGGGAGCAGGTGCAGGGCCTGCGTTCGCTCGACGAGGGCTTCATCCCGCCGGTCCTCGACGCCTCGGTGCTCGACGACAAGTACCTGGTGAACAACCGTGACGCGGTGATCGGCGTGCGGCGCCTGCTCACCGAGGAGGGGATCTTCGCGGGCCTGTCGTGCGGGGCCGCGGTGGCGGTGGCGGTGCGCGTGGCGCGCGAGATGACCGGTGGGTCGGTGGTCGTGCTGCTGGCCGACGCGGGCTGGAAGTACCTCTCCGCCGACCTGTGGACGAGGGACCTCGACGAGCTCGAGGACGAGCTGGAGGGGTCGCTGCTGTGGTGAGCGGCGGGCTGACGATCCCGCGCCCGATCGCCGATGAGCTGCTCGCCCACGCACGCGCGGAGGCGCCCAACGAGGCCTGCGGGCTGCTCTCCGGCTCGCTGTCGGAGCGCACCGCGGTGGCCTACCACCCGGCCCGCAACGCCGATGCCAGCCCGTACGTGTACACCGTTCACCCCGAGGATCTCGTGCGCATCATCTTCGGGATCGAGGATGCCGGTGAGGACCTCGTGGCGATCTTTCACTCCCACACCCACACCCCGGCGGTCCCGTCACCGACCGATCGTCGCCAGGCGCGGTACCCCGACGCCTTCTACGTCCTCGCCACCCTGAGCGACCCGGCTGCCGACGCCGCCGATGCCCTCCGCGCCTGGCGGATCCTTGGCGGAGAGAGCCGCGAGGTCACCCTCACGATCGGCTGAGGGTCAGCAGCCGTTGGCGGCCACCTCGGTCAGCTCACCGCTGCCGACGTCCAGTTCGACGTCGATCGAGCACGATCCCTCCTCCCCGCCGGAGCGGTAGGCGAGGACGAACGTGCCGTCGTCCGGAGGCGGCTGCCAACGGACCGACGTCAGTAGCAGGTCGTCGAGCGCCGCGCCACCGTCCGCGGCACGGGCCATCCGGTCGATCGCCTCCGCAGTCGCGCCCGGGATGGCATGGAGGTCGGCGCTGACGACCGCGACTCCGGCCGTCGCGGGGTCGACCGACAGCACCCACACATCCTCGCCGGCGTCCCCGCTGGCGCTGCCCGCCAGCTCGAGGGTACAGGCGTCGGACCTGCACGAACCACCCGCCGAGACGGTGTCCCAGCGGCCGCCCTGGAGCGTCCAGATCGTCTCGGCCACCGCGGCGGCGACCGCCTCCGTCTGAAGCTCTGCCGGGACGCCGTCCGGCCGCCTCGAGTCGCGCATGGCCTGCAGGATGTCCTCAGCCTCGAACGGCCTGCCCGCCGGCAGGAGGCTGACCGGGTTGCCGGGGTCGCCGATGACGACCGACGCCGCCACGGTTGCGGGAGGCTCGCTGGTCGGGGGTGGCGGGCCCGAGCAGGCCGCCACCGCGACCGCCATCCCCGCGCTGACGAGGACGCGGGACCCGATCACGGCTTTCCGAGTGTGGCTCGCAGGCGGCTCACCACCGTGTCGCCGATGACCGCGGTCCCGCCGGTGAGGTAGCAGCGCGGCGGGTGCAGCCTGACGAGCTCGGATGCGACGCTCGACGGCAGCGAGTCGCGCTGCACCAGGAGGAGCGGTGCCCCGGCTCGCCCGGCGGCCGGAACGGCGGACAGCGCATCGGGGAAGTTCGCGCCGGTCGCGAGGTAGACCGACGGCGGACGGGCGAAGAAGTTCGACGAGATCGCCACCGCGGTCGCGTAGCGATCGGCACCGGCGAGCCGCACCACCGGCCGGCCGGTGGCTTGCGCGATCGCCTGCCGGACCCCCTCACTCACCGACGCCGTGCCGCCCAGGACGTAGATCGTCCCTGGCGCCAGGCGGACGAGCTCAGCACGGGTCGTGGCCGGAAGCGATCCCTGTTGGGTGAGGAGTACCGGACCGCGCGCCTTCACCGCTGCCGGCCCGGCGGCGAGCGCATCGGGGAACGACGCGCCCGTGGCAACGAACGCGGCGCTCACGCCCGGCGCGAACGTGGCTCGGCTGACCGCCACGGCGGTCCCGAAGCGATCCGACCCCTGGAGCCGTTCGACCGGCGTGGCGGTATACGCCTGGAGCTGTCCCGCCACGGTGGCCGAGACCACGGTCGTGCCGCCCAGGACCACGATCCGCCCGGGCCGGAGGCGGGTCAGCTCGTTGCGCGTCACCTGGGGCAGGTTGCCGGGGTCGGTGAGCAGCACCGGGCCGCCCATGACGCCGGCGGCCGGCCCACCGGCGAGCGCGTCGGGATAATTCAGCCCGGTGGCCACGTAGGCGACCGGCACGCCGGGGGCGAAGTGCGCGGCACTGATCGCGGCGGAGGTGCCGTAGCGGTCGGAGCCAGAGATCCGGATCGGCGTCCCGACGCTCCATTTCGCCCACGCCAGTCCGTAGCGTTCGGCGCTGGCCTCGAAGCGGGTGGGCCGGACCTCGATCCGGGCCGTGCCAGTCCGGGACGCGGTGAACTCCACCCACTCGTAGTTGTTGTCGAACGTGTACGAACCCGCGACGGCCCCATCCGGCTGGACGACGCGCAGGTCGAGGTCGGCCATCAGCCGATCCGCCGAGGTGCTGCTCGAGCTGTGGCTGTTCCAGCTGACGACGACCTTCACCTTCTGTCCGGCGACGACCGCGATCTCCTGAGTCACGACATCGGAGGCGGTCATGTTGCCGAGTCGGTATCCGCCCCATGCGCCGTCACCCGCGGCGAGGACGCGATTGGCCCACAGCGCGGACGCGGTCCCGGTCCCCTCGTGGTCTGCACTGGCGCCGCCGGTCGGCAGCGGGGCGCGGTTGATGGCGCCGGCCATGATGATGGCGCGCGTACCCTCGGGGCGCAGCGCCAGGCTCGGGGCGCGGGCGATCAGCTGCGCGGCGATGCCCGCGACGATCGGCGAGGCCACGCTCGTGCCGCTGGCGCCAAGCCCGTTCGCCGTGCGCACCGAGGCGGCGGACGCGGAGACGTTCGGCTTGTTGAAGTCGCCATGCGAATTCCATGTGGTGCCGGCCGGGTCGCGGTACGTGCTCCCGTTCGAGCCTGGGTAGTACCAGATCCGGTCGTCGAGGCGGCCGGCCGTGTTGCGGTCGTCGATGCCGCCGACCGTGAGCACGTTGTACGCGGTCCCCGGCGACAGGATGTTCCAGTGCCCGAACGTCACGTAGTTGCCAGCCGCGGCCACCGGGAGCCGGCCGTCCTGCGCCGCGATGGCGTCGAAGAAGCGCCGCGCCTCTTCCGAGCCGGTCGCCGTGTCCTGGCCGATGCTGGCGTTGATGACGTCCGCGTCTCCACCGCCGGGGCTGGCAGCCCAATCGGCGGCGGCGACGATCGCCCGGTCCCGGGTCAAGGACGCGTTGCCGCCACCCGTCGAGGAGCTGACGATCAGCGCGCCTGGTGCCACTCCCGGCCAGGAGCTGCTGCGCCCGGCGATGGCCCCCGCCACCCAGGTCGGATGGTCGAAGGTCGGGCTGTAGGCGACGGAGCCGGTCGTGCTGCGGTTGGCGACGACCCGACCCGACAGGTCGCCGGTGTTGTGGACGTTGTGGTATTCGACGACCGCAACCCGGACGCCCGCGCCCTGGTCGCCGGAGCCACCGGTCCAGTTGGCCTGCACGCTTGGTCCTGCGCTGGACATCGTCGTCCTCCAGCTCCGCTCGAGCCCGAGCGTCTCGATGGCCGGCAGCTCGGCCAGATCGGCGACGCGGCCGGCCGGGATGTCGACGTAGGCCAGCGGCGCACTGGTGGAGACATAGCCGATTCGGCCGCCGAGCGCCTCCACGTCGGCCGCCAGCTCGGCGGCGGCATCGGCCCGCGCATCGGCTCGCGCCTGCCACAGCTCTGCCCGGATGGCGCGCGCGGTGTCGAGGTCGTCGACGATCGGCCGGTCGCCCACCCATTCGAGCTCCGGATGCGCGGCGATCACCGCCGCCTCTGCGGCGGTGTCGTCGACCTGCATCCAGACGCCGACCGCGACGTCGTCGGTGGCCATCGAAGCGATTCCGCCGCCAGTTCGCGCGGCAACCGCATCCCTCAGCTCCGCATCGGCCTTGCGTTCCAGCGCGGGACGGCCCTTCGTCGCTGCCTCCAGCCGCTGGACACGCAGCTCGCTGCCCGCCGTGGAGGACGCGGCAGCGTCGCGATACACCGGGTGGACGGCCCCTGAGCGCTGGTCGATGAACTTGCCCGCCCACAGCGCCCCGGCATTCGCGGGTCGTTCATACACGAGCGTGAAGTCGTTCGGGGATCCCCCGACGGTCTCGGCCAGGTGCCGGGC
>DASVEQ010000129.1:0-16939 GCA_036380455.1 Candidatus Limnocylindria bacterium | reverse complement strand
AATGCATGACCGCCGCCTCCATATCCAACCACTGCGGCGACGGCTGCTTCCCTGCCACGATCACGTTGACGTAGTCGCGGCTTCGCAAACAGTGATCCGTCACGGATAAGAGGGTATTCGCGTCAGGCGGCAAGTACACCCGGATGACCTCGGCTTTTTTATTCACCACATGGTCGATGAATCCAGGGTCCTGGTGGCTGAAGCCGTTGTGATCCTGGCGCCACACGTGGCTTGAGAGCAGGTAGTTCAACGAGGCGATCGGCCTGCGCCAGGGGATCTCGCGCGTCGTCTTCAGCCACTTCGCGTGCTGGTTGAACATCGAGTCGATGATGTGGATGAACGCCTCGTAGCAGTTGAACAGCCCGTGCCGGCCGGTGAGCAGGTAGCCCTCCAGCCAGCCCTGGCAGGTGTGCTCCGACAGGATCTCCATCACCCGGCCGTCGCGCGCGAGGTGCTCGTCGACCGGCAGCGTCTCGGCCGCCCACGCCTTGTCGGTCGCCTCGAACACGGCCTGGAGCCGGTTCGACGCCGTCTCGTCGGGCCCGAACAGCCGGAACGTGCTCGGGTTGCGGCGAATCACGTCGCGCAGCAGCTCTCCGAGCACGCGCGTGGCCTCGGCGGACGTGCCGCCGGGTCGGTCGACCTTCACCGCGAAGCGGCGGAAGTCCGGGAGGTGCAGGTCGCTGAGCAGCAGCCCGCCGTTGGCGTGCGGCGTGGCGCTCATGCGGCGACCGCCGTGCGGGGCGAGCTCGGCCAGCTCGGGACGCAGAGCGCCGGCGTCGTCGAACAGCTCCTCGGGCCGGTAGGACCGCATCCACTTCTCGAGCAGCGCGAGGTGCTTCGCGTTGTCGCGGACGTCGGACATCGGGACCTGGTGGCTGCGCCAGGTGTCCTCGACGGGCTTGCCGTCCACCTTCCCCGGTCCGGTCCAGCCCTTCGGGGTGCGCAGGACGATCACCGGCCAGCGTGGTCGCGGGGGCGACTTCCGTGCGCGGCGTGCCGCCGACTGGATCGCGGCGATCTCGTCGAGCACCCGGTCGAGCGTGGCGGCCATCTGCCGATGCACGTCCGACGGATCGTCCCCGGCCACGACGTGGACGGTGTGCCCGAAGCCCTCGAGCATCTTGCGGAGCTCGTCCTCCGGAATGCGCGCGAGGACGGTCGGGTTGGCGATCTTGTAGCCGTTGAGGTGGAGGATCGGGAGGACGGCCCCGTCGCGTCGCGGGTCGACGAACTTGTTCGCGTGCCAGCTCGCGGCGAGCGCACCGGTCTCCGCCTCACCGTCCCCGATCACGCAGGCGACGAGCAGCTCCGGGTTGTCGAAGGCGGCTCCGTATGCGTGGGAGAGCGCATAGCCGAGCTCGCCGCCTTCGTGGATGGAGCCCGGCGTCTCGGGCGCGACGTGGCTCGGGACGCCGCCCGGGTAGCTGAACTGCCGGAACAGCTGCCGAAGGCCGTCGAGATCCTGGGTGATGCTGGGGTAGACCTCGGTGTACGTGCCCTCCAGGTAGGCATTCGCCACGAGGCCCGGCCCGCCGTGCCCCGGCCCGGTGATGTACAGCGCCTCGAGGTCACGCTCGCGGATCACCCGGTTGAGGTGGGCGTACACGAGGTTGAGCCCCGGGACGGTGCCGAAGTGGCCGAGCAGGCGCGGCTTGATGTGCTCCGCCCGCAGCGGCTCACGGAGCAGGGGGTTGTCGAGCAGGTAAATCTGCCCGACCGACAGGTAATTGGCGGCGCGCCAGTACGCGTCGATCCGGCGCAGCTCGTTGCGGCTTGGGCTCGGCGTCCGGATCCTCGTGGCCATGGGCATGTCTCCTGGCGGCGTGGCGGCGCTGCCATCCAGCCTACCAGCGGCCGGCGGCCCGTGGCTCGCTGTCGGACGAAGGCCTCCGTGACGATCGCCGTCGGCGCCTAGGCGGTTGGGTCGAGGCGCGGCAGGAGGGCGGCGCGAGCAGCGGACGGCTTCGAGGACGGGACCAGGCTGCGGTAAATCCGCACCGCGATCAGCAGGCCGAGCAGCGACGCGACTCCAAACACGACGATCGGCTCGACGGCCGGCACGCCGGTTACGACCCAGGACGAGACCATCATGGCCGCGATCGACGCGGTCATCACGAGGAAGGTGACACTGAATGCGGCAGCCGCGACCAGCCCCGCGGGCTCACCGCGAAGGACGGTCACTGCGATGAGCACCGAGAGCGGGACGACGAGCCCCAGGTCGAGCGCCTGGATGGTCATCGTCACCTCGCCGTGGAGGGCCGGTGCCCCAGGCGACGCCAGGGCCTCGGCGATGCGGCCGACCCAGAGCACCGTCAACATCGCGCTCATGCCGATGCTCAGCGCCGCCCAGGAGCGGCGCGGGAAGCGCGGTGTGAAGCGTCCAGCCGTACCCTGCCATGCGAAGAGCGCCCCGAATCCAACCAGGCCGACGAGGGATGCGCCATAGAGCGCGATGAAGAGAGGGAACAGCGGCCCCAGGGCCCAGGTCACCGCGTACTCGAGGTGCATGTAGAAGAAGTAACCGAGCATGCCGGCTGCCACGAGGCTGCCGCGGAAGGAACCGCGCCAGGTGAGGAAAGCCGCAACCAGCAGCGCGGGGACGGCGATCACCAGGGTGAAGATGTCCCAGCCGATGCCCTCGGCGACGAGCTGGAGGGCGTTGTTGGCATAGATCCCGGTCGTCGCCATCTCGTAGGACTCGCCACGCACGCTGGTAACGGTTACGAATGCGCCGTCGCCACGGGCGAAAACGCCGACTGCCGCTGCGATGGCGGCGAGAAGGGCGATCGTCGCGCTGAGCGAAGCAAGCGCCCGCCCGAGTCGGCCACCGCGGGACGGCGACTTGAAGGGTCGTTCCATGGTTCCTCCTGCGGACCTCCCGCGGCCGACCGCGTTGCAGCGGCGGTCGCGACGGGTTCAAGGGTTCAGGTCACAGACTGCGGCTGGAGCTCGTCGATCGATAGGGCCGGAAGTCCCGCGGGTCGGGCCGGATGGCCCGACCCGGGCCCGCCACGGGTGGGCGCACCGAGTCTCAGGACGGCGAGATCGCTGCCGGTGACCACCCGGCGGCAATGGCGGCCCACAGCAGGCCGGCGTCGATCGCAAGGCCGAGCACGATCCATGGGTCGAAAAAGACGACGAGCGTTATCGCTGAGGCGGTCGCCCCAGCGACGACGAGCAGCGGCCAGGCCGAGGCAGGGACCACCCAGCCGAGGCTTGCCAGTGCCGCCGCGGCGAGGAGCACGATCGTCGCAATGACGAGAACCGATCCAATGGCTCTCACGAGTTGCGGATCGACGCGAGTGGCGGCCACCGTCCACGATCGTGCCATCTCGAACGGCCACTCGGGGCCGCCGGCGGTCCGTGGTGGTGCCGGTGTCAGATACGAGACGTGGATCAGGGCGTGTGCGGCCAGGAAGGCCGCGAGCAGCAGTTTCATCGGAATCTCCCAGGTCGACGAGACGAGGTGGACGAGGCCCGAGGGGTCACGGCCGGGCGGTGAGCGCGCGTGGAAGGAAGACGAGGAGGTTCCAGCCTGCCAGCCCGCCAACGAGCAGCACCCGCATCAGCGTCGGCCAGCTCGTCTCCCAGATCCACAGGCCTGCCATGACGGGCAGGAACAGGAGCCAAACCGCCGCCTGGGCGATGAGGTGAAGGGAGCGCACCCACGCCCACGCGGCGTCGAGGCTTCCCTGGCTCCAGATCAGTGCGGCGCCGAATGCGAGCCAGAGGACTGCGAACAACACGAAGAGGACTCCCGTCTCGGCGGCAGTCGCGACTGCGTTTCCGATGCCGCTCGCGATGGATTCGATCAGGCGTTCCATGGGTGATCTCCTGGGTGGTGCAGTGAACGTATCGGGCACGCCTCACCTCACCGCCGCGGTCGTGAGAGCTCCCGCGATCTCCGCGGCCCAGCTCCGGATCCCGTTGAAGTCGCGGAAGTCCCCGTGCGGCGCCCGCAGTGCGGCGGTCACGGCGCGCTCGACGAAGCCGAGGGTGTTCGGATCGAGCCGGCCCGGGAACGTCCGATGGCCGCGCGCCCCGATGCGCTCGATCATCGGCGCGATCTCGACGAGCTCCTCGTCCGGCTTCGGCGGATCACCGATCGGTCCGCTCGAGAAGAGCCACACCGGGCGCTGCGCGAGCGCCGCTGCGTGGTGGTCGACGAGCCTGCGGGCAGGCTCGAGCCAGTGTCCGGCGTACACGGCGCTGCCGATGATCACCGCGTCGTAGCCATCCACGGCCAGCACGGTCTCGGGGAGCACGCGGTCCACCGTGATGTTCGATTCCCTGATCTTGTTCGCGATCGCGTCGGCGATCTCGGCGGTGGCCCCGTGCTTCGAAGCCGCCGTGACGAGCACGCGCATGAGTTGCTCCTTTCGTCGACGGCCCGGGACGTGCTCGGCGTCCCGGGCCGAATGTCTTCAGCCGGCGACCGGCTGTGCTGCCACCAGCGGCGGTCGCTGCGGAGAGCCTCGCAGCGTCCGCCAGCCGGCGAGCACCACGGCGCCCAGGCCGAGGATCGACAGCCCGGCGCTCACGAGCGGCACGAGGCCGATCACGAACGCCACCAGCAGGCCCATCAGCGCGGCACCGTACGGCCGATCCGCGGGCGCCGCCTCCGGGTTCCGCCGGCCGAGCAGCCACTCGCCGAGCCAGATGGCGGCGACGATGTAGCCGATGAAGGCCAACGCCGGCCAGAGGACGACGAGGAGGCCGATGCCGGCCGGGATGCCGACGACGGTCACGATCAGCATCGCCGCGACGATCGGCGGAAGGACGATGGCGAGCAGGCCGGTCACGATCGTCAGGCCGGTCTCGCGGCGAATGAGCTCGGTGGCCGTCCGCACCTGTCGCGCGGCGAGCCCGGCGACCAGGAGGCCGACGAGCATCGTCGCCACCCCGAAGCCGATCCACAGCACGATCGCGGCTGCACCGATGAAGATCCCGACCGCGGCGTCGTCGCCGCTGAGGTCGCGGATCGTCCCGCCGATCTCGACGCCGTCGGCGCGCTGGACGCTGGATCCGAGGCGACCGACGTCGCCGGAGATCGTCGTGCCGGCCCCGAGCTCGGCGCTTCCGTTGACGATGGTCAGGCTTTCGAGCGTGGCCCCCGCCAGGCTGGCGGTCCCGTCCACCACGACGAGAGCGTTGACGGTGCCGGCGACGGTCGCCGACCCACCGATCACGATGACCGCATCGGCCTGGTCGCCGGCCGGGATGTCGATATCGCCGCCGGCCACGAAGACGACCCGACCAGTATCGGGAAGGGCGTCATCAACGGCGAGCACGGGGGCGGCAAGGCCGACCAGCAGGACGGCGGCGGCCAGAATCAGGAAGAGTCGTTTCATCGGTTCATCCCCTCAGATCGTGTCGGCAGTGATGGGCTCCGGGGGCGCGGCCGGCGCCTGCGCCTCTCGCTCGACCACGATCGTGCAGCGCGTGGCGAGGGCCGCGAGCGCGCCGATGGCCGCGAAGACGGGCAGCAGCGCGGCCCCGATCACGCCGATCGTCAGCGGCACCTCGAGCAGGGTGCGCCCCTCCTCGGACTTGATCGTCAGGCGGCGCACGTTGCCCTCGTGGACGAGCTCCTTGACGGTGGCCAGCAGCTGGTCGCCGTCGATCGTGAATTCCTGGACGCGGGTTGGCTGTGGGTCCATGGGTGCCTCCGGCTCGGGGCGGGGCGATCCGCGCCCGTGCAATGCGGTGAGTGGGGTGGTTTCGATCTCAGCGTGGATGGCGCGTCATGCGATGTCGCGGGCCGGAAGTCCCCGCCTTGTGGTGCCGAATGGCGCCCGCGGTCACCAGGCCTGGTTGGCCGATGCGATGGCCCGGTCCGTCCAGGCCGCGAGGCGTCCGAGGCGAGCCGGGGAGAGCCGGTCGCAGGCCCAGCCCCAGTGGAGCGAGACCCAGTCGTCGGGGGCGACGCCGTCGAGGATGCCGGCCGGCCCGATCCATCCGGCGACCGACTCCGCGCGCTGCGCGCCGAGCCGGAGCTGGCCGTCCACGATTTCGAGCGGCCGTGCCACGACGAGAATCCGGTCAGCGTTCACCTCGATGACACGGCCCCAGCGGATGCGGCAGGCGTCGATGGTGGTCACGATCGGATCGGCCGCATCGCCCCGAAGCAGCCCGGCGCGCGGGAAGATCTCGAGGACGTGGAACGCGTGGTTCGGACGCGACCCGCCCTCGACCGCCCGCTCCAGCCAGCGCCAGTCGGCGGCGGGCATGCGGTTCCGAAACCGCGTGTCGAGATTGCGGTGCAGTGCGCGTTGCCGCACGCCGGCGGTGAGGTCGTTCCCGATCCAGTACGCCTCCACGACCTCGGGATGGAGCGGGTCGGCGATGCCGTTCGCGTCGGCGATCAGGCGCAGGTAGGGGTACGCGCCCTCGAACCCCAGGGCGAGCTGGCGGAGCTCCCGGGTGTCACCTGCGGCCGCGCCACCGATGAGCGCCGGGGCGTCCGCCGGTCCGCACAGGCCGAGGCGATTCGGGGGGTACGCGTAGTGCGCGAACCGAATCGGCCCGGTGTCGGCGCTCGTGCCGGTTTGCGCCTGCATCACTCGCCTCAGCCCGTCGCCGATGCTGTGCTGGCCGACCGGGACGTCGAGAGCGCGACCCACCCGATCAACGCCGCCGCGGCGAAGATGCCCGCGTAGCCCACGAGCGCCTCCGGGGCCGGCACGCGCCCGTCCGCGACGAGCTGGATGCCCGCCGTGATCGGTGCGCCGATCGTGAGGACGGCGGTCACCGCACTGGCCGGCGCACGACGCAGGGCGGCGTACCACCCGCTCACGTAGGCGGTGAGCAGCATGCCGGTCGCCGCGATCCACGCCCACTGCTCCGCGCCGAGTGCGCCGATGCCGTCGAGCCGTCCATCGATCGCCGTCCAGCCGATGAGGACGACGAGCCCGAGCCCCATGCGGGACGCGGCTGCCAGCGGCGCCGGCACTTCCGCCAGCAGGCGGCGCGCGATCACGACCTCGATGGCCCACAGCCCGGTGGCCACGGCGATCATCGTCTCGCCGGAGGTCCAGGCCAGGCCATCGGCCGGCTGCACGAGCAGCTGTCCCACGACGAGCACGCCGAGGGCCGCCAGCTGGAGGACGCCGAGCCGCTCGCGCAGCAGCAGCGCGGCCAGGAGGGCGACCCACACGAACAGGGTCTTGTGGATCAGGGCGGCGGACGGGGCGCTGGCACTGGCGAGCCCGCTGAAGAAGAGGACGAACGGCACGCTGCCGCCAATGATGCCGAGCGTGACGAGGCCCAGTCGGTCCCGTCCGCGAAGGTCCGCGATACGCGCCGGAGCCCGGTCGACGAGGACGGCGGCGATCGCCACCAGCAGGACGGCGGCGACGCCGTTCTTCAGCGTCGTGAACAGGATCGGGTCTCCGACGGCACGCACGGCCGAGGCGTTGACCCACACGGAGACGCCGCTCACGAGGGCGGTGAGGATTGCGAGGCCGATGCCCGCGGCGGCGGTTTGCCCGCCGGCCTCAGGGCGGCGAAGTCGGTCGATCATGACGGGGCTCCTAATGCGGTGCCGAAGGCGGCGGCCAGCTCATCGGCCACCGCGGGATCGAGGATGCGAACGAGGATTCCGGCGCTCAGCAGCGCCCAGTCGCCGGGCCGGATGTCCGGCACGGCCAGGGTCGAGACGGTTCGCGGCGTGCCCCCGGCGGCCACCACAGCGGTGCCGTCCCCGACCTCGAGGACACGGACGGGGGCAGTCAGGCACATCGGGCTGCCGTCCGCGGATGTGCGAGGACGCGAATCCAGTGACCGAGGCGAGCCGCGGCGGGTGCCACGGCCGCGAGCGCCGGGTGTGACAGTGGGGCGCCGAGGGCGTACGACGACCCGGCGACGCCGATGAAGCGCCCCTCGGGCAGACCGCCGGCCAGGTGCTCTACGATGCGAAGGACCATGGGAAGCGGCAGTGCATGGCTCGAACCCGGCGAAGCGCCTGCCTCGACGAGCCCGCCGAGGCGGTCGAGCGGGAGGTCGACGACCGTGCCGGCCGCCGGGCCGTGGACGGCGTCCAGCACGATCACCGGCCCCTGGGTCTCGAGGAGATCGTCCGGCATCAGACCGGACACGTTGCGGACGTCGACCAGCCTGCGGGTGGTCGCGGGCAGTGCCGCCAGGATCTGGGCCGCGACGGCGTCGTCGCCGCGCATCGGCTCACCGCACACGAGCAGGCTGACGTGGCGCACGGCGCTTACCGTCCCTGGACCCGGAGGTCGAGGAAGTGCGTCGCGCAGCTGATGCACGGGTCGTAGCTGCGGATCAGCTGCTCGAGCCGGTGCGTCGCCTGCGCGTGCGGAAGCTCAAGGACCGATGGCGCGAACGCGGCGAGGTCGTGCTCGATGGCCGCCTGGTTCTGGCTGGTGGGCGGGACGATCTGGGCGCGGCGCACGAGCCCGCGCTCGTCGACCTCGTAGCGGTGGAAGAGCAGCCCGCGAGGAGCCTCGGTCGCCCAGCTCGCCACGCCTGCGCGCGGCGCCCACGGAACATGGGGCTCACCGGGCGGCCGGTAGGCGCCCGTGACCTCGGCGGCCTCGGCCAGCGCGTGGAGGAGCTCCACCGCGCGCGCCACGATCGAGCGGAACACGTTGGTCCGCAGCTCGTCGCCGAGGCCGGTGGATGCGAGGGCCGCTCGTGCCAGCGGATGGAGACGATCGCCGGCGAGGCTCACGCGCGCCGTCGGGCCCAGCAGGTAGGGAACGCCGTCGCGGGCGCGCGCCTGGAGCGCATTGGACCACGGCACCTGGTGCTCGCTGAACGCATCGGTCCAGTCGCCCGGCGCGACGTCGATCCCGTCGCTCGACACGATCCGGCCGTCGTTCATCGGGTACTCGTCCGGATGACGGAGGGCGACGAGCCGGGGTTCCCTTGCGTACGACGGCGGGACCAGGGAGGCCGCCCACCGTACCGTTTCCACGGCATCGGGGATGGCCGCCTCGAGATCGGCCTGCAGCACACGGAGATCGGCCAGCCGGGGCGCGCGCGAGAAGCCGCCGATGCGGACGCTGACCGGGTGGATCGGCCGGCCGCCGAGGATGGCGACGATGCGGTTGCCGAGCTTCTTGAGCCGCAGCCCGCGCTCGACGATCTCGCGGTGATCAGCGGCCAGCTCGATGGCGCTCGGATAGCCCAGGAAGTCGGGCGCGTGGAGCAGGTAGATGTGGAGGGCGTGGCTCTCGATCCACTCGCCGCAGTAGAAGAGGCGCCGCAGGGACCGGACGACCGGGTCCACCTCGACGCCATACAGGCGCTCGAAGGCGTGAACGGCGGACATCTGGTACGCGACCGGGCAGATGCCGCAGATCCGCGCGACGATGTCGATCACCTCGTTGCCGTCCCGGCCGACGACGAGCCGCTCGAAGTATCGCGGCGCCTCGAAGATCTCGAGGTGCGCCTCGGTCACAGCACCGCCGCGGACGGAGAGCTCGAGCCGCCCCTCGCCCTCGACGCGGGTCAGCTGGCGAACTGCGTAGCGGGTCGTCTCCTCGGTGCCCCCGGCCTCCGTCGTGGTGTCGCCGTCATGCATCGGTGCCCTCCTCCGTCGCCGGCTCGGCGGCGCGAACCGCGCGGGATGCGCGCTCCCGGAACGGCGGCGCCCAGCCGGTGAAGCCGGCGAACAGGCGATCCGGATCGTCGACGACCGGCAGCTGGTGGAGCCAGCCGTGGAGCGAGGCGACGTTCGCCTCCTCGCGAGGGCCGAAGCACGCGTAGCAGCCGCGCCCGAACGAAGGGCACAGCGCGCCGCAGCCCGCCTGCGTCACCGGTCCGAGGCAGGGGATCCCATCGGCGACGAGCACGCAGACGTTGCCGGCGCGCTTGCAGGACTGGCAGACGGACTCGACCGGCAGCTGCGGACGCCGCCCGACGCGCAGGGCGGTCAAGAGCTCGAGCAGCTGCCCCGGCGCGATCGGGCATCCACGGAGCTCCGCGTCGACCACGACATGCTCCGCGATTGGCGTCGCTGTCGCCAGCGAGCGCACGAAGTCCGGCTCCGGGTACACCGACGCGCGCCAGGCGGGCTCGTCCGCTGCATTGCGGAGGGCCTGGATGCCCCCGGCCGTGGCGCACGCGCCGATGGTGACCAGCATCCGGGTCCGCGCGCGGAGGTCGACGATCTCCGCCGCCTGCTCAGACGTGCTGACCGACCCTTCGACCAGGAGGACGTCATACGGCCCGTCCGACCGGTTGGAGGTGGCCTCCGGGAACTCGACGAGGTCGAAGCGACCGACGATCGGGAGCAGCTCGTCCTCGAGGTCCAGCAGCGTCAGCTGGCAGCCGTCGCAGGAGGCGAGCTTCACCACGCCGACCCGCGGTCGGGCCGGCTCGTGCACGTCCATCACAGTCCTTCCCGCCCGAACAGGTCGCCGAGCTGGTCGACGCTGAATACCGGGCCGTCGCGGCAGATGAAGAACGGCCCCAGCTGGCAGTGGCCGCACAGGCCGATGCCGCACTCCATGTGTCGTTCGAGGGAGACGAAGAGCCGCTCGGGCGGAACGCCGGCCCCCACGAGGGTGCGGACCGAGGCCTGCATCATCCGCTCGGGCCCGACGACGAAGGCGGCGGTCGGTCGCTCGGTCCAGTCGCGCTGGTCGAGCAGCTGGGTGACGATGCCAACCTGCCCGAGCCACTCCGGCCCGGCCCGATCGACGATCTCGGCCACCTCGACCCCGGCGGAGGCCCAACGGGCGAGCTCGTCCCGGTAGAGCCGATCGGCGGGCGTGCGCGCCCCGTAGGCGATGAGGACGCGTCCGAAGCGGTCTCGATCGCGCAGGACGGCGTCGACGATCGGCCGAACCGGCGCGAGGCCGATGCCGCCGGCGACGACCACCACGTCGCGGCCGATGGCTCGCTCGATCGGCCACCCGCGTCCGAGCGGGCCACGCAGGCCCACCTGGGACCCCGGGCGGAGGGCGATGATGGCAGCCGTGGCGGGTCCCGCTGCGCGGATCGTGAGCCACAGCGCACCATCGGCGACCCGGGAGACCGAGATCGGCAACGGCGGGAAGCCGGGGAGCTCGACCATCACGAACTGGCCTGGGCGAGCCGCCAGCAGACCGTCGTCGCCGGGATCGAGGAGCACGGTCGAGCAGTCCGCGGTCTCGGGGGTCACCGAGCGCACCGTGGCCGGCACGTAGGCCCCCGGTGACCCGGCGATGACCGGCAGCTCGACGAGCGTCGCCTCGTACGGTGGCGCGATCGCGAGCAGCTCCTCGCGAACGTCGATGCCCACCGGGCACCAGGTGATGCACCGGCCGCAGCCGACGCAGCCGGAGGTCCCGAACTGGTCGACCCAGGTGGCGAACTTGTGCGTCAGCCATTGGCGGTAACGGTCCTGCCGCTTCGGCCGGAAGTTGCCGCCGGCGACGCGCGCGAAATCGCCTGTGAAGCACGAGTCCCATCGGCGCTCCAGGCTGGTGGTCGCACCGTCGAGGTCGGACTGGAGTCCGATGCTGGTGCAGAAGCAGGTCGGGCAGACCATCGTGCAGTTCGCACAGGCCAGGCAGCGGTCGGCGATCTCGGCCCATCGCGGGTGGTCGAGCTGGTCCATGAGCCGATCGCGCAGCCCGTCGGCGACGACCGGGCGACCCTGGGCGGTGCGCACCGAGGCCACGCCCTCCGCCACCGCCTCCGTCTGGGCCGACGTGGCGGAGGCGAGCCCGAGGCGGTCGAGGACGCGCTCGCCGACGGACGTGCCCGCGTCGATGACGAATCCGTCGTCCAGCTCGGCGAGCACGAGATCGTGGCCCGCGGTGACTTCGGGGCCCGTCCCCATCGACGCGCAGAAGCCCGTGTCGCACGACCGCGTGCACTGGGCGGCCACCACGAGGGCGGCGTCCCGCCGGGCGCGGTAATCCTCGTCGACGAAGGGACCCTCGGCCAGCACGCGATCCTGGACGCGGAGCGCCGCGATCTCGCAGGCTCGCACGCCGAGCAGCGCGAGTGGTGGTGCGCTCGGGGTCGCGGCCGTGAAGGACGAGGAGCCGTCGGTGCCGCGGACGGCGGTCGCGAGCGGCGCGAGCGGCGGGAAGATCCAGCGCTTCAGGCCCTGAGCCGGCGGCCCGACGTCGAACGTCCGCGAGCCGTCCCGCCGGAGCCGGTACGACCCGGGCGCCTGGGCATCGGTCCACCCGTGGGGCAGGTCGGAGGCGTCTCCGATCGGTTCGTATGCGACGGCCCCATCACGGACGACGGGGCCGACGACAGTGCGACCGCTCTCGGCCAGGATCCCGACGAGGCGATCGAGATCCCCGCGTGCGAGGAAGCGCGGGCCTACCACGGCACCGGCTCCGCCTGCTGCGCGTAGAGGTCGAGCAGCTGGTGTCGCGTTGCGCTCAGCCGTCTGCCCATCGCCTCCATCAGTCGTGGGTAGAGCGCCGCCGCCAGCGGAAGGTCCGCCTCGAGCAGGGCCCGCAGGCGCCGCGGCTCGAAGGTGAGCATCGCGGTCGGCTCGATCGTGACCGCGGTCGAGGTGGATCGATGCGGGGGCACGACGGCCGACCAGCCGACGACGTCACCCGGCTCGACGGTCAGGATGGTGACCGGGCCGCGCTCGGGAACGTGCATGCGGAGCGCAACGCGCCCGCGCGTCACGATCGCGAAGAGCGCCGTTTCGTCGCCTTCATGGAGGATCGTCTCGCCGGCCGGGTGCTCTCGCAGTGTCGCGCACTCGGCGAGCCGCGACCTGGCGTGGGGCGACAGGCCCGATCCGAACCAGGTCGCACCCAGCTCGCCGGTGACGCTGCCCCGATCGTCCATGCCTCCAAGCTATTCGGCTCGGGGCTGTCCCAGCAGGGCCGCATGGGCGCCCGTGACGGGCCATCCGGCCCATGGAGGATGGGTGCCTGCGCCTCAGGCGGCCCGCGGCTCGATTGGCGGCTCGCCGGCCAGCTCCCGAAGCAGCCTCCAGTTCGCGAGGCGATCAGCCTGGGTGGCGGTGAGCTCGGCGCTCGGCGTCCCATCGGGGGCGAAATGGGGCGCGAAGCGGCCCTCGGTGCGGGCGAAAGCGATGAAGTCGACCACTGCACCGCCGGGCAGGGACGACCAGTCCTCCTTCGGCGCCGGGTTGCCCTGCAGGCTGAGCCGCTCGGCCATCGACGCACCGCGGCGTGGGTCGTACGTGAAGAGCGGGAAGGCGCGCGAATCGACGGCCAGCTTCGCCTGGCGGCTGGACGCGTCGTCGGCGATGCCGTGCTCCGGCTGACACGGCGTGTAGGCGACGACGACCGCCGGGCCGGGGTAGGCGTTCGCCTCCATCACCGCCCGGTAGAAGTGGTTGATGTGCGCCGGCGTGGTCTGGGCCACGTACACCTCGCCGTGGGCCATGAGGATGCGGCCGAGCTCCTTGCGCTGCTCCGGCCGGCCGTGGATCCGCTTCCCGAACGCGGAGAGCTTGGTGACCTGCCCGCCGAAGCTGGCGGTCGACGCCTGCCCGCCGGTGTTGGAGTACACCTGCGTGTCGAGCACGAGCACCTTCACGTCGGCGCCCGAGGCCACCATGCGCGAGAGCGACTGGAAGCCGATATCGTACATGGCGCCGTCGCCGCCGATCACCCACAGCCGGCGATCGGTGTGCCCGGCCTGGTCCCAGCGCGCCCGGATGCCGAGCGCATCGGCCGGGCCGTTCTCGAAGAGCGAGTTCGTCCAGGGCACGAGGTACGGGTTGAACGGGTACGTGCTGGCGTACACCGTGTTGCAGCCGGTGGCCGCCACGATCCCCATCGACCCCGGGCCGTGGATCTGGCGGGTGGCCGCGACCAGCATCCGCAGCGCGGTCGCCTCCCCGCACCCGGAGCACGAGCCGGCCCCGCCGACATAGCCGATGGCGTGCTCACCGAGCATGATGTCGGCGAGCGCCTTCTCGTTGCGGTACGCCGCGGGCGTCACGGGAAGGGACCGGTAGAACCGGATGTCACGGGCGTAGCGGTCCACGGTGCCGAGCTTCCCGTCGGTGGGGACCTTGTCCACCATGCGCAGCGCGTCGTAGCCGAGCGCGTGGCAGACCTCGACGCACTCCGCGCAGCCCTTGCAGTGCACCGGGTCGACGAAGATGCCGAACTGCGCCGGCTCGTGGCCGCGCTTCTCCGGCACGGTCGCATACTTCGTGGTGGTCGCGAAGTGCTCCCGCAGGTCTCCGGCGGCCCGAGCGTCCTCGGCGGCGAACGAGGCGATTGCCGGGTCCAGGACCGACGGCGGTTGGGCGGTCGCCACGATGGCGGTGTCGGGGCAGATGTTCACGCAGGTCATACACCCGACACAGGCGTCGCTGATGAGCTCCGGGATGCGCGGCGCGAGACCGGAGAAGTCGCGGGTGGCGGCCGTTCCCGGCGGGATGATGCTGCGCGCGACGCCGGCATCGGCTGGCAGCCCGCCATCGGCGGCACCCTGCCGGTACGCCGGGACCACGACCCGGTTGAAGTCGTCGACGTAGGCGTGCACGTCGAACAGCTCGGACGCGGCCTGGCCGAGCCGCGCCTCGTGCAGCTCCTTCTGCTCCGAGGCGACCTTCACGAGCGGCAGCTCCTCGAGCGTCATGTGGTGATCTCCCGGACCATGGAATGCACGAGATCGGTGGTCGACACGATCCCGACCGGGGTCTGACCGTCCGGCCCGACGACGATGAGCCGATGAACGCGCTCCCGCTCCATGCGGGCCGCCGCCTCGGCGATGCCCGCCTCGGCCGCGATGGTCAGCGCCGGGCTCGTCATCAGGTGCCGCACCCGGAGGCCGGGCCAGCGCGCCCAGAGGTCATCGGTCGCGCGAGCGCGGAGCATGTCGGTCTGGCTCACGACGCCGACCAGCCCACCGAGCGCGTCGACGACCGGCAGGCCGTGGACGTGGTGCTGCTCGAGCATGCGCGCTGCCTCGGCGAGCGGCGCATCGGCGGCGACGACGATCGGGTTCGAGCTCATCAGGTCGCCGACGGTGGTGGAGCGGGTCATCGGATGGCCTCCGGGATCGGGCCGGTGGGAAGGTGCCGGTCTCGGCCGGCGATCGCTTCGGTCACGTCGAGCACACCGTCGTGGGCCGCTCGGATGACCTCGAGATTGGCCTCGACGACCGCAGCTCCACGCTTGCCGAAGAATCGCTCCAGCTGGAACCGAAGCGCGTCCATGAGCGCGTCGCGGCCGAGCCCGGCGCGGGTGGCGAACGGCGACACCCGCAGAAACACGCCGGCCAGCGCGACGCCCTGCATTCGGACCATGAGGTCGGGGCTCGGCGCGTGGCGCCGGGCGAGCTCTGCGGTGTCGAGCGCCCAGAGCCGGATGCCGCGGGCCAGCATCTCCGACCGGGAGCCCGCCGGCACCGCGGCCCAGATCGCCTCGGCGTCGTGCAGCGAGCTCTGGACGAAGACGGTGCCGTCGTCCGCCAGGCCGGCCAACGGGTTGCCATGGCGGAACGCGGCGATGTCGTAGAGCGGCACGAACTCGACGCGATCGAGCTCGCCGTGCTGGCGGATCGGCTCGTCGGCGATCGTGAGGTAGTACGTCGTCGGGAGGCCCTTCTTCTCGGAGCCGTAGCGGGGGTAGGCCTGGACGTGGAGTCCGAACAGGTCGCCGACGAGGGTGGCCAGCAGCTTGTTCGTCGTCACCGACCCGAACCCGCCGATCGAGTGCCCGCGCAGGCTGTACGCGCCGGCCGGACGGATGTCGATCACCGCGCGCTCGAGCGCGAGCGGGTGATGGATGCCGAGGACGGCGAAGGGCCGGCGGCGCATCTCGTCGGGGTCGGCGATCCAGTCGAACGCGGCGGCCAGGTCACCGGCGGCGACGTCCCGCGAGCCCAGGCCGGCAGAGGCGGACACGACGCGTGGGACCCGCTCGCCGGCCGCCGCGCGATCGGCGAGGGCCGCCTTGAGCTCTCGGGTCAGGGGGTTGTCGTGGGCCGCGGGCTCGTCCGTGCGCTCGATGACGGCGACCGCGGAGGCGTTTCGCACCGCCTCCCCCAGCGCTTCCGCGGGGAAGGGCCGGAACGCGGTCACCGCCAGGCAGCCGACGCGACGGCCCGCGGCGCGGAGTCGGTCGACGACCGCGATCGCGGTGTCGGCCATGCTCCCCATGCAGACGAGGACGTGGTCCGCGTCCTCGGTTCGGTGGGTGCTGATCGGGCCATAGGGCCTGCCGGTCTGCTGACCCCACTCCCGCATCCCTTCAGTGAGGGTGTCGAGGAGACGGTCGTAGAAGACCCGCTGGCCGATCTTGCCCTTCATGTACGCGTCCTGGTTCTGGACGACGCCGGTCATGAGCGCCTCGGAGGGCGCGAACCAGTCGCGGATGCGGTCCCGCGGATCGCCCACGAATGCGCGGAGCAGCTCATCCTCGGGGAGCCGGACGTTCTCGAGGGTGTGCGTGGTGAGGAAGCCGTCCTGGGCCACGAAGAACGGGGTCTCGGTCTCCTCGGCCACGCGGCGCGCGACGGCCGTGAGGTCCGCGGCCTCCTGCGCATTACGGGCGACCAGCATCCCCCAGCCCGTATCCGCGACCGCCATGAGGTCGTCATGCCCGGCGTGGATGTTCAGCGCCTGGCTCGTCAGGGCGCGGGCCCCGACGTGGAACACCGCCGGCAGGCGCTTGCCGCTGATGACGTGGAGCACCTCCTTCATCAGCACGAGTCCCTGGCCGGCCGTGAAGTTCACGACCCGTCCCCCGGCGAGCGCGAACCCTTCTGCGGATGACGCCGACGAGTGCTCCGACTCCAGCTCGAGGAAGGTCAGCGGCGTGCCCCACAGGTTCGTGCGCCCGTCGGCGACCGCCGCCTGGAAGGCCGCGGCCATGTTCGTCGAGGGGGTGATCGGGTAGGCGCAGGCGCCCTCGGCGATCCGGACCTCCACGGAGGCGATCGCCTCCGACCCGTCCATCACCACGGGCGTCCCGGGATACGGTGGTCGCTTGCCGTTCGTCATGACTCAACCATC
>DASVEQ010000128.1:0-21561 GCA_036380455.1 Candidatus Limnocylindria bacterium | reverse complement strand
TGTCGTCTTCCATGACGCGACCGACAACCCGTACCACGAGCCGGCGCGCTGGCTGAACGAGGGCATCGCGACGTGGTCGGAGACGAGCAGTGACCAGGGAGAGCGAGCGATGGTCGAGCTCGAGGCCGGCGGTGACGGCGGGCTCTTCGCGTTCCAGGCGATCACCGAGCAATTCCCCATCGGCGAGCGCGGCGGTCGGCTGTCGTATGCGCAGGGCACGACGATGGTCGACCTCATCGTCGAGCGCTACGGCGAGGAGGCGATCGGCGCCATCGCCGCGGCGTACCGCGACGGCGCGTCCGACGCCGAGGCGCTCGAGGCCGGCACCGGCGTGAGCGCGGACGAGCTGTACGCCTCGTTCTACGCGGAGTTCGGCGTGGAGGCGCCGCGGCCGGTGACCGTCGACCCGATCCCACCCTCGAACGTCGACCGGCCGCCGGCCGGGGAGATGGACGAGGGCGGCGTGGACCCGGACGCCGAGCCCGCGTCGCCGCGGCCACCTGACCCAGGGACCCCCACGGAAGGAGAGGGACGGCCGCAGGATGGTGAGATCGGGGTCGTGGCGCTCCTGGCGGCCGGACTGGCAGCAGCGGTCGCCGCCGCGATCCTGGTCGTTCGGCGCGCGGCCAGGCGGAACGCGGCATGAGCCGCCGGCTGCCGTCCCGCCGGCGCCTGACCCGCCCGCAGTGGGCGATCTCGGTCGGGCTCGGCCTGGCCGTCATTGGCTTCGTCGGTGCGGCCCAGTGGAACAGCTCCCTGGCCCGGACCGAGTTCATCACGTCCGCCCAGCGCGTCCTGATCAGCGAGGCGGAGCAGGCGCAGCGCCAGCAGGAGACGCTGCGCGCGGAGATCGAGGCTGCCGACGAGCGGGTGCAGGCATTCCAGGAGCAGGACGCCGGATCACAGGCGGCCCTCCTGCAGCTCAATGAGGAGCTGGCCGCCGCGCGGCTGGCGAGCGGCCTGGATGCGGTGCGCGGTCCCGGGCTGGTGATGGAGATCGCCGATTCGTTGCGACCGGTCCCGGAGGGGGAGAGCGGCACGCCGTACCTCGTCCTGGCGGACGACCTGCGGGACATCGTCACCGCGCTCTGGGCGTCCGGCGCCGAGGCGATCACGATCGCCGGCGGTGCCTCGGGGGGTGTCGACGCCGAGCGCGTGGTCGCCACCACCTCGATCGACGGGGCCGGCAGCGCGATCCTCGTGAACTCCGCGCGGCTGACCCCGCCGTACCGGATCGAGGCGATCGGGCCGGAGGGGCTGCTCGATCGCTTCCTCGCCCATCCGACGTACCTCGCGCGCGTCGCCAGGCGCATCGAGGTGTACGGGCTCCAGTTCGCCCACGAGGCGCGTGACGAGGTCACGCTGCCGGCCTTCATCGGCAACACGCGGATGCGCTGGGGCGCACCTGTGGCGGAGGCCGAGTGATGGCTGGCCGGATTGCGCAGCTCAGCCTGTTCGCGGTCGCGCTCGTGATCGGCATTCTGCTGGTGGGCCAGCTGCGCTCCCAGGCACCGGCAATCGAGCTCTCGTCGCTCTCCGCGCAGGAGCTGTCCCAGCTCATCGAGACGCTGAGCAATCGGAACGTGGAGCTGGGCGACGCCCTCTCCGACCTTCGAGAGCAGATCCGCAGCTACGAGCTCGCCGAGATCCAGGGCCAGTCGACGCTCGACCTGACCGAGGCCGAGCTCGAGCGGATCGCGGCCTTCGGCGGGCTGCGCGCGGTGGAGGGACAGGGGATCATCCTCACCATGGCCGGCTCCTTCGACGCGAAGGCCGTGAACGACCTGATCTACGAGCTCCGTGGCGCCGGCGCCGACGCGATCGCCGTGGACGACGTCCGGATCACCGCCCGCTCGGTCGCGGAGCTGGGCGCCGGAGTCATCGAGATCGACGGCACGGCGCTCGGGCCGACGGTCGAGATCCGGGCCATCGGTTCGCCGGAGGGTCTCGAGTCGACGCTGCGCCGCCCTGGCGGTCTGCTGACCCTGCTGGAACAGTCGATCGACGCGCAGTTCCAGATCGAGCAGCGGACCGATCTCGAGCTGCCGGCCACCCGGCGCGATCTCGTGCCGCAGGCCGCCCGGTCGGTCGAGTAGCCTGTACGCCCGCCCTCGAACGACGCAACGGGTGATGCCGTGAAAGACCTGATCGACCGCGCACTCGACGCCGCCGAACGAGGCGGCGCCGCCTACACCGAGGTGCGCGTCGCTGAGCGCGAGACCGAGCAGCTGACCGTGAAGAATGGCGCGCTGGAGGCCGCCACCTCGAACGTGAGCGCCGGTTTCGGCGTCCGCGTGCTCGTCAACGGCGCCTGGGGCTTCAGCTCCAGCCGCTCGCTGGAGCCGGGGGAGGCAGACCGCGTGGCGCGGGAGGCGCTGGAGATCGCGCAGGCATCGGCGCTCGCTCAGAAGGCCCCCGTGGAGCTCGACGACACGCCGCCGGTGACGGATGTGTACCGGACGCCGCACGGCGAGGACCCGTTTGCCGTCGGCCTCGACGACAAGCTCAAGCTCCTGATGGAAGCCGATGCGAACATGGCGCGCGTCGAGGGCGTCGCGATCCGCGAGAGCAACCTGTCCGCGGGTCGTGAGCGCAAGACGTTCGCGTCGAGCGCCGGGGCATGGATCGAGCAGGAGATCGTCGAGGCCGGTGGCGGCATCGAGGCCACCGCGGTCAACGACTCGGAGATGCAGCAACGCTCGTACCCGAACTCCTTCGGCGGGCAGGTCGTCACCGGCGGCTTCGAGGCCGTTCGCGCCCTGGAGCTCGCCGAGCACGCCCAGGAGACCGCCGAGCTGGCCGTGGCGCTGCTCGACGCTCCGCAGTGCCCGTCCGGCGACATGGACCTCGTCCTGGACTCGACGCAGGTGGCGCTCCAGATTCACGAGTCGTGCGGCCACCCGACGGAGCTCGACCGCGTGTTCGGCACGGAGGCGAGCTTCGCCGGCACATCGTTCCTCACCACCGACAAGCTCGACCAGCTGCGCTACGGCAGCGAGCTCGTCCACATCGACGCCGACGCGACCGCGCCGGGAGGGCTCGGAACGTTCGGCTACGACGACGAGGGCGTGCCCGCCCAGAACGTGCCGCTCGTCTCGGGCGGGGTGCTGGTCGGCTACCTCACCAGCCGCGAGACAGCGCCGCGGATCGGCCGGCGCTCGATGGGCAGCGCCCGCGCATTCGCGTGGAACCACATCCCGCTGATCCGGATGACGAACATCAACCTGCGCCCCGGAGACGGGGGCTCGCTCGAGGACCTGATCGCCGATACCACCGACGGGATCTTCATGAGCGTCAACAAGAGCTGGTCGATCGACGACCGACGGCTGAACTTCCAGTTCGGCGACCAGGCGGGCTGGATCATCAAGAACGGGAAGCGGACGCAGCTGGTGAAGAACCCGACCTACACCGGGATCACGCCGAAGTTCTGGGGGAGCCTCGACGCGATCTGCGACCGATCGGAGTGGACGCTGTGGGGACTGCCGAACTGCGGCAAGGGCGAGCCGATGCAGATCGGGCACGTCGGCCATGGCGCGGCGCCGGCCCGCTTCCGCAACGTGAAGGTCGGAGTCGGACGATGGTAGCCACCCGCGACGACGTCGGCGTCCTCCTCGACCGGGCGCTGGAGCTGTCGGAGGCGCCGCAGACCGAGGTCGTCTACCTCGGCCAGGACTCCGCGCTCACGCGTTTCGCCACGAACCAGATCCACCAGAACGTCCGCGAGCACGACGCCTCGCTCCAGGTCCGGGTGATCGACGGCGACCGCATCGGCGTCGCCTCCACCAACCGCCTCGAGGAAGACGGCATCCGGGACGTCGTGGATCGGGCCGCCGCGATCGCCGCCCGATCGGCGCCGAACCCGAGGGCCGCGATCCTGCCCGAGCGCGACGGCCGCGAGCACGATCCCGAGCTCGGGTACGTGGCCGCCACGGCCGAGGCGGGCGCAGAGACGCGCGCCGAGGGCGCTCGCGCCGTGATCGCCGCCGGCGAGGCGAAGGGACTCCAGAGCTCCGGCTCGTTCTCGACCTCGACGATGACGATCGCCGTGGCCAACACGCACGGTATCCGCGCCCAGCACCGCTCGACGCGGGCGGCGCTGCTCACGGTGATGATGGACGGATTCGCCTCTGGTGCCGCATCGGGATACGCGCACGCCGGCTCGCCGGACGTCCGCGAGATCGATGCCGCCGCCCTCGGCGAGGTCGCCGCGCGCAAGGGCGACGAGATGCGCGGCGCGGGGGAGCTCGAGCCGGGGGAGTACGAGGTGATCCTCGAAGAGGAGGCGGTGGCGGGGCTGCTCGAGTACCTGTCCTATATCGGGTTCTCCGGGCTCGCGCACGAAGAGGGCCGATCGTTCATGGAGCTCGGCAAGCGGGTGATGGGCGAGAGCGTGTCGATCTGGGACGACGGGGCCGATCCGACCGGCCTGCCGGCGCCCATCGACTTCGAAGGCGTCGTCCGCCGCCGCGTCGACCTCATCGCCGATGGGGTGGCGGCCGCCGTCGTCCACGATGCGGCCACCGGCTCGCGCGCCGGCATCGGTTCGACCGGACACGCGTTGCCGGCACCGAACCTCATCGGTCCCATGGCGCTCAACATGTTCATGGCCGCTGGCGCGACGCCCCGAGACGAGCTCATCCGCGGCGTGAAGCGCGGGGTGTGGGTCACGCGGTTCCACTACATCAACCCGGTGCATCCGAAGAAGGCGATCCTCACCGGGATGACGAAGGACGGCACGTTCCTCATCGAGGACGGGCGGATCACGCGTCCGCTGCTGAACTTCCGCTTCACCCAGTCGGTTCCCGAGGCGTTCAGCGACGTGCGGGCGGCCAGCCGCGAGACGAAACTCGTGCCCGGCGAGTTCTTCGGCGCCTCGCGCTGCCCGGCGCTCCACCTCGGGTCGTTCAACTTCACCGGCGTCACCGCGGCGGAGGGCAATGCGTGACGGTGGCCCAGCCGCTGGACCTCCGTATCGGTGACCGGCTCCGCCTGCGCAAGGAGCATCCGTGCGGGAGCCGTGACTGGGAGGTCGTGCGGCTGGGCGCCGACATCGGCCTGGTGTGCCAGGGCTGTGGCCACCGGATCCTCATGGACCGCCTGGACGTCGAGCGACGATTCACCGAGTACCTCGGCCGCGGACCGGAAGCGGAAGGCTGAGGGATGGCGCACTTCGACATTCCGCCGGCGGACGAGACCGGCCTGAGCGACGCGGGGTCGGTCTTCCGCAACCGATCCTTCGTCTTCTTGTGGTCCGCGCAGGCGCTCAGCCAGCTGGCGAGCAACATGGTGCTGGCGGCACTCATCGCCACGGTGGTGACCACCACCGGGTCGCTGACGGCCAACGCCGTGCTGATCCTGACGTTCCTCGTCCCGGCCGTGCTGTTCAGCACTCTGGGCGGCGTGCTCGTGGAGCGCGGCGACGCGAAGGTGATCATGCTCGCCACGAACGTCGTGCGGGCGGTGGGCACGATCCTGTTCATCCTCGTGGCGCCCTCCACGAGCTCGGCGATCGTGCCGCTCGTGTACCTCATCAACTTCGTGGTGGCCACGGCGACCGCGATCTTCGCGCCGGCCGAGCTGACCTCGATCCCTCGCATCGTCGACCGCCGCCACCTGATGGCCGCCAACTCGATCTTCATCCTCACCGTGAATGCGACCTTCGCCATCGGCTTCGGGGTGCTCGGCCCGCTCGTGCTCAACGTCCTCGGCTCCACGGCGGTGTACGTGATCGTGGCGACGATGTTCGGGCTGGCAGCCGCGGCCATCCTGACCCTGCCCTCGGTCAAGCCCGACCATGCGGCACCCAAGGTCAGCGACGCGGCCGGTCGGGCGGTGCGCGAGCTGTTCGGGCAGCTCGCGGAGGGCGTGCGGTTCGTCCGCGCCCACCGGGAGATCGCCTGGAGCCTGACCTACCTCGGCGTCGCGGCCAGCCTGATCGGCGTCCTGGGCGCCATCGGACCCGGCTTTGCCACCGACATCCTGCGGCTCACGGCGGAGGACTTCTTCTTCATCATGGGTCCGGCCGGGCTGGGGGCCGTGGTGGGCATCCTCTTCCTCAACTCGTACGGGAAGGGCCTGCCGAAGCGGCTGGTCATCGACTTCGGCCTGATCGCGATGGGCATCACCCTCGTCGCGCTGGCGCTCGTCCGTCCGGTGACCGCCCTGTTCGGCTTCGCGGTCGCACCGATCGAGGACGTCTTCCCGTCCATCGCCCCGTTGACCAGCCTCATCGCCGTCGTCGTGGTCATCGCCGTGTTCGCCGGGCTCGAGTACGCGTTCGTCGCCATCCCGGCGCAGACCGCGTTGCAGGAGGAGCTGCCCGCCGACGTGCGTGGCCGGACCTTCGGCATCCTGAACACCCTGCTCTCGGTGGCCTCGTTCCTGCCCGTCATCGCCGCACCGGCGGCCGCCGACGTCATCAACATCTTCTTCCCCGGCTCGGGCATCCCGGTGGTGATGGCCGTCCTCGGGCTGGGGATCGTGTGGGCCGGCATCGCGTCGTGGCGGCGCAATTCCCAACGCGGGCTCCACGCGCACGACCAGACCGCGCCCGGTCCGGCCGCCGCCATCGACGACCGGCCGGCGCCGGGAACGCCGAGCGTCGCGGGAGAGATCGACGAGGGACGGGCCGCCGAGCCGCCACACCGACGACGCCGACGCCGCCGGTACTCGGCCGATGGCGAGTAGGGTCGCCGCGGCCTCGTTCCTCGCCGTCTCGGCGCTCGTGGCCTGGGTGACGGTCAGCGTGCCGCTGGCGGCCCGCCTCCTCCAGGGCTCGATCCTCCTCTCCATGGTCTACGTGGCCTACCTCGCCTGGCGCGGCGCCCGCGCGATGCGGGAGGCAATCGCCTGGGGCCGATCCGGGGCGGCCGAGCCCACCGGCCTCGCCGGCAGCCTGCCGTTCGTCTCCCTCGTCGTCCCGGCCCGGAACGAGGCGTCGGTGATCGGGCGGGCCGTGGCGGCCCTCCGCGACCTCGCCTACCACGACGCCGATGGGTCGCCGGTCTTCGAGGTACTCGTCGTGGACGACGGCTCGACCGATCCCACGCATGACGTGGCGCGCGCGGCCGCCGGGGACGCGCCGCACGTCACGGCCATCCGGCGGGAGCCGGGGCGGGGACCCCGGACGAAGGCATCGGTCCTCGACTTCGCGATGCCGTTCCTGCGGGGCGACGTCATCGGCGTGATCGACGCCGACACGCTCGTGGCCCCGGCGTTCCTCGAGCGGGCGATGCGCGCGTGGAGCGTGCGAGATCCGGCGGCGGTCGCGTTCCAGGTCGCTCGTCATCCCCGCAACGAGAACACCTCCTGGCTGACGGCCGCCCAGGCCGAGGAGCAGCTCATGGACATCGCCAGCCAATGCGGCCGCTGGGCGACCGATGGGACCGCGGAGCTGCGCGGCAACGGGATGTTCGTGCGCCGCGCCGCGCTCGAGGCGGTCGGCGGCTGGCGGCCGTCCGCGATGACCGAGGATCTCGACCTGTCGACCCGCCTCTCGGCCGCCGGACGGCACGTGGCGCTCGCGCCGGAGACGGCCGTGGAGGAGGAGGCGGTCGAACGCCTCGGGGCCCTCTGGCGGCAGCGACTGCGATGGGCGGAGGGCAGCCTGCGCCGGCTTCTCGAGCACGGCCCTGGGCTCATGACCGGCTCGCAGCCGATCGGCCGCAAGGCGGACTTCCTCGCCTTCGCCGCCGAGTTCCTCCTGCCCCCGCTGTTCGCCACCACGATCGTGGCCAGCCTTCTGACGATCCCGTTGCCGCGGCCCGCCGACTGGAGCGTGCCGGCTTCGCTGTTCGCGGGCTACGGCCTTGGCGTCTTCCTCCTCGCCCTCGGTGGCCTGCGGGCGGTCGGCGTGAGCGGGCCACCGCTGATCGGCCGGGCGCTGCGGGGCGCGCTGTTCCTGTCCCATTGGCTGCTCGTCGTCCCGTGGGCCCTCGTCCGGATCGCGATCGGCCCCGATGCGGGTGGCTTCGTCCAGACGCCGCGCTACACCGGCGACCCGGAACGATGAGCGGGCGCGCGGACCTCGTCGTCTTCGGCCAGGTCCTCGTCGCCGCCCTTCCCGGTGCGCCGCCGCGGGCCGAGGCCGTCGGGATCGCGGAAGGCCGCGTCGTCTCGGTCGGGAGTCGCGAGACCGTGCTGGGGACCGCGACGGCCGGAGCGCGCGTCGTCGACGCGCGCGATGCCGCGGTTGTCCCCGGGCTCCACGACTTCCACGTCCACCTCGTCGGGCTGGCCCGTGCCCGCGCCGGGCTGCTGCTCGACGACGCGACTGATGGGGCCGAGGTCGCCACGCGGATTCGTCGTCACGCCGCAGGGCTGGCGCCCGACGCGTGGATCACCGGCCGCGGATGGTCGGAGGCACAGCTGTCGACCGCGGAGCCCGGCGCCCTGGAGGAGCCGACGATCGATCGCCCGGCGTTCGTCACGAGCCACGACGGCCACTCCGCCTGGGCATCGGCGGCGGCGATGCGCCGGGCCGGCATCGGGGTGTCGACCGCCGATCCACCTGGCGGACGCCTCGAGCGCGATCCACACGGCCAGCCGACCGGCATCCTGCGCGAGACCGCGCTCGATCTCGTCTCCTCCATCGTCCCGCGCCTCCAGGGCGCTGGCCTGCGGCCGGCGCTCGAGGCGACGATCGGCGAGCTCTGCGCCCTGGGCGTGACGGGCGCCAGCGAGGCGGGGGACTACACCGATGCGAACGGCGTCGGCGCCGATGCCGAGCTCGGCGACTCGTACTCGTCGCTCACCGACCTGGCCGACCTCGTGGACGGCCGCCTGCGGATCACGCTCGGCATACCGGTCGACGCCATCCCCGCGGCAGCCGCGCGCGGCCTGCAGACCGGGCTCGCGCTCGGCGCTCGCCGGACGATGCGGTTCGGCTGGGCGAAGGAGTACGCCGATGGCGCCCTCGGCTCGGGGACGGCCGCACTCTTCGAGCCACGGACCTGCGGAGCCGGCGAGCGCGGGATCATGCGGGTCACCGCCGACGAGCTCGACGGGCTCTTCGCCGCAGGGCGCCGAGCCCGGATCGGGCTGGCGGTGCACGCGATCGGTGACCGGGCCGCCGCGGAAGTGCTCGACGCGGTCGGGCGCGCTCCAACGCGCCCTCCCGGCGTCCCGGACGACCGGATGGAGCACGCCCAGCTGGTGCGCGTCGTGGACCGCGCGCGATTCGCTCCGCTGCGCGTGACCGCCAGCGTGCAGCCGATCCACGCCGCCGCCGACCGCGATCTCGTCGACGCCTGCTGGGACGGCCGGCAGGCTGATGCGTATGCGTGGCGCGGCCTGCTCGATGCCGGCGCCCTGCTGGCGGCGGGATCCGACGCGCCGGTCGAATCGGTCAACCCGTGGCTCGGCATCCATGCCGCGCTCCACCGTCGCCTCCCCTCGGATCTCCGCGGCGATTGGCGGCCCGAGCAGGCGCTGACGGTGTTCGAGGCGCTCGCGGCGTACACGCTTGGGCCGGCCCGCGCCATCGGCGCGACCGATGAAGGGCACCTCCGGGCCGGAGCGCGAGCCGACCTCGCCGTCCTGTCGGTCGGGCTCGACGCGCTCCTGGCCGGGGAGGTGGACTTCGGTGCGGTCCGGAGCGATTTCACGGTGGTCGACGGGCGTCCCGTGGGGTGAGGTTGCCCGTTGCCCGGGCGCGCCGCCGGCGCTAGGATGCTCGCCAACCGAGCGAGCATTGGAGGGCACCGATGGCCGAGCGCGACGACCGTTCCTTCGAGATCGGCTCCGATGGCTCCGTCCCGGTGGGTCCCGGACCCTCCTCGACCTTCGATGCCAGCCGTCTCGACTTCGGTCACCACGCCGGCCGCACGATCGCCGAACTGGCGACGATCGATCCGGACTACCTCCGCTGGCTGGCACGCCACCCGTCAGGCGTCCGCTACCGCGCCGAGATCACCCGCGTGATGTCCGAGGCGGTGCCGCACCCCGGCGACTGGCAGCGCTGACCGGGCGAGGCCCGCTCCCTCGCGTCCGTCGTCCGCCCGCCCTCGTCAACCAGTAGCGGCGGGTGCACCCGGCAACACCTGCGGACCCGACGCCAGCCGGGACTGGTCACCCGGGCGAAATCGTGCCGGCCTGCCGTCCGATGCCGGGGCGCGATGATGAACCTGGGTCTCCATGGACGGCGCCGACGCCCTCGTGGGCGTCGGCGCCCGTTTAGTCGACCGACAACCTATGGACCGGTGTACTGGAAGATGTACAGGCCGAAGTCGCGGTCGGAGGCGAGGACGTACTCCTCTCCCTCGTGCTGCCAGACCTGCACTCCCCAGAAGTTGTTGCCCCCGTCGCCGCCGGCGTCGATGAAGTGGCCGACCTCGACCAGCTCATCGTTCACGATCTGCGCGACGCGGAATCCGCCGGCGTAGTACGAGAAGTAGGCGAGGTCATTGCGGACCTGGGACATCGCCACCTCGTGGACTGACAGGTCCCCGAAGCCGGATGCGAAGTCGGAGTCGTGGGCCTCCGGGATGGCGTAGGTGTCGAGCTCAGTGAGCTTGCCCTGGCCGTTGGCGAACAGGTGGACATAGCCCCAGCCGTCGAACGCGACGGTGATCTCGATCGGCTCACCGGCCGTGCCGGCCGCCGGGAGCGCCGGGTTGGCGCCACCCGGACAGTTCGCGGGGGTGTAGCCCGGGATGCCGAGGATCGAGTAGCCAACCGACCGAGCGACGAAGAACGCGACGATGTCCGTCGTCGCCAGCATGTTGACCAGGCCTTCGCAGTTCGGGCTGGCAGCCGGATCGGCGCTGTTGAAGATGATCCCGGCCTCGTAGCCGGCAGCGCTGGCGTTGTCGAGCTTCACCTGGAATGCGCAGGCGCCGCGCTCGATGACCGCGATGCTCGCACCATCCGGTGCTGGGAACATCGATGGATCACACCCGGTCCGAGCGAAACGAGTTCCGCCTGCCAGGGTATCGCCCTCCTCGAGCTGTGGGCCGGTCGCCACGCCGGCGCTGAACGGTGTGGACGGGCCGCCGTCGATGGAGAGGAATGGCGCGTATGGCGCGAAGTCCTCGTCAGTGGCGACGATGTAGTTGCTGTCCATAGAGAATTCCGCCTGATGGCCGTTGCCCTCCGGTGGCAGCATCGTGCCGGTGGACTCGAGCAGCTCGGGATCGGGGTTGGCGAAGTCGCTATCACCGATGTAGACCGGGTTGGCGGGATCGTTCACGTTCAGCGTCACGTAGCCGCCGTCCCAGTAGGACAGCAGCATGACGTAGTCGGTGCCGACCTTCTTCACCACCATGTCGTGCAGGAACGACGAGCCGGCGCCCAGGTCCGGCTGGACGATCTGCGGGAACAGCGCGTTCAGGTCGAACTCGGCGAGCATCGTCGGGTTCCGTGGGTCGGTGATGTCGAAGATGTCGACGTCCTCGGCCTCCTCGTTGTCGGTGACGACGGCGTAGGCGGAGTCGTCCGCATCGGTGGCGGTCCCGTTGTCGTCCTCCCACACGAAGATGCTGTGGATCTCGTGTGCGTCGGCTTCATTCTCCAGGGTCGGCGTATCGCGATCGCCGAAGCCTTCGACCAGGAACCGGTGGGTCTTGGGATTCGTCACGTCGACGAGGGTGAATCCACCGATGGAGTGCTTGCTCGTCTTGCCCGCGTTGTTCAGGCAGTCCTCGTTGTTGAAGGCGAGCAGGTCACCCGTCCACGCGCTGGTCGACAGGTGGATCGCGTGGATGCCCTCGCCTGAGTACGAGTCGTTGGCGGTGCGGATGAAGTTGATCTGCTTCGGGTTGGTGGGGTCGTTGATGTCGAAGACGTACACGCCGCCCTTCTGGCAGCGCGGCGCGGACCACGCCGCGAGGTACGCGTAGTTCCCCAGGACCCCGACGTCGGCGACACGCCCTTCCTGGTCCTGATTGATGCGCGCCTTCCCAATGAGCTCGACCGTGGTCGACTGGGAGGCGGGGAGGTGGCCCCCTTCGCCTCCATGCTGATGGTGGACGCGGTGGTGTTCCGCATCCGAGTCGATCGGCACAGCGCCCTCATCGCCCGGATCGATCGCGCCGACCGGGGCGGATAGGGTCAGGGCGAGCACCGCTCCAAGCGCGAGTGCGCGTCGCGTAGTTGGCCTCGGCATCGGGTCCTCCCATGCTCAATACGCTCGGGCACGACAGGTTGCGCTCGGGGCCTGCGGCGACTGCTCGGGTCGTCGTCACTGGGCGGCTCCCTGAGTCTACATCCATCACGATGACCACGAAATTCCCGTCGCCGAGGGCTCCACTTCCATCGGGGGATCGATTTGACGACCTTGTCAGAGTGGATACAGCTTCCAAAGCAGAAAGCGACTGAGCATGGACCACGCATCGCACGACGATCCCCACGCCGGCCACGGCACCACCAGAGGGCCCGACGAGCGGGCCGATCATGGCGATCACGGCGCGCATGACAAGCACGCCGGTCACGACCCCGAGGCATTCCGCCGACAGTTCTGGATCGTCCTGGCGCTGACGATCCCGGTCGTGGTCTGGAGTCACGAGGTGCAGATGTGGCTTGGCTACCAGGCCCCGACCTTCCCCGGCTCCGACTGGATTCCGCCGATCCTTGGCACCGTCGTCTTCCTCTATGGCGGGCGGGTCTTCCTGTCCGGCGCCCGAACTGAGTTGGGCGACCGCCAGCCCGGGATGATGACCCTCATCAGCCTGGCCATCGTCGTGGCCTTCGTCACCAGCTGGGCCGCCACTCTCGGCTTCTTCGAGGTGGAGGTCTGGTGGGAGCTGGCGACGCTCATCACCGTCATGAGCCTCGGCCACTGGCTCGAGATGCGCTCGATCATGCAGGCCCAGGGAGCGCTCAAAGCGCTTGCTGAGCTGCTGCCCGACGAGGCCGAGCGGGTCACGTCAACTGGCACGGAGACGGTCCGCACAGCGGACCTTCGGGTCCGCGACGTGGTGCTCGTTCGCCCCGGTGCGCGCGTCCCGGCTGACGGCGTGGTGGCCGAGGGGACAGCCGACGTCGACGAGTCGATGATCTCCGGCGAGTCGCGCCCGGTCACCAAGGAACCGGGAGACAAGGTCGTGGCTGGGACGGTCGCCGCCGGGGGCAGCCTCCGTGTCCGCATCGACGCCGTCGGCGACGACACCGCCTTGTCGGGAATCATGCGGCTCGTGGCTGAGGCGCAGGCGTCGAACAGCCGCGCACAGGTGCTTGCCGATCGGGCGGCGGCACTCCTGTTCTACGTGGCGCTCGTCGCCGGGGTGCTGACGCTGGGGGCCTGGGCATTCCTCGGCAATCCCGAACAGGGCTTGATCCGGGCGGCAACCGTCCTGGTCATCGCCTGCCCGCACGCGCTCGGCCTGGCGATTCCGCTCGTGATCGCAATCAGCACGACGCTCGGCGCCCGCAACGGGCTGCTCGTCAAGGATCGGCTGGCGCTCGAGCGCGCCAAGGACCTCGAGGTCGTGATCTTCGACAAGACCGGCACCCTGACGCGAGGCGAGCCGGTATTGTCCGCCGTGGCTGCGGCTCCCGGCATCGGCGAGGACGAACTTCTGGCGATCGCCGCAGGCGTCGAGGCCGACTCGGAGCACCCGTTGGCCCGAGCGATCGTCGAGGGTGCGCGGCGACGCGGCGTTGCGCCCCAATCGTCGACAGGCTTTGAGAACCTCGCCGGGCGAGGCGCGCGCGCCATGGTCGGAGGCAGCATCGTCCATGTCGGCGGTCCTCGGCTCCTCGAGGAGCTGCCCGCACAGCTGCCATCGTCCCTCGAGGCAGTCACCACTGGCTGGGCCGATGCGGGCCGGACGGTGATGGCCGTCATCCGTGACGAGACCGTGATCGGCGCTGTCAGTGTCGAGGATGAGGTACGCCCCGAGTCGGTGGACGCTGTCCGCGGACTGCACGAGCTTGGCATCCGCGTGGCGATGATCACCGGTGATGCGCAGTCGGTGGCCGAATCGGTTGCGGAGCGCATCGGCATCGATGAGGTCGCGGCGCAGGTCCTACCGGCCGACAAGGCCGATGCGGTGAAGCGCTTCCAGGCCGGCGGTCGGCGCGTGGCCATGGTCGGCGATGGCGTGAACGACGCCCCAGCGCTGGCGCAGGCTGACGTCGGCATCGCGATCGGCGCCGGGACCGATGTGGCGGTCGAGTCGGCTGGGATCGTCCTTGTCCGCGATGACCCGCGAGACGTCGTTGGCGCGATCGAGCTGAGCCGTGCGAGCTACCGCAAGATGATTCAGAACCTGATGTGGGCAACCGGATACAACGCCTTGGCCATCCCGGTTGCCGCCGGCATCTTCGCTCCATGGGGGTTCATCCTGCCGATGAGCATCGGGGCGCTGGTTATGAGCATCTCGACGATCGTCGTCGCGATCAACGCCCAGCTGCTGCGCGGCCTCAAGCTCCGTCCTGAGCCGGCTGCGCCGGCCGCGGAGCCGGCCCCGGGGGCGGCCTGATTCGCGGGTCAGGTGCCTGCACCTATCGGCCTGTTGCCTGGTTGAACTCCGAGATCGCCCACGCGACAGGGCCACTGCCAGTGCGGGAAACAGCGATGGCGCCGGCGTCCCGGTCGACGAAATAGAGCCCGTCGTAGTGCCATGCGCCGCCAACCGTATCGAAGGACCACGCTCGTGGTCCCGCGCCGGGCTGCCCGGCTTGCCGTTGTGTCATCACCGGCCCCGTAGAGGCGAATGGAGCTGAGCATACGAAAGGACGCGGGTCTAACGGACCGCTTCGCCGCGGGGCCGACGGAGTTGCGCTCGGAGGCGTGCGCTCATCTCCGGTGGTCGTGCACGACGGGCATCCGGTCGCCTGCAGCCAAGCGTTCATTGCCCGGGCACGGAGTAGGGGAGACTGCTAGGGGCGCAGGCCGGCCAGGGTCAGCGCCACCAGCCGTCGCACCGCACCCCGCGAGCGCAGCTCGCGGGCCGCGCCCAGCGCGTGGAGCGCATAGGCGGCCAGCTCGTCGGGAGCGACGTCGTCGCGTACCGATCCCGTGGCGGCGGCCGCGGCGATCAGCCCTGCCAGCAGGCGGCGCAGGCGATGGCGGGCGGCGGCCACATGCTCGTCGCGGTGGAGGACGGCCGCCAGCTCGGCATCGTGCCCGCCGCGCCCGGCCTGCGCGTTGACCGCATACCGCTCGAGGGCGGCGGCGAGCTGTTCAGCCGGCGCGCCGGGCCCCTCGGCGATGGCGCCCACTTCGGCCAGGTGGCGGCCGATCTCGCGCTCGTGCCAGGCGCGCAGGATGGCCTCGGCGTCGCCGAAGTACTTGTACAGGGTGGCGCGGCCGATGCCGGCCCCGGCGGCGACCTCGGCCATCGTCACCCCGCGCAGCCCGCGCTCGGCGACGAGGGTTACGGTGGCATCCAGGATCGCGTCGCGCACGGCGGCGCGGTGGGTCGCGATGGTGGCGTTCCATAGCTTCGGCACGTTGCCGAGTATACGGGACAGCGCAACCTTGACCGTGGACATAATGTCTCGCTAAACTGGTTCGACAACTACCCTGCCCACGAGGAGGAGGCTCCGCCATGGCCGACCGCCCGCCTGCCCCGGATCCCGCCGGCCCACCCGACCGCTATCCCGGCATTCCGAGCTGGGTCAAAGTCCTCGGCGTCGTGGCCGCCCTCGTCGTGCTGTTCATCGTGTTCGCCCTGGTCACCGGGCTTGGCGGGCCGCACGGCCCGCAGCGCCACGGTGCGGCCGTCGCCGTCGCCGGCCCCTCCACCGCCCGGTGAGGCTTTCGCCGCGGCTGCGCAAGGGGGCGCTGGCGTTCCACCTGGCCGTCTCGGTGGGCTGGATCGGGGCGGTCGCCGCCTACCTGGCGCTCGACCTGACCGCCACCATGAGTACCGACCCGGGGACGCTGCGCGCCGCGTACCTCGGCATGGGCCTCATCGCCGGCGCGATCATTGTGCCGCTGGCGATCGCGACACTCGTCACCGGCCTGGTCGTGTCGGTCGGCACGAAGTGGGGCCTCGCCCGGCACTGGTGGGTGCTGATCTCCCTGGCGCTCACCGTCTTCGCCACCGTTGTGCTGCTTGTCGAGGCGGGCACGATCGCCTCCTACGCCGCGGTCGCCGCCAACCCGGACGCCACCGAGGCAGAGCTGCGCGGGCTGGGCAGCACGCTGGTCCACTCCGTCGGTGGGTCGCTGGTGCTGCTCGTGGTGCTGGTCCTCAATATCTACAAGCCGGCGGGCCTCACCCCCTATGGCTGGCGGAAGCAGCAGCAAGAGCGCCGGGCGGCGCGATCCTGACCGACGTCGGAGCCATCCGTACCATGTGGTGGTCTGCCGGTAGACCAGCAACCGCTTGTGAGGGGCTGCGGCAGGTCAACGCTGAAGCTCGGGTGGTTGATCGCCTGTCGCTATACCCGCGGCGTTTCCTGCTCGAGGACCCGCTTCAGGTTCGCCAAGAAACCGGTGTGGATCTTTCCGACCATGGGCCGCATCAGCAGGAGCATCAGTCCCATCAGGCCTGACGCGTCGATCTGGACGCGCCGCGTGAACTTCGTCCCTCCATCGGCCGGTTCGAACAGGTCGGTGACGGTCGGCCTCATCCGGCCCATCTCTCCTCGCATCTCCTGCCTGCGGTTGGGTTCGAAGCCGATCACGTGCGTCACTCCCTCGGAGACACCCATCGAAGGCTTGACCCGAATCAGGAAGCTCGTCCCGATCCCGATCGGTCCCTCCGAGATCTGCCGCGCCTCGAGCACGTCGGTATGCCATGCCGGCTCGTGCGAGACGTCGCTGACGTAGGCGAACACCTCGGCGACCGGGCGGTTGATCGTGATGCTTCTCGCGACGTTGATCATGTCCACTCCTCGAAGAGGTTCAGGGCCCGGTGACCGGCGACGCGAAGCGAGCGAAGCTCGCCGATGGGCCGGGGGCTGATGTTCAGCGCGTTGGATGCTGCGCGCCGGCACTAACGATTCGCTAACGCGGCCGGTCCATGGCCTGCTCAAGGTGTTGGCCGAGGACCTCGTGGAGCTCCGGCGTGGTGTCAGGCGGCCTGCGGCCGTGCCACTCCGCGAAGCGCTCGTGCAACGCGGCCAGATCCTCACGGGCAATGCTCTGGTACGCGGCCATCCGGATGAGGGCGTGGTGGAACCGGAAGGTGGTGGGGCCAGTGCGCTGAATGAATCGCCTCTGCTCCATTGACTTGAGGTGACGCCCCAGGAACGGAGTGGCGTCCGGGGGAAGGAGTCCGGACACGGCATCCAATTCGAACTCAAGTCCGACAATCGACGCGCATCGGAGCAGGTCGCGCTCGCCGGGTCCCAGGCGGTCGAGCCGCATCGTGAGGAGCCCTCCGAGCGAGGCGGGGACGGCCCCGACGGGGCCGTCGCCAAGCGCGACGAGCAGCTGTTCGGCGAACAGCGGGTTCCCCTCCGAGATCTCGATGATCCGACGCACGACGTCCGGTCCGATCGATCCGGCGCGGTCGGCGACGAGGCTCCCGACGTCGGCGGTCGAGAGCGGCTCGAGCTCCACCACGTCCGTGGATTTCCACTCGGGCCGCCGCTCGACGATGTCGGGACGGGCAAGGCACAGGAGAAGGATCCGTTCGGTCGCCTCCCGCGCGAGGCAGTCCACGAGGTCGAGGAACGTCGGCTCTGCCCAATGGAGATCCTCGAGCACGATGACAAGGGGGCGACGGGAGGCAAGGGCCTCGAGTAGGCGACGAACCGCCGGAAACAGGACCGCGACACTTCCCGGTTCGGCTCGCAGGCCGATCGCCGTGGCGATCTCGGGAGCGACGTGGTGCCCGTCGTGGTCGTCTGCCAGCAACCGGTGCAACCCGCGCCATCCGAGGAAACCGGCCGCCTCAATCAAGGTCTCTCGCACCGGGAGGAGGGCGACGCCCTCACCCGGTGCCGGACAACGTTGGGTGATGGCGTTGGCGTCCGCGCCGATCGAGGACACGAGCTCCCTCGCCAGGCGCGATTTCCCGATTCCGGCGTCACCCAGGACTGTCAGCCGCCGCACGGTGCCGGAGCTGACCATGCGCCGGAACGCGGAGCGCAGTCGGGTCAGCTCGCCCTGGCGGCCGAACATCGGTGTGTCGAATGCGCGGGGGATGGCCGGCGCGCCGACGACGATCTCCAGGATCTGCCAGCCCGTGGTCCCTTCCGGGGCGCCGTCGGAGGGTTTCATGATCACCGCCCCCCGGAGCAGCCGCTGCGCTGCCGGTCCGACGACGACTTCGCCGTCCGGCGCAACCTGCTGCAGCCGACCCGCCGCCCTCACCACGGGGCCTGCCACGGCATCACGGAGCGCGGCCCCCGGCCCCGCGACCACGATGTCGCCGGTTTCGATGCCCGCCCGCGACTGATAGACGACGCCCTCGAGCGCCGAGGGGCTGCCGTTCAAGGCCACCACGGCCGCCTGTGCATCGGCAATCGCGCGCAGCGCCCTGAGCGCGTCATCCTCGTGCGCCACCGGGAACCCGAAGAGCGCGATCAGCGTGTCCCCAAGCTCGCGCTCCACTCGCCCGCCGTGCCGCTCGATCACCTCGGCCGCGACGCGCGCGCCGTGGGCGCCGAGGCGCCCGACCGCTTCTGCATCCGCGTTCGGGTCTGCGCCGGGTGCGACGTCGAGGACCGCGACCGTCACCGTTCGTCGCTCCCGGGGAAGCCAGGATCCCGTCGAAGCGGATGGTCCGGTCCGGACGCGGTCTCTGGACGGCACGTCGAGCACCGGGTCCTGCCTCAGGATCGCGGTCTCGAGCTCACGCAGGGTGGGGCCGGGCTCGAGGCCCAGCTCCTCGACCAGCAGCGATCGGACCTCGCGGTACACCTGGAGGGCGTCCGCCTGGCGTCCGGAGCGGTAGAGCCCAAGCATCAGTGAGCCGCGCAGCCGCTCCCGGAGCGGATGTTCCTCGATGAGTTGTTCCAGCTCCGGTACCAGATCCGCGGCGCGCCCCAGTGCGAGGTCGGCCTCGATCCGATCCTCCAACGCCTGGATCCGAAGCTCCTCCAGTGCGCTGATGGCTCGCTGCGCGAATGGCTCGTAGGCGAAGTCGGCCAGCGCCGGTCCCCGCCAGAGGGATAGGGCCGCCGAGAGCTTTGCCGCCCGCATCTCCTCCGGGGCGCCGCGCGACTCGTCGATCAGGCGCTTGAACCGGTGGGCGTCGACGGCCTCCGGCTCGATCGCGAACCGGTAGCCACCTTCAAGCCTCTGGAGCAGGGCGCCGGGCTGGGTCTTGGCTCTGCCGGGCTCGAGCAAGCCCCGCAATCTCGAAACCAGACCGTGGACGACCGTCCGGGCCGTTGGTGGAGGATCCTCGCCCCACAGCTCGTCGATGAGCCGGTCGGCCGAGACCGGCTCACCGGCATGAAGCACGAGCAAAGCGAGGAGGGCCCGCCCACGACCCGAGGGGAGCGGTACCTGCCGACCTCCGTCCAGGACCTCGGTCGGTCCCAGGATCCGGAACTCCATCCGATCCTCCTCGCAGCAGACGGTAGCACCCGTCGCCAGCGGGCGAACTGATGCTCATTAGTGGACCGTTAGCGCTGTGGTTCATCGTGACGCCGGGATCGAGCCGCCCGTCGGCTCGGGAGTAGAAAGGAAGCGCACCATGTCCGGACCGCTGATCAACGTGTTCACCTACACCATCAAGCCTGGGAACCAGGAGGAGGCTCCCAAGCGCGCAGCCGAACTCGTGGACTTCGTGGAGACGAACGAACCGCGCATGATTGCCTTCCACGCGTACCTCGACCAGGATGGCAACCGTCTCTCCATCGTCCAGGTGCACCCGGACTCCGCCTCGATGGAGTTCCACATGCAGGTGAACGCCAAGCACTTCGCCACCGCCTTCGACTGGCTCGACACGTCCATGGGCCAGCAACTCTTCGGGCCGATCTCGGATGCGCTGGCCACCGAGTTGGCGAAGTGGGATGAACCGTTCACGCACGTGCCGGTTCACGCGGCCGGGTTCACTCGCACCACGGTCCGGTAAGGCGGTTTCCGGCTTCAAGGAAGACTTCTTCATCGGCGCAGGGCGAGGAGGGGAGGGCAACCCTCGCGCGGTGAGCGATCCCGTACAAGCAGTGCCTGGAGCAAGCCACCTTCCAGACCTAACTCGCAACAGCGTGACAGCGGATGCCCTCGAGGCCCCTTTGGGCTGCGGCACGGCGGTCGGATCCGAGACGAGCGTCACGAGACGGTCGACCTCGCGGCTCGCGATCAGGACCTCACATGGATCGAGGCTCGCGGGACTCCACGGTTGATGGGGCGCCACACTGTCGGCTATCGGCTCGTGGATGAGGCCACCGGCGATGGCAACCGCGGTTCCCGCCACCAGGAGTGCCGTGAGCGCCGCAACCAAGAGCAGCGGCGAGATGGCGCCTCCGAACTAGAGCCCGTCGTAGTGCCATGCGCCGCGAGGCGGTCGAGGAGCAGTCCGTCGTTCACGGCCGCACCTCGGAATTGTGACGGGGTCGCGATGACCGCCCGTTCCACATGCCACCTGCTTCGTGGGGTTCTGCAGGTTAGTCGTTTGGCTGGCCCCAAACCCGATCGCACCCGGCTTCAGTAGCGCCGCCTCCTGCGAATTCCGATGTGAAACCTTATCGCTGATGTTCGCATCCACCTCTGCATCTCTGGAGCCGCACGGTCTGAGCTAGTGGAGCGGGACGTTGTGCTCGCCGCAGGGCGAGGTCACCCGGGCCGCTGGCTCCGTCGAGCGCGGCGAGCATTCGGTACCGTGTGGATGCGGGAGGTAGCACTGATTCGGAGGATCAACCGGCGTGTCCGGGTGGTCGTGGACTTCAGCGGAGTGCAGTCTTGACCGGCCCGATCGCCGGCATCGACTGCCTCGGCATGCCGGCGGAGGAGAGGATGTCGACCAGCCGGTCCAATGCCGCCGACTGGCCATCCACCAAGCGGCTCTGCGCGAGCCCCCAATCGGCTCCGTCGGCCCGTCGGGATGCGAACCATGAGACCTCGAGATGCGTGCCGGTGGCGATCTCGGAGAGCCGGTGGATGGCGGTGACGCGCCCGAGGTCCGGATGGGCGAGGCGGCGCGTGAAGGTGTCGAAGGGGCGCCAATCGAGGATCTCCTCGATGAGCTTCAGCCGTCCTGAGACACAGGCCGTGGTGGTGCCCACGCCGCGCCGGCCGTCGAGCTCTTCGTCGACGCGGTCCATGCCCTCCCATCTCATTCGCTTGCCGGGCGCGGTCAGGTACTCCCAAGCCATCGGTCGTGGAACGGGCAGCAGCCGCTCGAGTCGGCCGATCAGCCGACCGGCGGGCCGCGCACGTGCGTCGCTTCGCTGCTCGCCCTCCCATCGCCGGGCCAGGTCGATCAGGTAGCCGCGCACCTCTCCGACGTCCTCGTACTGCTCGGTGATCGCCGTCATCCCCAGCGCGTCGGAATCCAGACCGAGCACCTCGACGGTGGCAGCGGTGAGCAGCAGGTAGCTGCTGGCGCCGGCCCGCTCGACCGAGGTCCCCTTGAGGAGCCGATGCACGACGATCACGTCGCGGCCGGCCAGCTCTTCGCGCCCGGCGACTCGGTGGCGCAGGACGTCGCCGAGGTGGACGACGAACTTCAGGTCGAGCTGCGGCATCCGACGACACGCGTTGCACTCGCACTG
>DASVEQ010000127.1:0-9131 GCA_036380455.1 Candidatus Limnocylindria bacterium | reverse complement strand
CAGCATGCCGGCTTCGTCGCCCGCGGCGTGCGCGGGGTGTCGCCGACGCTGGCCCTGGCCGTCTTCGGCGGTGCGGGGGCGAGCAACGTGGCGATCGACCTCGGACTGACCGGCCCGGCGGTCGGCAACGCCAACTCCTGCGCCTCGGGGTCGATGGCCATCGGCCAGGCGGCGCACGCCATCCGTGCAGGCATCGTGGATGCCGCCATCGCGGGCGGTGCAGAGGCCCCGCTCGCTCCGCTGACCTTCGGCGCCTTCGCGATGATCGGCGTCCTGTCGACGCGCAACGAGGACCCGACCGGCGCGAGCCGGCCGTTCGACGTGAATCGGGACGGGTTCGTCATGGGCGAAGGGTCGGCGATGCTGACCCTCGAGCGCTGGGACCTTGCCGAAGCGCGGGGTGCCACCATTCTCGGCGAGCTCGCGGGCTTCGGCGCATCCACCGATGCCCACCACCTGACGGCTCCGCTGCCCTCGGGCGAGGCCGCTGCGGCGGCGGTCAGCACCGCGCTCGCCGATGCCGGCGTCGGAGCCGATGCCATCGGCTACGTGAACGCGCATGCCTCCTCCACCCAGCTCAACGAGCTGGCGGAGGCGAAGGCGCTCCACCTTGCCCTCGGTCCGCGAGCCGCGTCGGTCCCGGTGTCGGGCACCAAGGGCCTCTACGGACACGCGCTGGGCGCCAGCGGCGCCATCGAGGCGGCGATCACCGTCCTCGCCCTGCACCACCGCCTGCTGCCCGGGACGTGCAACCTTCACGACCTCGACGATCGGCTGGACCTCGCCGTGCTCGCGGAGCCGATGCGCTCGTCGCCCGACGCGGCCCTGTCGACGTCGTTCGGGTTCGGTGGCCTGAACGCGGCCCTGGTCGTGCAGCGAGCCTGACCGCTCGAGGGTTACCGTGGCAGCCGGGCGGTGAAGACGGAACCCTGGCCCTCCGTACTCTCGAAGCCGAGCTCACCCCCGAGCTCGCGGATCACGTCGCGTGACCCGGACAGCCCGAGCCCGATGCCGCGCATGCCGGTCGCGTTCGACCCGCGCCGGTATGGCTCGAAGACCGACGCGAGATCGTTGGCTGGAATCCCGATGCCGTGGTCGCGCACCGCGATGGCCACCTGGGCATCGGTCGCGGTGATCTCGACGAGGATCTCGCCACCGTCGGGGCTGTACTTGACGGCATTGCCGACGAGGTTGTCGAGCACGCGCTCGAGGCGGACCGCGTCAGTCGTGATCGGCATGTCGAGCAATCCCGCCGCCGTGAGGCGATGCGACCTCGTCGCCGCCTGGTGGTCAGCGATGACGCGCTGCACGAGGGCCCCCAGATCGACCTCGGAGCGCTCGAGGTTCAGCGAGTGGCCGCTGCGCAGCATCGCGACGTCGAGGAGGTCACCCACCAGGCGCGCGAGGCGTCCGGTGGAGCGCTCGGCGTGGGCGAGATTGTCGTGCATCGCCTCGCGCTGGGCGGCATCGGTGTCGGCGCGCGCCAGGCGTCGGGCGGCGAGCTGGATATTGGCGAGGATGGCCTGGAGCGGGGTCCGCATGTCGTGCGAGGCCATGGCCAGGAAGTCGTCGCGGAGGCGAATCGCCTCCTTCGCCTCGTGGAGCAGCCGCGCGTTATCGACGGCGACCGCCGCTCGTCGGGCGAGATCCTCGAGGTACGGGAGATCCGCCTCCTCGAACCGGCGGCCGCTCTCGGCAGCGGCGAGGGTGATGGCGCCGAGCACCTGGCCACGCGCGATGAGGGGGACGATTGCCGCGGAGCGCAGGCCGAGGCTGCGGATCAGATCGAGATGCGTGGCGTCCTGCGCGGCCGCCTCGAGCATCTCGTCGCTGACCCGGGAGATCAGCTGCGTTCGGCCGCTGCGGATCACGTCGCCCACGCCTCCAGGGCGGCTCGGATCGGACGGGTATCGCCGCTGGACCTCCTCGGCGAGCGCACGCTTCCGCGGGTCGGGATGGGCGACGGCAACGCGACGGAGGCCTGACGCCTCCGCGATGTCCACGACGCACCAGTCGGCGAGCCTCGGGACCACGAGCTCCGCCAGGGATTGCAGGGTGGATGGGTAGTCGACCGAATCGGCGAGGATGGCGCCGGCATCGGCAAGGACGCGCTGCCGGTCCTCGGTGTCCTTCAGCCGTGTGATGTCCTGGAAGGCGTTGATCACGAACCGGACGCGGCCATCCTCGGTCACCGCGGTGGCCTGGATCACCGACCAGCGGGTGATCGGGTCGCCCTTCACCCGGAATCCGACGACCGCCGCCGGCTCGGGCTCGCTTCGCAGCGCGCGGCGGCCGGGCAGGGCGTCAAACGGCAGGGGCCGCCCGGATTCGTCGATCAGGTCGTACCGGGCGACGACCTCTTCGATCGGCGCGGCGAGGAAGTCTTCGGCTGTCGCGTAGCCGACCTGCTTCGCGGCAGCCTGGTTCGCATAGACCAGGCGTCCAGTGGCGTCCTGGACGGTGATCGGGCCGGCCGCCAGCAGGAGCACCCGCTCGAGGTCGCTCGTGCTGCCGGTCCAGCTTCCCGCCGGTGGCCCGGCGTTCGATCCAGCGGGCATCAGGAGCCGTCGCGCGAGGCGCACGCCGCGGCGACCGTCTCAAGCAGGCGATCGATCCCGACCGGTTTCTGGAGCCACCAGCGCGCGCCCATGCGTCGCGCCTCGTCCCGCAGCTGGTAGTGCGCCGCCAGAACGACGAACGGCACGGTCTCCCATCCCCCGCGCCGAAGCTCGTCGATGAACGTCCAACCGTCCATGCGCGGCATGCGCAGGTCAACGAGGGCGACGCAGGGTTGGAGCCCTTTGCGAAGCGCGTTCAGCGCCTCAAGGCCGTCCTCGGCAGCATGCACCGACCAGCCCTCGTCGCGGAGGACGTCCGCGTAGATCTCCCGCAATCCCGGGTCGTCCTCGACCACGAGCACCGACCGGTCCGCCACGAACCCTCGCACGCCATCCCGAGCAGCCCCGATGCCGCTCACCGGGGCGCTGCCTTGGCGAGCGTTCACCGCAAGCGGCGTGCCCAATCGCCGCCGACATCAACAGGCCATGTGCAGGGAGCCGCCCTCTTCACACCGGGAGGAGCACTAGATGGCAGCGGTCTCCGACGAATGCTGCCGGGACCAGGACTCCGAGGCAGGTGGCGGCTCTCGGAGCTGCCGGCGGAAGTGGATGACCACCAACCCTGCCAGGGGCAGGAAGAACACGGACCAGCCGATGAGCACGAGGCTGCCGATCGCATCCGATTCCCCTGCGGCGCCACCGCCCATCATCAGAGGGGCGAGCAAGGTCGGAACGACCATGAGGCCGTGGGCGGTGAACCACAGGCGCAGCCAGCGATTGAGCCCCGATCCAACGAACACCGGTGCCGATGCGAGGGTGGCCAGGGTCATGAACCCGTAGCCGAGCATGTCCACGGCGAACAGCGCCGAACCCGGGCTGAACTCGAGCAACTGAAGCACCTCCGCCGAAGGGCCCCCGTCACCGCTACGCACCACGGCCAGCTGGAGGTAGTAGGTGATGGTCACCATGACGGCGTAGATGGTGGCAAAGGCGGCACCGAGCTGGCCCCAGACGCGCTTCTCGGGCGCGGCCTGGAGCGCGATGCTCACCATCATCGCCACGAAGGCGGGCGCGAGCAGCATGGCGGCACTGAAGGAGACGGTGAGCGTGTCGGCCCAGAACCCGACGACGAGCGATGAGCCAAAGGCCGCAACTAGCGCGAAGACAGCCACCGCCGACCAGGTCCCGACGCGTGCCGTGTCTCGAGGAGTCATGCCGCCAACGATCGTCACCGGGACGCGCAGGGAGTAGGTCCAAACGGCCGATCAAACTCAGGGCATGTGGCACCCCCTCTCGGCGGTCGGGCTGGGAGGGAGGATCAGGGTCCTGGCGCTGCAAGACTCGGTCGGCCACGGCGGTCTGGGCGCAGCGAAGCACGGGCGAGTTGCGCGTGAAGCTGGGGTGGCCTACGGGTCTCGAACCCGTAACCTTCGGAGCCACAATCCGATGCTCTGCCGATTGAGCTAAGGCCACCACGAAACCGCGCGTGGTCGCAGCGCGGCGAGGATATCGTCGCCGATCGCTCAGATCGACGCAACCGGGCCGATCAGTCGCGGCTGCCCATGCCACGCAGCACGAACAGGACGAGCATCGAGCCGATCGTGGCGATGACGAGCGCCCCGAGCCAGCCGGACGCCTCGTCCTGGCCGAGCACGTTGACCCACAGGAAGCCGCCGATGATGCCGCCAACGATCCCGACGAGCATCGTGCCGATGCAGCCCATCCGCTCACGCCCCGGCACGAAGAACCCAGCCAGGGCGCCGGCGATGAGGCCGATGAGGATCCAGCCGAAGAAGCCGAGCTCAGGCATGCGTGTTCACTCCTCCTTGGATGGCGCGCCGATGATGACGCGCTGCCGCACCCGTTGCACGCTCCATGCCTCGGGCTCGAATGGGAACACCCGGTCTGCGTGAAAGTGGCGACGCGCGCCGATCTCACCTTGCCCAAGGTAGGTTGGCGGCATCAGGCAGGGATCCCGCTCGGCGACGGCTCGCTCCACCCCGGTGTGGTTGGAATGTGACGGATCGACCCCGCGTGACCCACGGTCTCGCTACGGCTCGGTGCGGCGGGTGAAGTCGACCACGATGGCACCATCCTCGATCGTCGCCGGGAACCGCTGGAGCGGGGGGTCTGCCGAGTCGATCGGCAACCCCTCGTAGGTCCAGGTTCGGCCGTCGCAATCGACGAGGCGATCGGCACCGAGCCCGACCGGGCAATTCTCGCGGTTCGGGCTGGCGGCGTTCACCACGGTCACGCCTCCGAAGTCGGTGGCGGACGCGATCACGGTGACCTCGACCCGTCCGTCGCCGGCATCCAGCTCCCCGTCATATCCGTAGGAGCGCGACAGGAGCTGGACGCTGCGGATCGGTCCCGCTGCGGCATCAGTCAGCGTACCGACGATCACCACGCTGTCGTCGCGGGGCGGGGCTACGCTGAAGATCAGCGGCCGAACGAGCGCGGCGAACCCGAACCCCACGATCGCGAGCGCCAGGCAGCCGATGGCGGCGCGCCGGATCGGAGGCGGATCGTCAGACATGACACTCCACCGCGGTGTCCGGCGGCATGAGCTCGATGAGGGTCGAGCCGGTGCAGTTGTAGAACGTCGTCCCGTCGTGGGTCGCGATCCGATCGTCGATCCCCCGGCGCACGAGCGCCGTGTGCCCGTGGAGCCAGAGCGGTGGATCGAGGCGCTCGGCCAGCCAGCGAAACGAGGTGAAGCCGCGGTGGGGCGGGTCGTCGTCGTCGTTCACGTCGCGTGGCGGCGCATGCGTCACGACGATCACCGGGCGAACGCGCTGGGCGCGCATCCAGGAGCGGAGCACCTTCGCCCACATCCCCAGCGCGCTGACCTGCATGCCGCGCTGGCTGTAGCGCGGCGAGCCCGAGAATCCGATGAGGTGCAGGCCGCCCTCCTCCACCGGCTCCCCGTCGGTCATCGGCTCCGGCAGAAGCAGATCCTCGGAGTGGCCCCACGCCGCTCCGACGTCGTGGTTGCCGCGCACGTATCGCAGGGGGGCATGGAACGCGTCGGCGACGAAGCCGAGGTACTCCGGCTGCAGGTCGCCGGCGCCGATGATCAGGTCCACGTGGCCGAGGCCCTCGCGGGTCGCCGGCGAGTCGAGGGACGGATCCGGCTCGTCGGAGACGGCGAGCACCCGGATCGGGCGTCCGTCCCGTTGGACGAAGGGGCGTGGGTCCGGCCAGCGCATGCGCAGACGATCGGTCACCCGCCGCCCTCGGGATCCAAATCGGTGCGCGCGTCGGCCTCGGCCGCCCGGTCAACCTCCGCCGCCTCGTCGGCCTCGCGGACGAGGTCCCGGCGGGTCAGGAAGTCCCCCGTCGGACGGCGCTCGACGGTGCGCGACAGCCGCCCGCCGGCGGCCTGGCGGACCTCTTCGGCCCCGTACAGCGATCCCGCGTCGAAGGACAGCGGGGCCGGCCGGGTGACGCCGGGGACCAGCAGCTGGGTGACGTCGGCATCGATCTCCAGGGCCCCCGCCCGCCGCGCCGCCGCGACGCGGTTGTGCCCGTCGGCCACGTAATACTCGTCGCCCACCTGGACGAGCTCGATCGGCGGCAGGGTCGCGAGCCGATCGGTGGCTCGCACGATGCGCTGCCACCGCCCCCGCCAGTTCTCGCCGCGCAGGCGGGGCAGCGGCAGGAAGTCGGCGGTGTTCTGGGAGGGATGGCGCATCGTGCCAACGATCCGGTCGAGCGCCACGCTGCGCAGGCCGATCGCGCGCCGCGGCGCCCTGGACGCCTCGGGATGCCGCTCGAAGAGGGAGGGGAGAACGCCCCGTTCGGCCGCTCTCCGGCCCTTGGGCGCGCCGCGTCGCCCGCGGATGGCCTGGCGGAGTCGACCCGCCAGTGCGCTGAGCAGCAGGATGATCGAGCCGCGCGCCAGGATTCGGCGGACAGCGCCGGGGAGGGTCGAGGAGGCCAGGAGCATGCACCTGCTGCGGAATCGGTGGGTTGCACCCCGTACTATGATGCCTTTCCCGAACCGGGGCCATGCGGCCCACGTGAGCCTGCCGAACAGGAGCTGAGACCCGATGGCGACTGTCACGTTCGATCACCTGTACAAGCGGTACGGCGATGACGTCGTCGCCGTCAACGACCTGAACCTGGAGATCGGGGACGGCGAGTTCATCTGCCTCGTCGGTCCCTCCGGATGCGGAAAGACCACGGCTCTGCGCTGCGTGGCGGGCCTGGAGGAGATCAGCGACGGCCGCTTGCTCATCGGCGACCGGGTCGTGAATAACGTCGCCCCCAAGGATCGCGACATCGCGATGGTCTTCCAGAGCTACGCGCTCTACCCGCACATGTCGGTCTACGACAACCTCGCCTTCGGCCTGAAGCTGCGGAAGCTGAACAAGTCCGAGATCGACCGACGCGTGAAGGAGGGCGCGGCCATCCTGGGCCTCGAGCGCTTCCTCGACCGCAAGCCCCGCGCGCTGTCCGGCGGCCAGCGGCAGCGCGTGGCGCTCGGGCGGGCGATCGTGCGCGAGCCGTCCGTGTTCCTCATGGACGAGCCGCTCTCGAACCTCGACGCCAAGCTGCGCGTGCAGACCCGCGCCGAGATCGCGCGGCTCCACCAGCGGCTGGGGACGACGACGGTCTACGTCACCCACGACCAGGTCGAGGCGATGACGATGGGCGACCGGATCGCCGTCATGCGCGACGGCCTCCTCCAGCAGATCGGCAGCCCGCAGGAGCTGTACGACCACCCCGTCAACCTCTTCGTCGCCGGGTTCATCGGTTCGCCGTCCATGAACTTCGCGACCGCGAAGTCGGAGGGCAAGGACCTCGTCCTCGGCGGCGTCAAGCTCGAGCTCTCAGGGCAGCAGGCGAGGGCGGCGGACTCCCGCGCGGACGGGGCGAACGTCCTCATCGGCTTCCGGCCGGAGCACATCGAGCTGGCCAACGGGCAGGAGAGCGACGCGGTACGCTTCCCGGCCAAGGTCGACGTCGTCGAGTACCTCGGCAACGAGGAGCTCATCCACGCACAGACCGAGGGGAACGAGATCGTGGCGTTGCTGCCTTCGGACAAGAAGGTCGCCGTCGGCGACACGGTGAACTTCGCCGTGCCGATGGACAAGCTGCACATCTTCGATCCGGATTCGGAGAAGGCGCTGGCCGGGTAGCGGCCGGCGTACATTCATTCGCAGTGCGACGATGCGGCCGGGATGCCCACGCGGCTCTCGGCCCTACAGTCACAGGCGACGTGGGCCGCGGCCCACGCTCATGGAGCAGGTGGAGGAACCTATGCGGAAGTACCGATTCCTAGCGCCCGCCATGGTGGCGGTGCTCACCCTTGCCGCGTGCGGCAACGGTGATGGCGACGGCGGCGGCGACGTCCCGGAGGGCGACGGCTCGATCGTCGTGACCTCGCTGTGGGGCGGCGCCGAGGAGGAGGCCTTCGTGGCCGTCCTCGAGGCGTTCACCGCGGCCACCGACATCGAGGCAACCTACGAGGCCAACCGGACCGACTACGCCACCGTGCTGCGCACGCGCATCCAGGGCGGCAATCCGCCCGACGTGGCGATCATCCCGGGCATCGGGACCCTTCGAAGCCTCGCGCGGGACGGGTCGCTGATCTCGATCGCCGATCTCGGCCTCGACCAGTCGTCCTTCGAGGACAATTACGCGCCCGGCATCCTCGACGTCGGCGTCGTGGACGACGAGCTCTACGGGATCATGGTCAAGCTCAACTCGAAGGCCACGATCTTCTACAGCCCCGATCGCTTCACCGACATGGGCGTCGAGCCGGCCGAGGACTGGGACGGCCTTCTCCAGCTCACAGAAGACATCAAGGCCGCGGGTGCCACCCCGTGGGCGCTCGGTGCCGGCGACAGCTGGACGCTGACCGACTGGTTCGAGGTCATGTACCTCAAGATGCACGGGACCGAGGCGTACGACACGCTGTTCAGCCCCGACGGTAACTGGACCGACGCGAGCGTCACCGAAACGATCGACAAGATGCTCGAGATCCTCAACGAGGAGAACGTCGAAGGTGGCGTCGACGGCTCGCTGGCGACCCTGTTCGTGGACGCCATCGCCAAGGTGTTCGGCACGAGCCCATCGGCCGAGCTCTACTACGGCGGCGGCTTCGTCGGCGGGATCGCCACCGGCCAGGACGTCAACCCGGATCTCGCGGGCCAGGAGGGCACGGCGATCGACTGGTTCCCGTTCCCGACCATCGATGGCGCGGGCGAGGGTCTCGTGACCTACGGCGGCGACGTGATGGCCGCGCTCGTGAACGACAGCGACGTCGCCGCGTTCATGGAGTACCTCACCACGGCCGAGGCTGGCCAGGTGTGGGCCGAGGGCGGGACGATCATCTCGCCGATCGTCGACGTGGACACCAGCGTCTACCCGACGAGCCTGATCCAGGCCGAGGCCGACCAGGTCACCTCCGCCGAGGCGGTGCGTTTCGACGGCTCCGACCTGCTCCCGGGGACCGATCTGGGCGCGCTGCTCCAGGCGGCCTTCCAGGGAGACGACGTCGGGCCGCTGCTCGAGGAGTTCCAGACGCAGACCGCTGCGGCCTGGGAGAGCGAGTAGAGACCATTC
>DASVEQ010000126.1:0-6068 GCA_036380455.1 Candidatus Limnocylindria bacterium | reverse complement strand
CGGAGGCGTCGACACGCTCATCGTCGGTCATGGCAACCGGTGCGTAGGGACGGCGGGGGAGGGTCATGGTGGCATCGTATCGGTGAGGGGGAGGCGGTGCCGCGCGGCCATGTCAGGGGGACAACAGCGGCCGGGCGCGCCGAACGGCGACACTCCACTCCAAGACCATCCCGCCTCGGGCTCGACGACCTGGCAGCGACGCGTGGAGCGGACGTCGCGCACCCTGTTGGCCCGCGACGTGCGGAGCGTCCGTCGAACGACATGCAGGAGGGGAATCGATGAGCAAGCGACTCGAGGGCACGGTCGCGCTGATCACCGGATCGGACTCCGGGACTTCGGGACGGTCGACATCCTCGTGAACAACGCTGGCGTCGACGCATCGAGTATCGAGGTCGCAGACCTCGATACGAAGACCTGGGACCGGGCGATTCGTACGAATCTCTACGGGTACTTCTTCTGCGCCCGACGCTTCATCCAGATCCGCCGGGACGCCGGGGGCGGTGGCAAGCTGATCAACGTGACCTCGGTCCACGACACGATTCCGCGAGCCGGTGCCGCAGACTACGACTGTTCCAAGGGCGGCCAGCTGAACCTGACCCGGACCCTGGCGCTCGAGCTGGCCGCGCTGAGGATCAACGTCAACAGCATCGGTCCGGGCATGGTGCTGACGCCGTTCAACGAGGAGGCCGTCGAGGATGTCTCGGTCCGCGAGGAGCAGGTGCAGAGCATCCCCTGGAAGCGGGCGGCCGAGCCCTGGGAGATCGGGCGGCTGGCCGTGTACCTGGCATCATCGGATGCCGACTACGTCACCGGTGCCACGTTCTACATCGATGGCGGCCTGATGCAGAACCAGGGGCAGGGGGCTTGAGCACCATGACCGATCGGGCACCGACGTCGGCACCGCCGACGACCGTCCTGTTCGCCGACCCGGATCATGGACCGCGGTCGCAGATGGCCGAATCGGTCTTTCGAGCCGTGGTGGACGCCGGCGCGTTCGACGTCGCCTCTGCCGGGACCGCGCCCGATGGCGACCTGGCGGGCGTGGCCGAGGTGCTGGCCAGGCGCGGCGTGCCCTTCACTCCGGGACGGCGAGCGCTCGACATGTCGATGGCGCCCGACCTCCTCGTGGTGGTCTGCGAGGACGGCTGCGCGGCGTGCCCATATCTCCCACGCGCGAAGCGGGTGATTCGCTGGCCCTTCGAGGATCCGACGAGTACCGCTGGCCAGTCGAGGCTTGAGGTCCTGGATGGGATTGCCGAAGCCCTCGAGCGTCGCATCGCGGAGCTCACGCGGACGCGATGACGGGGATCGGCCGCCGTCCGCTGGGCGTCCCATGGGGGCCCGCGGATGGACCGCGGCGGTCCGGGTGCTCGGCCCGGGCCGCCGCGGATCGCGGAGGGAACCGCTTCAGTCGCGAGCGCCGAGCGGATGCCAGGTCCGCAGGGCGATGGCCGTCGCGAGCGCGAGGACGAGCAGGCCGAGGATGACCGCCGAGCGGTCGGTCGTCGGAACCGCCGTGTTCGGCGGAGCCGCCGCCAGCTGGCCGCGAATCGCCCCGCCCGGGAACTCCTCGGTGTGCAGGTTGACGTAGTAGCCGGCCGGGTCGTCGACGATGTCCTGGAGGACCTGGGCGTCCTCCATCGGCTCGTTGCAGCCTTCGCTGGCGTCCTCGAAGCCGTCGACGTCGAGCGGGACGACGACGTCGCCCGACTCGCCCGCGGCGCCGACGTGAATGTGCGACTGCAGCACGGGTCCGATGCCCTCGGCCATCAGGTCCCAGCACAGCTCGCCGGTCGCCGGGTCGAGGGTGATTGTCGCGCTGCCAGTGCCGTCCTCGGCGGTCTCGGCGTCACCGGCGAGGTCGGCGGTCAGCGTCGTCTGGGCGGCGAGCACAACGCCGCCCAGCGCGAGCGAGGCGACGAGCCCGAGCGCCACCGACAGCGCCAGGGAGGTTCGGGATCGGGTCCGCATCGGTCGGGTTCCTCCTGTGGGTGCGGAGGACCGATGCCCCCCGGACGCCATCGGTCCACTGATGGAGGAACGTTCGGAGCCAGTTACGGCCGAGGCGCGGGTCGGGGTTGTCGGCGACGATCGTGTTGCGCCGCGAGAGCAGCCAGAGCGTCGGCCGGTGCGGTCTGGTTGTGGAGCAGGTTCTCCCACGAGTGGGCCGTTCCTGACTCGGACAATGTGCGACATGCGATCGCTTCCGGGGCCGATCGACCGGCGACACCACCCATCCGAGCGTGAAACCGGCGCACTGGCCTTCCATCTGCCCGGGATGTGCGTCAATCGGCGAGATATCCGAGTCGAAGGGCCTCCGGGTCGGCACGAACGACTCGCACGGCCGCGAATCGTCCCGACCTCCGTCAGTCGAGGCGCAGCGCGACCCCTTCGAGTGGCTCCAGTGTGAGCGCGGCCAATGCGACGCGGCCCGCTCGGCCGGATGTCGCGACAACCACGTCGCCCTGGTCCGCGGCCAGGCGTGCCACCGGGAGCTCGCATCGGGCGCGCTCGTCGCCGACGTTGAGCAGGCACAGCACGCGCTCGCCATCCGCCTCCCGGAGCCACGCCATGACCTCGGGCGCGACGCCGAAGAACGAGCGGTGCTCGCCGAGACCCAGCGCCGGCGAGGTTCGGCGCGCGGCGATCAACCGCCGGTAGAGGGACAGGAGCGAGGTCGGGTCCGCGGACTGATCGGCCACGTTGCGGGCCGCCGGGTCGACGATCGGCAGCCATGGGATGCCGGAGGTGAAGCCGGCGCCGGGCGACGCGTCCCACTGCATCGGCGTCCGGTAGCCATCGCGCCCGGCCCGGTCGAAGGGCGGCTCCTGGAGACGGGAGGGATCGGCGTTCTCCATGCCGAGCTCGTCCCCCGAGTACAGGACGGCCACCCCACGCAGGGTGAGGAGGAGGAATGCCGCCGCGCGGGCACGCGAGACGCCCCAGCGGGAGGCGGGCCGCGACTGATCGTGGTTGCCGATCGCATACGTCGGCCAGACGCCCGCGGGATGGAGCGCCTCCGCGCGCTCCACGGCGAGGGTGAGGTGCTGGTGCTCCCACGGCGAGTGGAGCAGCTCGAAGTCGAAGGCGAGATGGAACTCGTCGTCGCGTCCGTGGCCCAGGTATCCGGCGAGCTCCTCGACCGGGAGGTAGGCCTCGCCGACCAGCACCCGCCCGGGGAACTCGTTCGCCACGGTTCGCAGGTGGCGGATCACGTCGTGCACCTCCGGGCGCGCCATGCTCCACAGGGGATCCTGGCCCACGTCGCCGCCGAAGCCGGGGATCATGTGCGCCCGCCGCGTCGGCGGGTTGTCGCGGAACTGATCGTCGTGGACGGCCGCGAAGATCGCGTCGACCCGGAATCCGTCCACGCCCCGGCGGAACCAGAACCGCATTGCCTCGGCCATGGCGTCCGCCACGGCTGGGTTGCGCCAGTTGAGGCTCGGCTGCTCCGGGTAGAACGTGTGGAGGTAGAACTGCCCGGTCGCCTCCTCCTGCTCCCATGCGGACCCGCCGAAGACCGACTCCCAGTTCGACGGTGGGCCACCGCCGGGCGCCGCGTCGGCCCACACGTACCAGTCCCGCTTCGCGCTCATCCGCGATGATCGCGCTTCCACGAACCAGGGATGCTCGACCGAGGTGTGGCACGGCACGAGGTCCATGAGGAGGCGCATGCCGCGCTCGTGGCAGGCGGCGATCAGCGCGTCGAGGTCGTCGAGCGTCCCGTACTCCGGCGCGACGTCGGTGTAGTCGCTGATGTCGTAGCCGAAGTCGTGCTGCGGGCTCGGGGAGATGGGGGAGAGCCAGACCGCGTCCACGCCCAGAGAGGCATCGGTCCCGGCAAGGTGGTCGAGCCGGCCGAGGATCCCGGCGAGGTCACCGATGCCGTCGCCGTTCGCATCGGCAAAGCTGCGGGGATAGACCTGGTAGAGGACGGCCCCTTCCCACCAGCGGCCCGATGCGTTGCGTGCCATCACGCCAGGCCGCTGCCGGTCGCGGAGAGCTCGGCCATCGTCCAGGTCCCGAGCGTGGCGCCGATGACCGCGAGCTCGCGCCACGCCGGCTCGCGCCGCTCCCGGGGGATGCCGAGCAGCGTGCGGACGGAAAGGAAGATCGCGCCCGTCGCCCACGCCTGGGGTGAGCAGGCGGTCGGGTAGGGGACGAGGTCCGGAGTCGCGGCGCGGTCGAACCCGGCGAACAGCTCCGGGAGCCGGCCGTCGGCCGCATCCGCCGCGTCGAGCAGGCCGTCGATCACCCGCTGCGCCGCGCCGTACTGCCCGGCACGCGCGAGGCCGTTGGCGATGAGGCTGGTGTCGTGCGGCCAGACCGAGCCGACGTGGTAGCCGATCGGGTTGTAGCCCGGGTTGCGGGACGACAGGGTGCGGATGCCCCAGCCGGTGAACATGTCGGGCGCCAGCAGCCGCTCGGCCACCAATGCGGCGCGCTCGGCGGGAATCGCATCAGTCCACAGCAGGTGCCCGGCATTGCTGGCCACGCCGTCAACCTGACGACCACTCCCGTCCAGGCCGAGCGCGTACGTGCCCTCGTCGGCCATCCAGAACCGTTCGTGGAGGACCGTGGCCAGCCGCTCGGCGGCATGCCGCTGCGCGGCCGCCTCCTCGGGCCGGCCGAGCGCCTGGTAGACGTCGGCCATGCCGCGACGCGCGGAGACGACGTAGCCCTGGACCTCCACCGCGGCGATCGGCGGATCGGCGGTCGAGCCGTCGGCGAAGCGCATGCTGTCGTTCGAGTCCTTCCACACCTGGTTCCGGATCCCGCCCCGGCGAGACGGGGCGTACCACAGCAGCCCGTCGGGATCGACCCGACGCTCGACCCAGGCAAGGGCCGCTTCGGCGTTGGGCAGGAACTCGCGGACGGCGGCCGGCGCGCGGCGGCGGCCGCCTTGGCGGAGCCAGCCGGACCAGCGGCAGGCGGCCACGTAGAGCATCAGGTACAGCGGCGTCGCGTCGACGGACCCGTAGTAGCGGCCGAACGGGATGCGCCCGAGGGTGGCCAGCTCGCCGGTGCGCACCTCGTGCGGGATCTTCCCCGGCTCTTCCTCCCGCCAGGGATCGGCGGTGGTGCCCTGGTAGGCCGCCAGCTGGCGGAGCGTCCCCTGCGTGACATCCGGTCCGAGCAGGAGCGACTGCATGGCGGTGATGGCCGAGTCCCGTCCGAAGACGGCGAGGAACCAGGGAAGGCCGGCGGCCGGGATGAATCGATCCGCCGGACCGGTGAGCAGGAGCGAGGCGAGGTCCCGGACGCCTCGGCGCCAGGCTCTCGCCAGCCGCGGGTCCTGCGTCTCGAGGGTCGGGAGCCGCTGGAGCCAGGCACGGACGAGCGCCGGCTCGATGCGTCGCGGCGCGGGCAGCGGAGCGACGTCCCGATCGGAGCTGATCTTCGGCTCGACCCGCAGGTTCAGGTCCCAGGGGCGCCCATGCTCGAGCCGTGCGCTGAACGTGAGCCTCCCGTCGACGTGCTCGGGCGTGCGGTCGACGCCGACCGTCGTCGCGCGTCGGTAGCCGCGGTGCTCGTAGCTGAACCGCACGGAGCGGCGACCCCGTTCGGCCGAGATTCGCCGGCGAAGCTGCCGCCGCCCGCGGACCTCGAAGATGTCGGCGAAGTCCGCGTCGACCTCGACGCTCACGTCGACCTCGATCGGCTCGCGCGCGTAGCTGATGAGCCGGATCCGCTCCTCCAGGCGCGTATGCAGGCTCCGGTCGCGGAAGACGGTCATCGATGCCGGCGGCAGGCCCTTCAGCTTCGGGCTGGCGAGATAGAAGGTGCCCGCGCCGTGGTGGTCGTCACCGCCGGACGCCAGCGGCTCGAGTGGTCGGCCGTTCAGGCGGAGGACGAGCCGCGACAGGAAACGGGTATCGGCCACGAAGAAGCCGTGGTACGTGCCGGGGAGCATGTCGCCGGCACGATCGGAGACCGCGAAGTTCGTGTGCTCGACGAGCGCGACGGAGAGGTCGGTGGTTGCTGGCTCCACCCGCTCGATTCTACGGGGGCCGCCCTGGTCGCGGGCGGGAGAGCGACGTGCAGGCTACGTCCGGCCGAGCGGTTCC
>DASVEQ010000125.1:0-31395 GCA_036380455.1 Candidatus Limnocylindria bacterium | reverse complement strand
CACACGTCGCAGCCGAAGACCCACGATCCCAGGGCGCGCGCCTCCCAGCCGGCGAAGGGGCCTGGATGCTCGATGGTGAGGTAGCTGATGCAGCGCCGCGCGTCGAGCACCTGCGGCGCGATGAGCGCGCCGGTCGGGCAGCCGGCCAGGCATCGGGTGCAGCTGCCGCAGCTCGAGCGCACCGGTTGGTCCGCCGGCAGCTCGGCAGAGCTGAGGATGGCTCCGATGAACACCCACGAGCCGGCACGCGCGTGGGTCAGCAGGTTCGTGTTCTTGCCGATCCAACCCAGTCCGGCACGCGCCGCCAGCGCACGCTCGGCCAGCGGCCGATCGTCCACGTACGCGACCTCGCCGGCCGGCAAACCAGAGGAGCGCAGGTCGGCGGCCAGCGCCTCGAGCCGCTTCCGCAGGGCATGGTGGTAGTCGGTCCCAATGGCGTAGCGGGCGATGCGACCCACGGGGCCCGCCGACGGCTCGAGGATCGGTGCCAGAGCGCGACGGAGGGCGTCCGGCTCCGGGTCCCAGGCCGCCCGCTCGGTCCCGGCGTACGGCGCCGCGACGACGACCACCGAACGGGCCGCCGGGTCGTGGAGGCGAGGGTCCGTCGCCCACGCCGGTCGGTCGCCGCCCATCCATCCCATGCGGCCCATCCGTCCGGCCGCCACGCTGGCGTCCATCCGGCGGCGGTCGTCGGGCAGGGGCGACGCATCGGTGACGCCGACGAGCTCCAGCCCGTGCCGGGCGGCCATCTCCGCCAGGCGAGCGCGCATCAGCCGTCCCGGCGCCGGGTCACGAAGGCCGGTGGCTCGCCGGTGGGGGCGATGCCGGCCGGCGCCAGCGGCATCGCGACGCGCGGAATGCGGAATCCGAACACCGATCCCACGCCGTCCTCGACGTTCGGGGCCGCCCAGATGCGCCCGCCGTGGGCGTCGATGATCGCCCGGCTGATGTACAGCCCAAGCCCGAGTCCCCCGAACCGGCGGCGGCCGGCGTCGCCATCGGCCTGGTAGAAGCGTTCGAAGACGTGGTCGCGGTGCTCGGGTGGGATGCCGATGCCCGCATCGGAGACCCGGACCTCGACCTCGCCCCCACGCCGCTCGGCCACCACGCGAACGGGACCGCCGTCCGGGGAGTACTTCACCGCGTTCTCGATGAGGTTCGTGAGTACCTGGTCGAGCCGATCCCGGTCCGCGTGCACCTCGATCCGCTCCGGCGCCTCGACCTCGATCCGACGATCGGCGTGCTCGCGGGCGATGCGCGTCGCGGCACCGCGCACCTCCTCCGCCAGGTCGAAGTCCGCCGGCTCGATGCTCACGCCGCCGCGCCGATCGATCCGGCTCACGTCGAGCAGATCGTCCACCAGCCGGCGCATGCGGCTCACCTGGGAGCGGATGACGCGGAGGTGGGCCATCTCCTTGCTCTCGCCGGCGAGCTCACCTCGCAGCCGGCCCTCGAGCAGCTGCGAGTATCCCTGGATGCTGGTCAGCGGCGTGCGGAGCTCGTGGCTGACGATCGAGAGGAAGTCGTCCTTGATCCGCTGTGCGGCCTGCTCACGCGCCATCCGGTCCTGAAGATCGGACCACAGCTGGGCGTTCTGGAGCGCCGGGCCGGCGCGGTCGGCCACGCTGCGGGCCAGGCGCCGGGTCCGCTCGTCCATGGGCCGGTCCGGGCCGGAAGTGGCGGCGAGGACCCCGAGCAGGCGCCCGCCGGCGAGGATCGGCACGGCCAGGATCCAATCCAGGCCGAGCGCCCGGAGGCCGTCGGGGTCGCCGGTGTCGATCGCGTCCGCCCTGCCGGTTCGCTCGGTCGCGGTGGCCGCCACGGCACCGAGGATCCCCTCACCGATCCGTGGGCGGCGGGCGTCCACGAAGGCCCGCCACCGCTCGACGAGCCCCGCGTCGGGCCCCTCGGCCGCGGCCGGGACGAGCCGACGCTCGGCGTCGTCCACCGTCAGCACCATCGTCGCCCCGCCCAGCAGCGGCGCCGCGCCGCTGGCGATCGTCTGGAGGGTCGCGGCTCGGTCGAGCGAGGTCCCGAAGTCGCGCCCGAGCTGGCTGATGAGCTCCGCCTCGTGGCGCCGCGCCTGCTCGCGCTCCTCGTCCGCGAGACGGGCCTGAAGGCGGGCATTCTCGGTCGCGCGGCCGAGCATGATCCGGCTGAACAGGCCGGCGGCGACGCCGAAGCCGACGAGGTACGCCAGCCGTGCCGGCAGGTACTGCCGGACCGCCTCGTCGGTCCCGCTGCCGGCCAGCACCACCGCCAGGTACAGGCCGCTCATCACCAGCGACGCCCAGACGGAGGCGGCGAGCCCGAAGCGCAGGGCCACGCCGAGGATGACGAGGCCGTAGAACAGGTAGGCATCGAGCGCATCGGAGGCGACATACACCGCCACCGTCACCGCCGCCATCTCCGCCACAGTGCTGACGATGCCGACCTCGCGCGCCGGGAAGCGGCGGAGCAGGAAGGGCGCGGCCAGGCTCAGCAGCGCCACGGCGGCGAGCACGCCTAGAAGGACCCCGATGCCGGGGAGGGTCGGTGCCAGCGCCACGAGCAGGGTGGCGGCAAGGGCAGCCATCCCGAGCCGCGCCCAGGCGAGCTGACGCTCCTGGACGCGCATCTGCTGCTCGAGATGGTGCTCGAGCTCGTGCGGACCGTCGGGCGACTCTTCCATGTGCAGCGCCTGCACTCTAGCATCGGCCCGAGCTTCGGCTCCGCGCCCGCCGCCAGGCCCTCGTGCAACTCGCGCATGGCCGAGCGCGTCTATTCGGGCACTCCGACCCGGCCCCGGCGCGCCGGCCCCATCTGACAATCCGAGGGCGATGTTCACGAAGCGGCGCACCATCCCCCACTCCCTGCGCGGCGCGATCCTGCTGGCGGTGCTGCTGGCGGTCATCGGCCCGATGCCGGCGCGCGCGGCGAGCGCGGTGGAGATCGAGGCGCGTGCGCTGCTGGGCGGACGCTACGAGCCCGGTGGCTGGGCCGCGATCGCAGTGACGCTCGTCAACGGCGGAACACCCACCGAGGGCTGGCTGCAGAGCGACACCGATGCCGGGGCCGTGCGCCGCTTCGTCGAGATGCCGGCCGGGTCCCGGAAGAGCGTCACCCTCTACGTCCAGCCGAGCGGGTTCCAGCGTCAGATCGAGGTCCGCTACGAGGAGCCGAACGGCACGGCGCGCACGGCCGTGGAGGTCCAGGTCTTCCAGCAGGTCGCCGACCACATCGCGATCGTCGGGGACGGCAGCGGCTCCTTGCGGGCCCAACTGGCAGGCGCGCTGTACGCGGGCGCGCCGGAGCCGATCGCGCTCGGCACCGCCGACCTTCCCGATCGTCCGGAGGCCCTCGCCGGCCTGGCCACCGTCGTCTGGGCGGCCGACAGCACGACGCTCGGCGAGACGCAGCGACGCGCGCTCGAGCGTTGGGTAGCCGAGGGGGGCCGGCTCATCGTGGTGGGGGGCGCCGACTGGCAGGCACGCACTGCCGCCTTCGTCGAGATCCTCCCGATCGAGCGGCTCGGCGCCGTCGATGGCGTGAGCCAGGCCGCCCTCGCCGCCTGGTCCGGCAGCGACGAGGCGCCGGTCGCGGAATCGACCGTGGCCACCGGGCCGCTCCGTGACGACGCCCGGGGGCTCGTCGCGGCGGACGACGGCAGCCACCTGCTCTCGATGCGCCCCGTCGGCGCCGGCCGCGTGATCCTCGTCGGGCCCGACGCCGCCAACCAGGCGTTCCGCGGCTGGGACGGGGCCCCGACGCTCTGGGCGCGGATGCTGCCGACGAACGCGATGTTCGAGGCGGCCTTCGGCGGTGGCGTGCCGAACCGCGATCAGGTCGCCGGTTCCATGGAGCAGGCGCTGAACACGCTGCCGTCCCTCGAGGTTCCGCCGGCCGAGCTGCTGCTGGCGGTGATCGTCGGCTACATCCTGCTCATCGGCCCGGTCAGCTACGTCGTGCTCCGCCGCCTCGACCGTCGCGAGCTGGCCTGGGTGACCGCGCCGATCCTCGTCCTGGCCTTCAGCGCTGCGTCCTACGGCATCGGCCTGTCGCTCAAGGGAACGCAGTCGATCGTCAACCAGATCGCCATCGTGCGTTCGACCACGGCCGGGACGGCGGCAACGGTGGAGACCTACGCCGGCGTGTTCTCACCGACGCGGGCCACCTTCGACCTCGTGGTCGAGACCGATGCGCTCGTCGGCAGGCTCCGCGGCCCCGCCGTTCGTGAGGGTGCAACCGCGGCCACATCGGGCCTAGCGGCCGAGCAGGGGGACCCGGCGCGGCTCCGCCAGCTCGCGGTGACGGCCGGCGGCTACGAGCACGTGCGCGCCGACGGCGTCGTCGAGCATGAACCGATGATGACCGTGAGCTGGTCCTTCGAGGACGGGGCGATCGTCGGGACGGTGACGAACATCGGCGAGGTGGCGCTCGACGACGTCGCGTTCATCAGCATGGCCGGCGGCGAGATGATCGGCACCCTGGAGCCCGGCGGCTCGGAGCAGTTCCGGGTCGAGGGTGCGGGAGTGAATCGATCGTCGGCGGCCGACCAGGTATACGGATTCGGCGGCATCGACACCTCGAATCCGGAGCGCCGGAGGATCGTCGCGCGGCGCGGCGTGATCGAGGCGCTGGTCGGGTACGGCGGGTGGATGCCGAGCGGCTCCGAGCTCGGCGGCGTCGGAGGGCGCGGACCGTTCATCATCGGATGGCACGCAGGAGAGGGTCCGATGCCGATCCAGGTCGAGGGGCTCCAGACGCAGCGCTACGCCGAGATCGCGGAGGTCGTTGGCGTCCAGCCGGAGCTCGGGCGCGGTGAGGTGGTCGTCGGTCCCGGGCAGATGGGCGTGACCGTGACGACGGAGGGCGACGCGACGATCACCGGTCCCGCCACCGTTTCGCTCATCAGCGGCAGTGCGACGTTCGGGATCAGCCTGCCGGTGACGGCCAGCGGGATCGCGGTCACCGGCGTCGAGCTCGTCATCGGCCCGGATGCTGGGTCGGCCCTCCAGGATCCGGGCAGCTTCGGCGGGTTCTGGCCGCCCGGCTACCTCGTCGAGCTGCGCGATCCCGCCAGCGGCGAATGGTCGGTGCTCGGCGACCTCGCAGAAGGCAACGTCTTCCGGATCGACGACCCGGCATCGGCGATCTCCAGCACCGGCCTCATCGAGGTGCGGATCAGCGTGGAGCAGGGGGACCCGAACTTCGGGCAGCCCGGCGTGTTCGCCAGCGCGACCGTCACCGGGGTGATCGGCGAATGACCCCCGTCGTCGAGACCCGTGGCCTCGTGAAGCGCTATGACGGCGAGCTCGCCGTGGCCGGCATCGACCTCGTCGTCGGTCCCGGGGAGATCTACGGGCTGGTGGGACCCAACGGCGCCGGCAAGACGACGACGATGCGCATTCTCGCCACGCTGCTGGCGCCGACCGCCGGCGAGGCATACGTCACGGGCATCCCGGTGACGGCCAATCCGATCGAGGTCCGCCGGCGCATCGGCTACATGCCGGACTTCTACGGCGTGTACGACGACCTCCGCGTGTGGGAGTACCTCGACTTCTTCGGGCGCTGCTACGGCGTGCCGTCGGCGCGACGCGGGCCGATGATCGGCGAGCTCCTCGAGATCGTGGCCCTCACCGACAAGCGGGACGCGTACGTCGAGAGCCTGAGCCGCGGGATGCGGCAGCGGCTGTGCCTGGCCCACACGCTGGTCCACGATCCGGCCCTCCTCATCCTCGATGAGCCGGCCTCCGGCCTCGACCCGCGAGCGCGGGTCGAGATGCGCGAGATCCTTCGCGAGCTGCGAGGCATGGGCAAGACGATCCTCGTCAGCAGCCACATCCTTCCCGAGCTCGGCGAGATGTGCACCGGCGTGGCCATCATCGACCACGGTCGGGTCCTCCGCTCCGGCACGATCGCCGAGATCGAGCGCTCGCTGCGGACCGCCGCGGTGCTCCGCATCGATCTGCTCGGCGACGCCGATGCGGTCCAGGCCGCCACGGCCTGGCTCGGGAACGACCCGCGCGTGAGCGACGTCCTGCCCGCCGAGACCGCCGGGCGGGACGAGGTCACCAGCCTCGAGGCCGCGTTCGACGGGCCTCCCGACGCGCAGGCGGCGTTCCTGCGCGACATGATCGATGCCGGCCACCGGGTGGTCGGATTCCGCCAGGCAACGAGCGACCTCGAGGAGATCTTCCTGCAGGTGACCGGGCAGCACGCCGAGGAGGCGGTGGCATGACGGCCGCGACGTCGAGCGTCGGCGGGCGGCGCCGTTCGGCGCTCCGCGAGTTCGCTGCGGCGGTGCAGACGATCATGGTGAAGGAGCTGCGCTCCCGGATGCGCGGCCGCCGAGCGTTCATCGTGCTGACGGCGTACCTCGCGCTCCTGGCGTTCCTCGCCTACGGAGCCTACCTCGTGGTCGCTCCGCTCGCGGATCGGGTGGCCGACGCCGGCACCGGGTTTGAGCAGGCCAACGCATCGGCGTTCATCGGCCGCTCGATCTTCGCCGTCCTGTCGGTCTTCCAGATCGTGCTGGTCGCCGTCATCGCCCCGGCCTTCACCGCCGGCCAGATCAGCCTCGAGCGGGAGAAGCAGACCCTCGATCTGCTGGTCAGCACCCCGCTCCGTCCGGGTGCCATCGTGGTCGGGAAGCTGGCCACCGCGCTCGCGTTCGTCGTGCTCATGATCCTCGCGGCCGTCCCGATCAGCGCGATCGTGCTGATGTACGGCGGCGCGGAGGTGCCGAACATCGTCAACCAGCAGATCGTGCTGCTCACGACGGCCATCGGCATCGGCGCCATCGGCATCTTCGCCTCGGCGCTGACGAAGCGGACGCAGGCAGCGACCGTGGTCACCTACTCAATCGTCATCGGCTGCATCCTCGGCAGTGCCATGCTGTTCGGCTTCTGGCAGAGCCTCGCGCAGCGAGATGACGTCCTCGGCCTCCGCACCAATGGCGGCGCCCCCGAGCAGATCCGCTACCTCAACCCGATGGTGGCCATGCTCGACGTCGTGGCCGAGGTCGAGCAGCCGGGCGGCACGGCCTTCTCGCGCCCGCTGTACCGGATCTTCGGCCTCGACCTCGCGGTGGGCATTGCGCGCGAGGACGAGGGAGTGGGCCCCGGCGAGCCCTTCCCGGCACCGGCGATCGACACGCGCCTGGCCGGCTACTGGTGGCCCCGGGTGGCAGTCTCGTTCCTCGGCGTCGCGGCCGTCCTCACCGTCGCCTCGATGATGCTCGTCGTCCCGACCGGCATTCGCTGGCCGTTCCGCTCGCGTGCGGTCCCGGCCTCGGAGCCGGGCCGATGAACGAGCGACTGGTGGCCGATGCCGTGCGGCAGCGCCTCGGCGCCGATGCGCTGGCTCGCCTCCGCCGCCTCCGACGTCGCCTCTGGTGGCGGCGGGCGGTGCGCATCGGGCTCGTGGCGGGGGCGGCGGCGGCGGTCGGCGTCGCGCTCGTCCAGCTCCTCGCCCGCGCGTTTCCGCTCGAGCCGGCGCCGTGGATCCAGGGAGGCGTCGTCGTCCTGGCGCTGCTCGCGTGGGCGGGCGCCACCGCACGGCAGCGGCCATCGCTGGTGGAGGCCGCGCGGCGCGCCGACGAGGAGCTCGATCTCCGGCAGCGCCTCGGGACGGCCCTCGAGCTCGCGCGCCGCGAGACCGACGACCCACTCGAGGCGCGGCAGCTTGCGGATGCCCGTGCCCGCCTTCACGCGGTCGACCTGCGACGCGTCTTCCGGCCATCGCTTGCCCGTCGCCCGCTGGCGATCGCCGGCGTCGGCCTGGCGATGACCCTGCTGCTCGTGGCGTGGCCGAATCCGCAGGATGAGGTCATCGATCAGCGGCGCGCCGCCCGCGACGCCGCCGAGCGGGTCGCCGAGCGCGTCGAGGAGATCGCCGACGAGATCGGCGAGGAGAACGTCGAGAACCCGGATCCCCGTCGAGAGGAGCTCGAGCGTGAGCTGCGCGAGCTCGCTCGGCAGCTCCGCGAGGGTGGCGCCGACCGCGAGGCGACGCTGGCGCGCATCGGATCGGTCCAGGAGGCGCTGTCACGGATGACCGATCCGCGAGCCGCGGAGCGAGACGCCGGCCTCACCCAGCTCGCGCGCTCCGCGTCGCGAGCCGCGACCGACGACGAGGAGGCGAATGCGGACGGGGACCCGGAGGCTGCCGCCCGCGATCTTGAGGAGCTGGGCGAGCGCGCCGGGGAGATGAGCAGCCAGGAGGCCGCCGCCCGTGCGGACGCGCTGCGGCAGGCGGCGCAGGCGAGCGCCGCATCGCAGCCACAGGCGTCCCGCGCATTGGCCGAGGCCGCCGACGCCCTCGACGCCGCCGCTCGATCCGGCAGCGAGGAGGATCGGCGCGCGGCCCAGGAGGCCCTCGACCGCGCGGCCGATGCCCTCCGCGAGGCAGCCCGGGATCGCCAGCTCCAGCGCGACGTCGCGCGGTCCCAGTCCGCCCTCCAGGATGGGGCGCGGCAGGTGGCCCGTGCCGGCCAGCCCACCGGCTCGGCGGGCCAGCCGGGTGCCTCCGGCCAACCCGGGGCATCGGGCCAGCCGGGTTCGTCCGGCCAGCCTGGTGGACAGCCGGGAGCGTCAGGACAGCCGGGGGGTCAGCCGGGGGGTCAGCCGGGTGGTCAGCCTGGTGGACAGCCGGGGAGCCAGCCCGGCGGGCAGCCGGGGAGCCAGCCCGGTCCGGGGTCGCAGCCCGGGGCGGGCGGCGGCACGAACGTCCGGCGCATCCCCGGCGGCGGGCTGCGCACGGGTGGATTCGACGGACCGACGCGGGACAACCAGGGCTTCCAGGTGGACGGAGAGCAGGGCGTCCTATCGGACTTCGACCGCTTCGGCCGCCCGGGTGACCCCGATTTCATCGCCGGCGGCAGCGGGAACGGCGGCACCGATCAGACCGGCAGCGGGAACGGCGTCGGCTTCGACAACGACTCGGTCGTGCCGTACCGATCGGTCTTCAACCTCTTCCAGGACTTCGCCCAGGCCTCGCTCGACCGCCAGCAGGTGCCGATCACCCTCAAGGACTTCGTCCGCGACTACTTCTCCCGCCTCGAACCCACGGAGTGAGCGCTGAACCGATGACCGAGCCGAACCCGACGACCGCGTCCCCCATCGGCGACCTCAGCCCGGAGCGATTCTCCGAGCTCGCCTCGTCCATCGAGCGCGAGGTCGGCACGTTCATCGTCGGCCAGCAGCAGCTGGTGCGGCAGACGCTGATCAGCCTGCTCGCCGGGTCTCACGCGCTCCTCGAGGGCGTCCCGGGCCTGGGCAAGACGATGCTGGTGCGCACGATGAGCGAGGCGCTCGACCTGGGGTTCAGCCGCATCCAGTTCACCCCCGACCTCATGCCGGCGGACATCATCGGGACGAACATCATCGTCGAGGAGGGCGGTGAGCGACGATTCCGCTTCCAGCAGGGGCCGATCTTCAGCAACCTCGTCCTCGCCGACGAGATCAACCGCGCGACACCGAAGACGCAGTCGGCATTGCTCGAGGCGATGCAGGAGCACCGGGTCACCGTCGCGAAGCAGCAGTACACGCTGTCCGAGCCGTTCTTCGTGCTCGCCACCCAGAACCCGCTCGAGATGGAGGGCACCTATCCCCTGCCCGAGGCGCAGCTCGATCGGTTCTTCTTCAAGATCGACGTCCCGTTCCCCTCGGAGGAGGATCTCGTCCGGATCATGGAGCGCACCACCGGGGCCGACCAGCCGGCAGTCGGCAAGGCGGCCACCGGCGCCGAGGTGCTGGCCATGCAGCGGCTCGCCCGCGACGTGCCGATCGCATCGCACGTCATGGCCTATGCCATCCGCCTGCTGCGTGGCACGCACCCGGAAGCGGACAAGGTGCCCGACATCGTGCGCTCCTACGTCCGGTACGGCGCGTCCCCGCGCGGCGCGCAGGCGATGGTGCTCGGGGCGAAGATCCACGCCCTGCTCGACGGCCGCTTCAATGTCGCCTACTCCGATGTGCAGGCGGTCGCCGCGCCGGCGCTGCGGCATCGGATCATCCTGAACTTCGAGGGCGAGGCCGAGGGCATCAGCACCGATTCGGTGGTCCGCGCGGTCATCGGCGAAACGCCGACCGAGCCCACCGAGGAGTGACGCTCCCACCCGATGGGCATATCGGCCACTCGGGAGCCGAATTCCCGCCCGGTGGGAGCAGCGGCCATGCAGCCCGCTTTCAGCCTCTCCGCGCCGCCCGCGGGATGGGAATTCGGCCACGCACTGGCCGATACGCCCATCCGGTGAGAACCGGGCCCGCCGCGTGACCGCGACCGAGCGCGCCGCGCTCTTCGACGAGGCGTTCCTCCGACGCCTCGAGCAGCTGGAGCTTGCCAGCCGGCGCCTGACCGCCGGACGGATGAAAGGCGAGCGACGATCCGTCCGGCGCGGACAGAGCGTCGAGTTTGCCGACTACCGGACCTACGCCTCGGGCGACGACCTGAGGCAGCTCGACTGGAACGCGTACGCCCGCCTGGAGCGCCTCTTCGTCAAGCTCTTCGTCGAGGAGGAGGACGTCACCGTCCACCTGCTGGTCGACGCGAGCCGCAGCATGGACTACGGGGAGCCGAACAAGCTCGAGGCCGCGCGGCGCGCCGCCGCCGCGCTCGGGTACCTGGGGCTCGCGAGCATGGACCGCGTGAGCGCGGCCTTCCTCGGTGACGGACGCGCCACGCCGATGCGACCGGTGCGCGGCAAGCAGCGAGCGCACGAGCTCTTCGCGTTCCTCTCCCAGCCGCGTAACGATCGGCTCACCGGCCTGGCCTCGGCGGCGCGCGCCTATGCCGGCCGCATGCGTGGCACCGGGCCGCTGGTGCTGATCAGCGATCTCATGGACCCCGGCTACCTCGACGCCCTTCGCGACCTGGCCGGCACGCGGTCGCAGCTGTCGGTTCTCCACCTCCTGGCGCCGGACGAGCTCGAGCCCGACGTGCCGCCCGACGCGCGCCTCGTCGATCTCGAGACCGGCAACCCGGTCGAGGTCTCCGGTGACGATGACCTGATCGAGCGATACCGATCCCGCCTGGCCGAATGGCAGGCGGAGATCGCCGCCTTCGTCAGCCGACGCGGCGGCGCCTACGTGCCGGCCTCCTCCGATATCGAGCTCGCCGATCTCCTGTTCGACGTGCTCAGGCGCCGGCGGGTGGTCGAATGATCGCGCCCCTGGCCCTCATCGGCCTCGTCAGCCTGCCGATCATCGTGGCGTTCTACATGCTGCGGCTGCGGCGCAGAGACGTCCCGGTGGGGTCGACCTTCCTCTGGAAGCAGCTCGTGCGCGACGTGGAGGCCAATGCCCCGTGGCAGCGCCTGCGATTCAGCTGGCTGCTGGTCGTCCAGCTGCTGATCGCGGCGATCGTGGTGGCCGCCGCCGCCCGCCCGTTCACCGCAACAATCTCCGACCTGGCCGCCAACGTCGTCCTCATCGTCGACACCAGCGCGTCGATGGCCACCCGCACGGCCGACGAGGACCGCATGGCGGACGCTCGTGCCCGCGCGCGCGGCGTGGTGGAACGCCTGCCGGAGGGCGGCCGCGTCACGGTCGTGGCCGCCGCCGACAGCGCCACCGTGCTCGTCAGCGAGACCGACGACAGGACCGCCGCCCTGCAGGCGATCGGCGGCATCGAGGCCACCCAGCTGCCGGGCGACCTGACCGATGCGTTCGCGCTGGCATCCGCCCTCGCCTCGCGCGACAGCGACTCGACCGTGGTGGTGGTGACCGATGCCTCGGGCGACGAGCTTCCGGAGGCCGGTGTGGAGGCGCCGGTGCTCGTCGAGCTCGTGGGCGCCACGGACGCGAACCAGTCGATCGCCGCGCTGTCGGTGGCCCGCCGTGCGGGAGGCGCGCAGCTCGACCTGTTCGCGGCGGTCGCGAACCCCTCGGCGACCGAGGCGACGCGGCGACTCGAGGTGTATGCCGACGACACGCTGGTCGATGCCCGCGAGCTGACGATTCCGGCCGGACAGCGCGCGGAGGTGCTGATCGGGACCGTCCCGGCGGCGGCCGGGTTCGTCGAGGCGCGGCTGGCTGGATCGGATGCGCTGGCCGCCGACGACCGGGCCTATGCGATCGTCCCGGCGGAGACAGCGACGCGAGCGCTGCTCGTCGGCCCCGGCAACCCGTATCTGGAGAGTGCCCTCGCCCTGCTGCCCCGGCTCGAGCTCTTCGCCGTTGGTGAGGCGGGATACGCCGACGCGATGGCCGAGGCGGAGGAGGCCGGCACGCGGTACGGCCTGCTCGTCTTCGATGGGGTCGTTCCCGGGGAGGACCCGCGCATCCCGTCGCTCTACGTCGACCCGCCCGACGACGGCCCGTACGGTGCGGTGAGCGGAAGGATCGACCGGCCGGTGATCGACCGGCCCGACCCCGACGAGCCCCTGCTGCGATTCGTCGATCTCTCGAGCGTGCACGTGGGACGTGGCCGCCAGATCGAGCCCTCCGACGGGGTGCGCGGCATCGTGCTCACGCCGCGAGGGGCGCCGCTCGTCGGCGTCGGGGAGGCCGCCGGGCGGCGGCTTGCGTTCATCGGCTTCGACCTCGCCGAGTCCGACCTGCCGCTGCAGGTCGCCTTCCCGCTGCTGGTCAGCAACCTCGTCGACTTCCTCGTGGCCAGCGAGGAGGGAGCCCTGCCGTCCTCGATGCGGCTCGGCCAGTCGTTGGTCTTGATCGTCGACGACCGGCTCGACCGCGTGCGGATGAACGTCAGGAGCGCGGTCGGCGACGGCTACGACGTCGAGCTGGCGGTGACCGATGGCCGCCTGACCCTGCCGGGAGCCAATGCGGTTGGCATGCGGTCGATCATCGCGGTGAGCGAGGAGGACGATCTCAACTCGGTCGAGCTGGGACGCACCGCGGTCAACCTGTTCAGCCCCGACGAGTCCGACGTGGGACCCGGCGATCCACAGCGGATCGTGGACATGGGGCGCATCCCGGCCGACGAGGGACCGCCTCCTCAGGCGGCGCGCAGCGAGTGGTGGTGGCCGCTCGTGCTGGCGGCGCTCGCGCTCCTCGCCGTCGAGTGGCTCCTGTTCCATCGGCCGAGCCGGCAGCGGCTGGCGCGCGCGCTCGGACGCCGGCCGCAGCCGCTCGCGGGACGCGCTCGATGAGCCTGCCGTTCACGTTCATCGAGCCGATCTGGCTGTGGCTCCTCGCCCCGGCCGGCGTGATCGTTGCGGTCGGGTGGCTCGGCGCCTCGCGAACCCTGCCGGCCGGGCGCCGGATCGCGTCGCTGGCCATTCGCCTCGCCCTCGTCTCCTGCCTGGTGCTCGCGCTGGCCGGCCTGCGGCTCGCCCTGCCGGCGGATCGCCTGAGCGTCGTCTTCCTGCTCGACGCATCGGACTCCATGCTCGACGCCACGCGCGCGGAGCTCGTCGAGTGGGCGCGCGACGCCGTCCGCGGCAAGCCGGAGGCCGACACCGCCGGCGTGGTCGTGTTCGGGGCCAACGCCCTCGTCGATCGGCTCCCATCGGAGCTCGACGAGCTGCCCGACCCGGCCTCGGACCCGGTGGTCGGCGCCACCGACATCGCGGCGGCGGTTCGCCTGGGCGCGGCGATCATGCCGGCCGGGACGCAGCAGCGGCTCGTGCTGCTCAGCGATGGCAACGACACGTCCGGCGAGGCGGACGAGGCGATCGCCGCGGCGACGGCGCGCGGGATCCGCCTCGATGTGCTGATGCCCGCCGACGAGTCGGCAGCCGAGGTGCTCGTCGACGCCGTCGACGGACCATCCGGTGCGCGCGTCGGCGAGACGATCGACCTGACCGTCCGGGTTCGCTCGACGATCACCACGGCGGCCACGCTGCGGCTGCTGGCCGACGGTCGCACCGTCGCCACCGATCAGCTGGACCTGGAGCCCGGCATCACCACCGTGCCGTTCACGCTCACCGCCGACGAGCCGGGCTTCCACGTCTTCCGAGCCGTGATCGAGCCGGAGGACGACCGCTTCGCCGAGAACAACGCGGCGGATGCCTACGTGCTCGTCACCGGCGAGCCGCAGGTGCTGGTGGCGACCGACGACGCGGCCCGTGCCGCCGACCTGGTCTCCTCGCTCGGCGAGGGCAGCCTGGACGTCACCGTGGTGGCCTCCAGCGGGGTCCCGTCGTCGCTGACCACGCTCGCCGGCTATGACACGATCGTGCTCGACAACGTGGAGGCCGATGCGCTCGGCGCCGCCACCATGGCCGCGCTCCAGGTGTACGTCCGCGACCTCGGGAAGGGGCTGGTGATGCTCGGCGGCCGCGACAGCTTCGGGGCCGGCGGTTACCTCGACACGCCGTTGGAGGAGGCACTGCCGGTCTACATGACCGTCCGGGACCGCGAGCGCTCTCCCGACGTCGCGATGGTGGCGGTGGTCGACCGCTCGGGCAGCATGGCCGACTGCCACTGCACCGGCGACTCGCGCGACACGGCGAACCCGTCCGGCACGCGGGGCTTCGAGAAGGTGGACATCGCCAAGGAGGCCATCCTGCGCGCCGCCGAGGCGCTCGCCCCCACCGACCAGCTCGGGGTCGTCACCTTCAACGAGAACGCGCACTGGGCCGTGCGGACCGCGCCGATCGACTTCGGAGCGCTCGGCGCGGGCCTCGGGTTCGGCGCCGATGGCAACACGAACATCTTCGCCGGCCTGAAGGCGGCCTACGACGACCTCCTGAACAACCCCGCCTCGCTCCGTCACATCATCCTCATCACCGATGGCTGGTCGACCTCGGGCGCCTATGACGCGCTGCTGGCCGACATGCGCGAGGCCGGGATCACGCTCTCGACGATCGGCACCGGCGGGGGGTCGGCGCAGGTCCTGCGACGACTGGCGGAGCAGTCGGGTGGCCGCTACTACGACGCCGCCGATGCGACCACGATCCCGGACATCTTCCTGCGCGAGACGATCCGCACCGCCGGCGAGCAGATCGTGGAGGAGACCTTCCAGCCGATCCCCTCGGCCAGCTCCGAGATCCTCGAGGGCCTGGAGCCCGGCCGACTGCCGCAACTCCTGGGCTACAACGCGACGACGGCGAAGGGCAGCGCAACGGTCGCGTTGCTGACCGGGCGAGAGGACCCGCTCCTCGCGCAGTGGCAGTACGGGCTCGGTCGAGCCGTGGCCTGGACCTCCGACGCCCGGCAGCAGTGGGCGACGCCGTGGATCGGGACCGCCGAGTTCGGGACCCTGACGGCTCAGCTCGTGAGCTGGACCCTGCCGCCGCAGGACGCGGAGGGCATCGAGGTTCGCTTCAGCCCCGGTGATGCGGGCCAGCTGGACGTCGAGGTCACCTCCCTGGACGACGAGGCCGGCCCGCGCAACTTCTACCGGACCGTCATCCGGCTCGTCTCCCCCGACCTCGAGCCCAGCCAGACGGTCCTCGAGCAGGTCGGCCCGGGTCGCTACGCGGGCACCGTGCGCGCCGACGAGCCGGGCGCGTACCTGGTCAGGGTGGCGCAGACGCTCGAGGACGCGTCCGGCACCGACGCCGCCAGCCGGACCCTCGGCGTCGTCTCGCCGGCGGCCGAGGAGTTCCGCCGCCTGGGGGTCGACGCGGATGCGCTCCGGTCGTTCGCCGCAACCGGTGGTGGGCGCGAGCTGTCCCTGGTGGCGGACGACGAGGCAGCGGATCCCTGGGCCCACGACATCCGGGCCAGCGCCTTCCCTACCCCGGTCTGGCCGTGGCTGCTGCTCCTGGCCATCGTTCTGGTGCCGATTGACGTCGGCGTACGACGCGTTGCGCTCTCGACGGCCGACCTGCGACGCGCGCGAGCGTGGGTGGCGCGGCGCCTGGGACGCCGTGGCGGCGCCGCGGAGCAGGTGCCCGGCCTCGCCGAGCTCCGGGCGGCTCGCGTTCGGACCGCGCGTCGTTCTGCCCGGCCTGCGTCGTCGGTGCCGCCACGCGCGACTCCCGCGGCAGGTGGGAGGGCGTCCCCGCAGCCGGTGGGGCCGTCCGCTCGAGATGCTGACCCAACTCCCGCGGTCGACGCACCGGACTCGCCTCCGACGGCCGCCGAGCCTGAAGGTGAGATGACGTTGGCCGAGCGCCTCGCTCGCCGGCGGCGCGATGGCTGACGGCCGTCAGTCCGGCTCCAGCTCCTCGAGGCCGGCATCGTCGTCGGCGCGGCGCGGCGGCTGCGACACCCGCGGGACCCTGAGGTAGAGCACGGCGGCGGCGATGGCCACGCCGACCGCGACGATCCCGATCCACGGGAGTCCCCGGTAGTCGAGCCAGCCGATACCGGTCACGGTGGCGGACGCCACGTTCCCAAAGGGATCGGTGGCCACGATCGCGATCTCGGTCGGCCACGGCGGCGCCGGCCAGCGGACCGCGAAGCGGCCCTCGCCATCGACGGCCACCGGCTGTCCGTCGACGGTGACCGTGCTGTACGCCGTCGACCGGCCTGCGACGTCCACCTCTCCGGAACCGATCGGCGTGACCACCGACACGTCCAGCGGTGGCGACCGATCGAGCACGCGCACCTCCCAGGCCGCCAGGTAGCCGTGGCCGGCGGGCGTGGTGACGCCGAGGATGGCTCGGAACCGCGCGTTCGGCGTCGCGACGGACGGCGGCGTGATCTGGACCCGGACCGTGCCGGCCTCCGGCACCGACGCGGTGGCACTCACCACGGACGGGTCGTCGGTCGCGACATACACGCGAGATCCGGCCGGGGCGTCGACCTGGACGGCGAAGCCCGCCGGGCCGGCGAGCACCGAACGTCGCGCACCGATGGGGATGGCGCCCTCGTCCGGCGGCTCGAACTCGGCGTCGTCGACCTCCGGTTGGCGAGCCAGGTCGAACGGGGCGACGGTCACTGCCGCCGACGAATTGAGGCTCGGCGGATCCATTCGCCCACCACGTGGGTCGATGGGCGCCGCCACCGCGGTGGGCGCGTGGAGCAGCGCGATCTGCGAGCCATCGGCTCCGACAAGGCCAATCGGCTGGGCCCCGGCCAGCGTGGCAAACGGGAGCCCGCTGAATGGAACCGCATCGGCCGCTGGTCCGGTGCCGAGCAGCCTGCCCCCCGAGATAATGGCCGCCGATCCGTCGGGGAGGCCGCCGGGCAGCGGACCGACGAAGGGCGCCACCGGCCCGGAGCCGAATGCCGCGGCGGCCGGGCTGCGCGTGATCGCCCCGAAGCGCGGGGGCGCCAGGGTCGGCAGGCCGAGGGCGTGGACCCGGTCGCCACCGATCGTCTGCCGCACGATGAGGCTCTCGATCCCGGCCAGCGCCACCGTCCCGATGATCGAGGCATCCCCCATCGGCACCTCGCCGAGCACCGGGCCCAGCGGCGCCCCGGACGGCCACGGCCGGACGGCCAGGGTGCCGGTCGACGTCAGCAGGGCGATCCCCCGGCCATCGTCCAGTGGCACCGCCTCGGCATCGAGCGCCACGAGCCCTGCGTCCTCGGTGAGGAGGGTATCGCCGACCCCGAGCGCCACGCGGTAGAGGGCCGGTCGGCCCGCGGTGGCAATGATCGCGAGCTCCTCCCCCGGCCGCCCGTCGCTGTCGCCGAGCGCGAAGGGCGTGTCCCCGGACCCGACGTTCAGCCGGGTGTCGGTCACCGTGAAGCGGTCGCCCGACCAGCGGTACACGCGGGCATCGGTGGGAAAGCTCGTGTCCCCGAGCGGCGGAACGGAGGTCGTGGACACCAGCTCGTCGGTGCCGTCGCCGTCAAGGTCCACGGCCCAGACGGCGTCGACCGCGATCCGGGTCGCGGCTGCGGGCACGAGACGCAGGCCGTCGGGCCCGAGCACCAGGTCGTCGACCAGCAGGCAGCACGCAGATCCATCGGTCGCCTCGCGGTACGCAGGCTGCCGGAGGAGCGTGACGCGCTCCGCCCCATCGACCGCGCGGACGACGAGGCGCACTGGCGAGCCCAGCCACGCGACGCCGGGGATCGTGGCGCCCGGCACGACCTCGAGCGGCCGCCCGACCTGGCGCCAGCCCGCCGCGGTCTCCCGCCAGGCGCTCGCCGCGATCGCCGAGCCATCGCCGTGGGTCAGCACGACGATCTCGCCACGTCCGTCGCCGTCGAGGTCGGCCGCAACCGCCTGGTAGATCGCCGCCTCGACGAGCACCTGGGCGCCGGCCTCGTCGGGAATGGCAACGAGCGCCGGGCCGGCGGTGATGACGATGGCGAGGGCGGCGGCCAGCATGGCTCCTGAGCATACCCGCCGTTCTGGCATGATCGGCCCATGCCCCCACCGCCCGTCCTGTGGTCGCCACCGCCCGACGTCCGGACGCGGACCCGCGTCGGCGACTACCTCGCCTGGCTGGATCGAGAGCGCGGCCTGCGCTTCGACGGGTACGACGCGCTCCTCCGCTGGTCGATCGACGACCTCGACGGCTTCTGGCGCTCGATCTGGGACTCCTTCGATGTCCGCTCCGACGGGGATCCTGGCCCCGCCCTGGCCGAGGACCGCATGCCGGGTGCCCGCTGGTTCCCCGGCGCCCGGCTGAACTGGGCGGAGCACTGCCTGCGGCTCGACGGGCGGGCGGACGACGAAGTCGTCGTGATCGCGCGCTCCCAGACCCGGGCGCGCACCACCCTGACGGCGGCCCAGCTGCGCGACGAGGTGGCACGCGTCCGTGGCGGCCTGGTGCGCCTCGGCGTCCGCCGCGGCGACCGCGTCGCGGCGTACCTGCCGAACGTGCCGGAGGCGGCGGTCGGGCTGCTCGCCACCGCGTCGATCGGCGCGATCTGGTCGAGCTGCGCACCCGAGTTCGGGACCCGCTCGGTGGTCGACCGCTGGAGCCAGATCGAGCCGGCCGTGCTGCTCACCATCGACGGCTACCGGTACGGCACGCGCGACGTCGACCGCACCGCGGAGGTCGCCGCCATCCGTGCCGCCCTCCCGAGCCTCCGCCACACCGTCGTCCTGCCATACCTGGATCCCGATCCCGCGATCCCCGATGCGGTGCCGTGGCAGGTGCTGCGGTCGAGGGCGGCCGAGCCGGCGTTCGAGCCGGTGCCGTTCGACCACCCGCTGTTCGTGCTCTACAGCTCCGGGACCACCGGCCTGCCCAAGCCGATCGTCCACGGCCACGGCGGGATCCTGCTCGAGCACCTGAAGATCCACGCGCTCCACCACGACCTCGGCGCCGCCGATCGGTTCTTCTGGTTCAGCACCACCGGCTGGATGATGTGGAACTACCTCGTCTCCGGCCTGGCGCTCGACGCAACGATCGTCCTATTCGATGGCTCACCGGCGCACCCGGACCTCTCGTCGCTGTGGCGGATGGCGGCGGAGGAGGGAGTGACGTACTTCGGGACCTCCGCCCCGTACCTCATGGCCTGCCGCAAGGAGGGCCTGAGGCCCGGCGCGCTCGCCGACCTGTCGGGGATCCGAGGCATCGGCTCGACGGGAGCCCCGCTGCCGGCCGAGGGCTTCCGGTACGTGTACGAGGCGATCAGCCCGACCGTCCACCTCCAGTCGGTCTCCGGCGGCACCGACGTGTGCACCGCCTTCGTCGGCGCATCCCCGCTCGTGCCCGTCTGGGAGGGTGAGCTGAGCTGCCGGCACCTCGGATGCGCCGTGGAGGCGTTCTCGCCGGAGGGCGGGCCCCTGGTCGGCGAGCAGGGCGAGCTCGTGATCACCCGGCCGATGCCGTCGATGCCGGTCGCCTTCTGGAACGACCCGGACGGATCGCGCTATCGCGCGGCGTACTTCGAGGACTTCCCCGGCGTCTGGCGTCACGGCGACTGGATCACGTTCACGGAGCGCGGCTCGTGCGTGATCAGCGGTCGGTCGGACGCCACCCTGAACCGGGGCGGGGTCCGGATCGGCACAGCCGAGTTCTACGCGGTGGTGGAGGCGATCCCCGAGGTGGCCGACGCGCTCGTTATCCATCTCGACGAGCCGGACGATCGGCTGCTTCTGTTCGTCGCCCTCCGCCACGGCGCCGCGCTCACCGACGAGCTTCGAGCCGCCATCCTGGCCGAGCTGCGCAGCTCGCTGTCGCCGCGGCACGTCCCCGACGAGATCCGCGCGGTGCCCGCCATCCCCCGCACCCTGTCGGGCAAGAAGCTCGAGGTGCCGGTGAAACGAATCCTGACCGGCACGCCGGCCGAGGTCGCGGCCTCGCGTGGCTCATTGGCCGATCCATCGGCGCTCGACCCGTTCCTCGAGCTCGCGGCAGAACGGTAGCGGGGGCGATCGCGGTTCAGAAGGGGTCGCCGTCGATCTCTTCGAGGCGCCCGTCCCCGTCAGGCACCAGCACCGGCTGCGGCCTGATGCGCGGGGTGCGAAGGAAGAGCACCACGCCGGAGGTCACGGTGAGGACCGCGATGATCGGAATCCACGGCAGGCCACGGTAGTCGACGAAGCCGATCACCTCGAGCAGCTCCACGGTCTCGTTGCCCACGGGATCGCGAGCGACGACGAGCACCTCTCTCGGCCACACCGGCGCGTCGACCTCGACCCGGTAGGCGCCGTTGCGGTTCGTCTCGACCGGTTGCCCGTCCACGGTGACCCTGGCGCCTGACGAGGCGCGGCCGAACACGGTGGTGCGCAGCGCGAACGGCTCCGCGAGGGTGTTCGCCGTGAGCTCCGGCGCCTCGCGGAGGATCTCTGCGTCCCACCGTGCGCCGCTGGCGATGCCGCTCGCGCGGACGACGAGGACGCTCGCCTCGAACGGGCGATTCCGGTCGTCGCGGCCTCCCGGGTCGAGCGTGAGGGTCACCGGCCCCTCGGTGATCTCCTCGGCCTGCAGCTCCCGGCCGGCGGATACGACGACGACCGTGCCCACCGCTCCCGCGACGGTGACCTGGAATCCGCCCTCCGGGGCGACGAGCCGGCGGTCGACCCCGGTGCCGATCTCGGTCGCTCCCTGGACCGTGATCTCCGGGTCGCGTGCGCCGGACGGGTCGAGGACCGTCGCCAACGGCAGCACGCGGAGGTCCGATCGCGGTGGCTCGCCGCCCATCGAACCCAGGTACGCATTCGCCCCGGCGCCGCCGAACCACTCCGGTCCGGACAGGAGCCAGCCGTCGCCGGGGCCGACGGCGCCCACGATCCCCGTGCTCACCATGGGGGCCGCAGCCTGGACGCGGAGCGATCCATCGGGCTCGATGACGACGAGGCTCCCGTACCCGAGGAGCGCGTCGCGGCCATCGATCCCGCCGGGCACCGGGCCGACCTGTGGATAGACGTATCCGAGCGGCTCGAGCGGCGGTCCCGAGTACTGGTTGGTCATCGCCCACACCTCGTTGAGGAGCTGCGGCGCCGGGAGGTAGCGCTCGAGACGCAGCTCGAGGTCGTAGATGCGGATCCCCAGCGGCTCGCCGCCGGCGCCGCTGGTGCCCGCCAGCTCCACCAGCCTCGCGTCCGCACCCTCACCGAGGACGAACACGGACGGGAACTGGGCCGTCTCGATGCTCCCGACGCTCGTCGGGAGGCGGCCACGCGGCCAGCGGATCAGCGACATCCCTTCGTCCTCGACCGTGATGAGCCGACCGCCGGCCGCGCCCGCGAACCAGCCACCGAGCTGCCAGTCGAAGAGCCCCTCGGCATCGGCGCTCTCGACACGAAGCCGGCCCTCGTCGTCGGCCACCCGCAGGAGCGTGTTCTCCCGCTGGCCGACGAGCACGAGGTCATCCCCCGCCACGCCATCCGTATTGCCGATTGCCGCGACGTAGATCGCGGTCTCCTCGGGCAGCGCGATGGGCTCACGCTCGAAGCCACCGCCGGCCTGGCGGAGCAGGGCGTACGTGCTCGCCGGCGGACCGACCTCGTCGAAGACCGTCTGCTCGGTGACGAACAGCTCGTCGGTCCCGTCGCCGTCAACGTCGAGGACGCTCAGCGACTCGGCGGGCCCGAGGTCGCGTTCGACCGGCATGACCCTGATCCGGTCGTCACGGAGCTCGATCCAGGCGAGGCTCAGGCAGCAGCCGCCGGATCGCTGCTCGTTCTCGTCGGCAATCGCGCTGGCGGCCAGCACCGCCGGCGCCCCGTCGCGTGACACGACCAGCAGGCCGACCGAGTCCTGCGCGCCGACGCGAGCCGGGCGCAGGACCGGGTCAACGCCCCCATCCCAGCGAAGGAAGGGCGCCGTGCCCAGTGATACCCATGTACCGGCGCGGAATGCCCAGGCCTGCACCAGGTACTCGGTCCGCGCGTCGGGGTCGTTGCCGGCACCACGCACGGCAACCACCTCCCGCGCGCCGTCGCCGTCGAGATCGGACGTCACGCTCCAGAGCGAGTGATCGGCCAGCACGATCTCGCCGTCGTCGGCGGCGACCCGCGGCGGCGCGAGCAGCAGCAGCAGCAGCACCAGCCCCAGGCCCAGGGCGCCGGAGCCGCGGAGTGGCCGGCCACCGTCCGCCCCCTCCATGTCCGTCCTACATCGCCCGCAGGCCGAGCAGGTTCCGGGCGATCACCATGCGCTGGATCTCGCTCGTTCCCTCACCGATCTCGGTCAGCTTCGCGTCGCGCAGGTAGCGCTCGACGCGGTACTCGGTGATGTATCCGTAGCCGCCATGGACCTGGACCGCGTCGTTCGTCACGTCGCGGGCCACCTCGGAGGCGTACAGCTTGGCCATGGCCGCCTCGGTCGAGTACGGCCGCCCGCAGTCCTTCAGCCAGGCCGCACGGTAGGTCATGAGCCGCGCCGCGTCGATGGTGGTCGCCATGTCCGCGATCTTGAACGCCACGCCCTGGAACGTGCCGATCTCGCGCCCGAACTGCTTCCGCTCCTTCGCGTACGCCGATGCGGCCTCGTAGGCCGCCTGCGCCAGTCCGAGCGCCATCGAGGCGATGCCGATCCGGCCACCGTCGAGGGTCTTCAGGAACAGCTTGTCCCCCTCGCCCTCCGGCCCGAGCATGTTGTCGGCCGGGATCCGGCAGTCCTCGAAGATCAGCTCGCCGGTATTGCTGGCGTGGAGGCCCATCTTCTCCTCCATGCGACCGATCGAGAACCCCGGCGTATCGGCCTCGACGATGAAGGCGCTGATCTTCCCGCTCTTCTCCTCCCGATCGGTCACGGCGGTCACGATGTATGTGCCTGCCACGCCCGCGTTGGTGATGAACCGCTTGCCGCCGTCGAGGACCCATTCGTCGCCGTCGCGGCGTGCGCGCGTGCGGGTGCCGCGCGAATCCGACCCCGCGCCCGGCTCGGTGAGGCCGTAGGCGCCGATGACCTGGCCCGAGGCCATCGGGCGGAGGTACCGCTCCTTCTGGGCATCGGTGCCGGCTAGCCACAGCGGGTTGCAGCCGAGGCTGGTGTGCGCGGAGACGATGATCCCGACGCTGCCGGAGACCCGTGACAGCTCCTCGACGGTGATCGCGTACGACAGCGAGTCCAGGCCGGTGCCGCCGATCTCCTCTGGGTACGGGACCCCGAGCAGGCCCAGCGCTGCGGCCTCCCGGATGATCTCCATCGGGAACTCGCTCTTGCGTTCGAGCTCGTCGGCAACCGGCGCGATCCGGCGCTCGGCAAAGTCCCGGACCGTGCGGCGGATCTCCTCGTGCTGCGGGGAGAGGGCGAAGTCCATCGGCGTGCTGTGCTCCGTGCATGGGCGTTCGTGGCGCTCGGAGGATCGAGTGTACTCGCGCGGCGCATCGGCCAGATATGGACGACCCGACCGGTGAGCGGTCGGGTCGGAGTCGAGGGATGGGGTGCCGTCAGGTCGATCGGCGCCAGCGCTCGAGGTCCCGCTGGCTGCGGCGCTCCTCGACGCGCTGGATGGTGACTCGGCGGCGGCGGGTGGCCGTCGGCCGCGGGCGATGGCGCTTCTGATGGTTGAGCTTGGCCATGGTCTCGCTGTCCTACCCCCACTGCTCGGCGTTGGTATGCGACGAGACGCGCGACCGTCCAGATTGGTTGCACGCGATGGCTCGGCTTCTTGACAGGCAAGGCGCGCGCAAACCTATACTCGCGCCTTACTGCAATCCGACAAGGTTGCGAGGCTTGGGTGCCCAGCGCTGACGTCAGGCTCGATCACGTCACGAAGCGATTCGGCGACTTCACCGCCGTCGACGATCTGACGCTGGCCGTCGCCGACGGGGAGTTCTTCTCACTGCTCGGTCCGTCCGGCTGCGGCAAGACCACGACCCTTCGGATGATCGGCGGGTTCGAGGACGTGACCGCCGGCACCATCCGCGTCGGTGACACGGACATCACCGACCTGCCGCCGTTCAAGCGCGAGACGAACACGGTGTTCCAGAATTACGCGCTCTTCCCCCATCTCAACGTCTTCGAGAACATCGCCTTCGGCCTGCGGCGCCGGAAGGTGCCCACCGCCGAGATCCGCCACCAGGTCGCCGCGATGCTCGAGCTGGTCGAGCTGCCCGGCTACGAGGAGCGCAAGCCGAGCCAGCTGTCCGGCGGCCAGCAGCAACGGATCGCGCTGGCTCGCGCACTGGTCAACAACCCGCGGGTGCTTCTCCTCGACGAGCCACTCGGCGCCCTGGACCTGAAGCTCCGCAAGCAGATGCAGGTCGAGCTGAAGCGGATCCAGAACGAGATCGGCATCACCTTCATCTTCGTGACACACGACCAGGAGGAGGCGATGACGATGTCCAACCGTATCGCCGTTATGCGCCACGGTCGGATCGAGCAGCTCGGGTCGCCGGAAGATCTCTACGAGCGGCCCACCACCGAGTTCGTGGCCGGCTTCCTGGGCGTCAGCAACCTGCTCGACGCCGAGGTCGTCGGGCGCGGCGAGCGCTTCGCGGAGCTGCGCCTGCTCGACGGGAGCGTCGTCCGCGCACCGTCGACATCGGTGAACGGAGGGTCGAGCGTCCGGATCGGGATCCGCCCCGAGAAGCTTCGGGTGCTGGCGGTGGGCGATGAGCGCGCCGCGGCGGGGTACGACGCGAACGCACTCGAGGGCGTCGTGCTCGATGCGAGCTACATTGGCGTCAGTACGCAGTACCTCATCGAGACCGGCGACGGCCACAAGATCACGGTCTATGCCCAGAACCTGGACACGAGCGGGGCCGGCGAAGCGCATCCGGATGGACAGCGGGTGCGGCTGACCTGGCAACCGCAGCACACCTTTGTGATCGGCGCGATCGACCGAGCGGCGCCCAGCAGCACCCCAGCACAGGAAGAGGAGGACGACCCCGATGCCCGATGAGCGCCAGATCGAGCGAGCCATCGCTCGCGCATTCCGCCCTCGGCGGCGGCTGACGCGTCGCGCGTTCCTGCAGCAGAGCGGCCGGGGGGCGGTCATCGCCGGCTCGGCCCTCTCGCTCCCGGCGATCCTTGCCGCCTGCGGCATCGGGCCCGGGGATTCGCCCGGGGCCAGTGGCGCCAGCCAGGCGCCGCTCCCGAGCGCCCCGGCCGGCGTGCTCGACTTCGCGAACTGGCCCGCATACATCGACATCGACGAGGAGACGGGCGACTACCCGACCCTGGCCAAGTTCACCGACGACACGGAAATCGAGGTCACCTACACCGAGGCCATCAACGACAACGAGGAGTTCTTCGGGACGATCCAGCCCGACCTCGCCGCAGGGAACCCGCCGGGCTACGACATCATCGTCATGACCGACTGGATGATCGAGAAGATGATTCGCCTCGGGTACCTCCAGGAGCTCGATCACTCGAGGATTCCAAACTTCGACGCCAACGCCCTGGAGCTCTACAAGAACCCGTGGTACGACCCGAACAACGCGCACAGCATCGCGTGGCAGTCGGGCATCACCGGCATCGGGTACAACCCGACGCTCACCGGCCGCGAGATCACCACCTTCGACGACCTGCTCGATCCGGAGTTCGCCGGGCGCGTGGGCATGTTCAGCGAGATGCGCGACACGATGTCGCTGACGCTGCTCAGCCTGGGTATCGAGCCGGCGGACGCGACGGTCGAGCAGGCGGCGGAGGCGCGCGACAAGCTACTGGGGCCGGCGCAGAGCGGCCAGTTCCGGAACTTCTACGGCAACGAGTACTACGACGAGCTGGCGAACGGCAACCTGGCGCTTACGATCGCCTGGTCCGGTGACGTGTCCCAAATGAAGCTGTACGACAACTCCGATGTCGAGTTCGTGGTTCCTGACACGGGCGGCATGCTGTGGATCGACAACATGGCCATCCCGAACGGCGCGGCGCATCCGCTCGACGCGCACATGATGATGGACTTCTGGTACGACATCGAGAACGCGGTGCCGCTGACCGAGTACGTCGGCTACTTCAGCCCGGTCTCCGGCGTGACGGAGCGTGTGCTCGAGGACGCCGAGACCGCCGAGGCGGAGGGCGACACCGAGTGGGCCGAGGCGCTGCGGGTGATCTCAGCCACCGCCAACCCGAGCGACGAGGTCCTGTCCCAGGTCCACAACTACCGGCGGCTCACGGAGGAGGAGGAGTCGCAGTGGAACGACTACTTCAACGAGGTCGTCGCCGGGTAGCGCCATGCCTCGACGCTGGCGCTGGCTGGTCCCGTACCTCTTCCTGATCCCGGGCGGGCTCTGGCTGCTCGCCTTCTTCGTGGTGCCGATGCTGGTGATGGCATCGGTGAGCCTCCAGGAAGGCTCGCTCGGGACCGGCTACTCGATGACCTGGAACTTCGGGGTCTACCCGGAGATGCTCACCCAGTGGGCGACGCAGTTCGTCCGGTCGCTGGTCTACGCGCTCATCGTCACGGCCCTGACGCTCGCCATCGGCTATCCGGTGGCCTACACGATCGCCTTCCGGGGTGGGCGGTACAAGAACGTGCTGCTCCTGCTCGTCATCCTGCCGTTCTTCACCGCCTACATCATCCGCACCCTGTCGTGGAAGCTGATCCTGGCCGACAACGGCTTCGCGCTCGGCACCCTGAAGGACGTCGGCATCCTGGACGACGGGTTCCGGCTGATCGCCACGCCGATCGCGGTGGTGAGCGGCCTCACCTACAACTTCCTGCCATTCATGATCCTCCCGCTCTACGTGGCGCTCGAGAAGATCGACTGGCGGTTGGTGGAGGCGGCCACCGACCTGTACGCCAGCCGCGCCCAGGCATTCCTGCGGGTCACGCTGCCGCTCTCGATGCCGGGCGTCTTCGCAGGCTCGCTGTTGACGTTCATCCCGGCCATCGGCGACTTCATCAACTCCGAGATCCTCGGCAGCCGTGACACGACGATGATCGGCCAGGTCATCCAGCGACTGTTCCTCAACAACAACGCCTACCCGGAGGCCGCGGCCCTCGGGTTCATGCTCATGGCCGGGATCATGGTGCTCATCGTCATGTACTCGCGCGCCGTGGGCGCGGACCAGCTGACCCGCTGATGACGGCCGCGACCGCGATTCCGGCCACTGAGCCGGTTCCCCTGCGGCGACCGACGTTGAGGCGCCGGGTCTCGTCGTTGGTGCTCCCCGTGTTCACCGGGCTCGCCGTGCTCTACCTGTTCCTGCCGATCGTGGTGATGATCGCGTTCAGCTTCAACGATCCGGCCGGACGGCAGAACATCACCTGGCAGGGCTTCACGCTCCGGAACTACGTCGACATCTGGGGCCGGCCGGACATCACCGGGCCGATGGTCAACAGCCTCATCGTCGCGGTGGTGGCGACCGTGATCGCCACCATCCTCGGGACGTTGATCGGGATCGCGCTGACACGCTACGAGTTCCGCGGCCGCGACGGCCTGAACCTGCTGATCTTCATTCCGATGGCGACGCCCGAGATCATCCTGGGTGCCTCGCTCCTGAGCCTGTTCGTGTCGATCGGGCAGCAGCGTGACCTGACCACGATCGTGGTCGCCCACGTGATGTTCAATATCAGCTACGTCGTCGTGACGGTCCGCGCGCGGATCGCGGGCTTCAACCGCTCCCTGGAGGAGGCGGCCATGGACCTGGGCGCCGACGAGTGGCAGACCTTCAGGCGGGTGACCTTCCCGCTGATCTTCCCCGGCATCCTGGCGGCGGCGCTGCTGGCGTTCGCCCTGTCGATCGACGACTACGTCATCACCTCGTTCGTCGCGGGGCGCTCGATCACGTTCCCGCTGTGGGTGTTCGGTGTCAGCCGCCTCGGGGTGCCGCCGGAGGTCAACGTCCTCGGCACCCTCATCTTCGTCATTGCGCTCCTCTTCATCGCCCTGCAGATCTGGTCCCAGCGCCGCACGATCCTGACCCAGCCGGAGGCCGGCGCATGAAGTACCGCATCGGCGAGGCGGCGCGCCGCGTCGGCGTGTCGCCGTCCGCCCTGCGCCTGTGGGAGCGCCAGGGGCTGGTCAAGCCCCAGCGCGCCGGCAGCGCCTACCGGATCTACACCGATGGCGACCTCGAGCAGCTCCGCAGCATTCGGCGGCTCCGGCAGGTCGACCGGCTCAACGCCCCCGGCATCCGCCGCGTGCTGCGCGACACGCGGCCCCCGGACGCCGACGGCAGACGCGATGGTCAACCCCTTCGGAGGGTCCGGAAGGAACGGGGCTTGAGCATGCGCGAGGCCAGCGAGCGGAGCGGCCTCTCCATCAGCTTCATCTCCGCGCTCGAGCGTGGTGTGAGCGGCGCGAGCGTCGCGACCCTACAGCGGTTGACGGCCGCGTACGGCACGACGCTCCACGATCTGTTCGGCTCGCCGGAGGAGGGAACGCCGAACCGGCTCGTGCGCGCCGGCGAGGGACGCGCGCTCCGGCTCGGCAGCGCGGACGTCCGGATCGAGGAGCTTTCACGCGCGACGCGCCAGCTCGAACCGCAGCTCTTCATCCTCGCGCCCGGCGCCTCCAGCGACGGCGCCTATGCGCACGACGGCGAGGAGTTCCTGTACCTGCTGTCCGGCGCCGTGACCGTGTGGGTCGGCGACGAAGAGTGCTACACCCTCGACCGCGAGGGCGATGCGCTGAGCTTCCCCTCCACGCTTCCGCATCGCTGGCGCAACGACGCCGGCCGGGAGAGCCGCCTGCTATGGATCAACACGCCACCGACCTTCTGACCGACTGGGCCTCGCTGCGGAGCGGCGTGGCGCCGGTCTGGGCGCGCTACACAGACCTCGTGGTGGAGCGCGCCGCGGGCTCGTGGATCGAGACCGTCGACGGCCAGCGGTACCTGGACTACACCTGCGGCATCGGTGTCACGAACACCGGGCATGCCCATCCACGGGTGGTGGCCGCCATCGCCGAGCAGGCGGCGCGCGGGATCCATCTCCAGCAGAACATCCTCTACCACCAGCCGGGTCTCGAGCTCCATCGGCGGCTCCCGGAGCGCTTCCCGAATCCGCGGCCCGAGACGGCGTACGGACTCTTCCTGTCGAACTCCGGCGCGGAGGCGGTCGAGGCCGCGGTCAAGCTCGCGAAGTACGTGACCCGGCGGCCGAACGTCATCGCATTCCGGGGCGGCTTCCACGGCCGCACGCACGCCGCCATGGCGCTCACGAGCTCGAGCGTGAAGTACCGCGCCCACTTCGAGCCCCTGGTCGGGGGCGTCCATTTCGCGCCGTACCCCTACCCGCTGCGCATGGGAGGCGCCGATGCGTCGCTGGCCGCTACCCTGGCCGCCATCGACGACCTGTTCGCGAGCGTGGTCGCCCCGGACGACGTGGCGGCGTTCATCGTGGAGCCGGTGCTCGGCGAAGGCGGCTATGTCGTGCCGCCGGACGGCTTCCTGCCGGCGCTGCGCGAGATCGCCGATCGGCACGGCATCCTGCTGGCCGTGGACGAGGTCCAGTCGGGCTACGGGCGGACCGGCCGCTTCTTCGCCACCGAGTGGACCGATGCGACGCCGGACATCGTGATCATGGCGAAGGGCATCGCGTCCGGGCTGCCCCTGTCCGGGATCCTCGCGCCGCGCGCGCTGCTGGACCAGCTGGCGCCGGGAGCCCACGGCGGGACGTATGGCGGGAACGCGGTCGCCTGCGCGGCCGCGCTCGCCACCCTGGACGTCATCGACGACGAGCGGCTGGTCGAACGGGCCGAGTCCATGGGCGAGAGGATGCTCACCGGTCTCCGCGACCTGACGGCGGGCCATCCGCTCGTCGCCGAGGTGCGCGGACGCGGGATGATGATCGCCATCGAGTTCGCCGAAGGTGACGACCTCGTGCCGCGTCCCGACCTCGCGAAGGGCCTGCTGGCCGAGGCGATGGCAAGGAACCTGCTGCTTCTCACGTGCGGAACGTACGGTCAGGCGGTCAGAATCATCCCGCCGCTCGTGACGACCGATGGCGAGGTGGAGATGGCGATCGGCGCAATCGGAGACGCGCTCGGTACCATCGGCGCCTGACTCCCCACCACGGAGGATCCCGAATGGCAGATCGCGTCTGGGTCGTCGACGACGAGCCGCTCATCCGCACCGCGATGCTCGCGGTGCTCGCCGAGATGGGCCACGAGGCCCGCGGCTTCGGCAGCGCCGAGGAGCTGTACACCGCGCTCGTCGAGGAGGGCCAGATCCCGGAGCTCCTCGTCCTCGACCAGCGGCTGCCGGACGAGTTCGGCTCCACGATCCTCCACTCCCTCCGGGAGCGGCCACAGTACCGGGACATCCCGGTCGTCTTCGTCACGGCCATCGACGACGACGAGGCGGATCGCCTGGCCGACCTCGCCCCGGTGGTCCGCAAGCCGTTCGATTTCGTCGACTTCGCCGATGCCGTCCAGGCGCAGCTGGCGGAGGCCACCGCTCGAGACCGCGCTCCGGGATAGGGGTACCGGAATTTCCCCGAGTCGCCCACGCTGTCAGCGAATATATCGTTAGTGATATATCGGCCGACAGGAGCGGAGATCGACCGGCAACGCTCCTCAAGGAGGCACCCCCGAGCACCGATGATCCGCACCACGCCGTTCCACGATCGGACGCGCCCACGCTGTCAGCGAGTATATCGTTAGTGATTCGGCCGACAGGAGCGGAGATCGGCCGGCAACGCTCCTCAAGGAGGCACCCCGAGCACCGATGATCCGCACCACGCCGTTCCACGATCGGACGAGCGCGCTCAATGAGACCGGCCTGTGGCAGCACTGGTCCGGACACGTGGTCGTGACGCGGTACCAGGCATCGGACAAGTTCGAGTACTTCGCGGTCCGCAACAGCGCGGGAATCTTCGACACCTCGCCGCTGTACAAGTACCGGATCGCGGGGCGCGACAGCGAGCGCTTCCTGTCCGGCATCATGGCGCGCGACATCCGCACCTGCCCACCGGGCCAGGCGCAGTACACGACCTGGCTCGATGAGCGCGGCTTCGTCCTCGAAGACGGGGTCATCCAGCATCGCGCGCGTGACGAGTTCCTGCTGACGGCGGCGGAGCCGAACTTCGCCTGGTTCGCCGACCGCGTGGGCCGGCTGCACGTGACCGTCGAGGAGGTCAGCCTGGACTTCGGTGCATTGGCGGTGCAGGGTCCGCGGTCGCGCGACCTCCTCGCGCGGCTCGTACCCTCGGTCAGGGATCTGCCGTTCTTCGGGATCACGACGGGCACGATTGGCGGCCGCGAAGTAACCGTGACGCGGACCGGGTACACCGGCGACCTGGGCTATGAGATCTGGGTCGACACGCCGAATGCCACCTCCGTGTGGGATGCCGTCTGGGAGGCGGC
>DASVEQ010000124.1:0-2784 GCA_036380455.1 Candidatus Limnocylindria bacterium | reverse complement strand
ACACCGCCATCCCGGCCAGCCGCTACCTCGGGGCGCACGTCAGCCGCCACCCGGGGGAGATGACGGTGCTCGCCCTGGGCCCGCTGACGAACCTCGCGGCCGCCACCCAGCACGGGGTCGACCTGGCCCACGGTGCCAGGGAGGTGATCTGGATGGGGGGCACCCTGGAGGAGCGCGGCAACACGACCGAGACGGGCGAGTGGAACGCGTGCGTCGACCCGGAGGCGGCGGAGACGTGCCTGCGGGCCGGTGCCATCCACGGCATCTTTCCGCTCGACGCCACCCAGGACGTGGTCTTCAGCATGGACGATCTCGCCGCGCTGCCCGGTACCCACCTGTCAGGGATCGTCCGCGACGCGGTTCGGTTTTACGTGGGATTCCACCAGCAGGCGGACGGCATCGACGGCGCGTACCTGCACGATCCGGTCGCGCTCATCGGGTCGCTCCTGCGTCCCGACCTGGTCACCGAGCGAGTCAATGAGTCCCTGGCCTGCGACACCAGCTCGGATCCGTACCTCGCCGGGAGCCTGTATCGATCGGAGGCCGACCACCGTCGACCGGTCTCCGTGGCCGTGTCGCTCGACGCCGACGGCATGAAGGCGGAGCTGCTCACCCGCCTGTCGCGCGCCGTCAGCGCGCCCTACAGCTAGCACGGATCGGAGTACGGAGGAGGGCCTGGACACATGCTCGTTCGCTGGATCGTCACCATCCTGGCATTCATCGCCGGAGCGGTCGTGGGGGTCATCATCGCCGGCGGCGGCCTCACCGACTACGAGGCCGCGCTGCAGGCATTTCCGCTCGTCACCGTCATCGCCGTCCTGGCCGCCTTCGTTGCCTACGCGGGTGTCGAGTACCTCCAGACGGGAACCCTTGCCTCCATCCGCCGCCAGTTCGACACGCGGACGATCGTCCTCATCCCGATCGCCATCGCGATCAACGTCATCCTGGGGCAGACGGTCGCGGCGGCGCTGAAGATCCCCATCTATCTCGACTCGATCGGCACGATCCTCGTCGGTGTCCTGGCGGGTCCCATCCCCGGCGCTCTCACCGGGATGCTCTCGAACCTCCTCTGGACCTACGTTCTCCCGCCGCCCTTCCACAGTGACTTCGCCGCCCCGTTCGCGATCACCGCGGTGGTGATCGGCCTCCTCGCGGGCTTTGCCGGGCGGGCGGCGTTCATGCGGCCGCGACCGGATCGGGGCGCGAGCGAGCTCATCGTCGCGGCGCTCGTGGCGCTGGCGGTGGTCGGCGGGCTTGCCCTGTGGACCTACAGCCAGTTCTACGGCGAGACCTTCACGTTCTTCAATCCGGAACCGGAGTCCGATCCCGGGATCTTCCTGGTCCTTGTCGGCTGGCTCATCGCCGCGATCCTCGTCGGCGCGGTGGTCGGCTTCCTGGCGATGCTGTTCATCCGGCGCGACGCCTCGGTCGCCTACGTGGTCGTGGCCGGAGCGGTGACCGGCGTGATCGCGGCGATCCTGAGTGCCCCGATCGCGGCCAACCTGTTCGGCGGCGTCACCGGCGCCGGCACGGACTTCCTCGTCGCGTTCTTCCGCCAGCAGGGCGCCGACGTGCTCAGCTCGAGCTTCCAGCAGGGGCTCATCAGCGACCCGATCGACAAGATCACGACCTTCTTCGTCGTGTTCCTCATCCTCAGCGCGATGGCCCGGCGCACGAAGGCGCGATTCCCGCAGGGCGACCGGCTGATCGAGGAGGGTGAGGCCGCCGTCGACGAATCCGGCGAATGGCGTCAGGCAAGCGCCTGACGGACGCGCCCGCGGCGGATCGCGGCGTCCCGGCCTCCCTGGGGCGCCTCGGTCCGACCGCGTACCACCGCCTCAACCCGCTCACGAAGGTCACGCTGGCGACGGTCACCGCGGTGGCGGCCTTCGTGCTCGGCGGGCTCATCGGACCGGCGATTCTCGTGTCGGTCGCCGTCCTCGTGCCGGCAGTGTTGGCCGGCGTCTCCTGGAGGCTGGTGCGGACCTCCCTGTTGCTCTCGCTGCCGCTCGCCGTCTCGGTGTTCCTCGTGAACGTCTTCTTCTTCCCGGGCGGCCAGGAGGTCCTCCTTCGCGTCGGTCCGATCACGGCGACGGCCGAGGGTCTCGCCTTCGCCGTCGAGATCCTGGCCCGCATCCTCGCGATCAGCGGCGCGGTGACGCTCTTCTATCTGACCACCCGGCCGGCCGACCTCGTCGTGGACCTCGAGCGCCGCGGCATCAGTCCGCGGATCGGATTCGTGGTCAACGCATCGGTCCAGACCGTGCCAGCCATGGTCGAGCGGGCCGGGCAGATCACCGCCGCTCAGCGAGCCCGCGGACTCGACACCGAGGGATCGGTCTGGCGCCGCGTGCGTGGCGTGCTGCCCATCGTCGGCCCCGTGATCCTCGGCTCGATCGCCGAGGTCGAGGAACGGACCATGGCGCTCGAGGCGCGCGGCTTCACCCGCCCCGGACGCCGGACCCTGCTCTGGTCCCCGGGCGACTCGACGGCGCAGGCCATCGCGCGCTGGGCACTCCTGCTCGCCCTGCTGGCACTGATCGTCGTTCGGCTTGCGGGGATCTGGCCGTGACGCTGACGCTGACCGGGGTCGGATATCGCTATGCGGGCGCCGCGCAGCCCTCGCTGCTCGACGTCGACTTCGAGCTGCCGAACGCCACCGTCATCGGCCTGGCCGGCGCGTCCGAGTCAGGGAAGACGACCCTGTGTCTCGTGGCCAGCGGACTGGCGCCACGCACGGTCGGTGGCCGGATTCGCGGCACGATCCGGCTCGACGGCGAGGAC
>DASVEQ010000123.1:0-14893 GCA_036380455.1 Candidatus Limnocylindria bacterium | reverse complement strand
TCGGCCTTGGTGCCGATGCGGCCGGCGGCGAGGCGGGGATGATCCTCGCCGTGCTGGCGCTCGTCACCGTTGCCGTGACCGTCCCGAGCGGGTGGCTCGTGGATCGGCTGGGACGCCGGCCCCTGATGCTGGTCGGTGGGGTGATCGGCGCCATCGGCATCGGGCTGATGCCCTCCGCGGGATCCCTGGAGGCGGTCGTCGTCTTCGGCGCCATCATGGCCGTCGGTTCGGCCGCCTTCGGATCCGCCAGCTGGGCGATGCTCGGCGACCTCACTTCATCGGTGTACGCCGGCCGCCTGATGGGCCTGGCCAACGTCGGAACCGCGGGCGCCGCGGCCGCGGCCGGGCTGTTCGGGTTCATCGTGGACGGTGGCGGGTTCGGGCCGGCCTTTGCCGTCGCCGCCGCTTCCTCGCTCGCCGGTGGCGCGCTGGCTTGGACGCTCGGCGACGTCCATCAGGCACCAGGGCTGCGGATCGGCGCAGCCGAAGGAGCGCATTGATGCTCCGCAGGGTTCGGATCGACGTCCCGACGCTGCTGTCGATCCTCTACAGGCCGCTGCAGCCGATCACCAGGCGCCTGAACATCGCCCGCCGCGGGTCGCGCCGGTACGCGGCGGAAGACATCAACCTGCCGGAGGGGTACGTTGCCGACCTGGTCGCCGGCGGCCTCACCGCTCCGGTGCACGTGTGCTTCGACCCCGAGGGCATGGCGTACGTCACCGAGTCGGGTCACAAGAGCGATGCGCCGCCGCGCATCCATCGCGTCGACCCCGCATCCGGCGAGCGGACGCTGGTCGCCGATCTCGAGGGACGCTGGAACCGGACCGGGGCCGCCACCGGTGCCGCCTGGCACGACGGAGCGCTCATCGTCACCAATACCGACACCCTCCTCCGGATCGATCTCGCGACCGGCTCCGTGGATGAGCTCGTGTCGGATCTGCCCGGGCTCGGCGACCACCAGACGAACCATCCCATCGTGGTGGCCGATGGGCGCCTGTACTGGGGGCAGGGCTCCGTCACGAACCTCGGCGTCGTCGGTGCGGACAACTTCGGCTACGAGTGGCTTGCCACGAACCCGGATCGCTGCGACGTGCCGGGCGCGGAGATCGAGCTGGTCGGGCGGAACTTCGAGGTGCCCGACGTGCTCGGCAACCCCCTGCATACCGTCGAGAGCGGGGCGTACGTGCCGTTCGGTACGCCCACCGTGGCCGGCCAGGTGATCCCGGGTGAGACGAAGGCCAGCGGCGCCGTCCTGAGCTGCGCACCCGACGGCAGCGACCTCCGCGTCGTCGCCTGGGGCCTGCGCAACCCGTACGGCCTCGCGGTGGCGCCCGATGGTCGGTTGTTCGCGACCGAGCACGGCTCCGACGAACGCGGAGCCCGATTCATCGTCGGCGACCCAGACGACCTGTACGAGATCCGCGATGGCGCCTGGTACGGATGGCCGGACTTCGCGTCGGGGATCCGCCTCGACGACCCGCGCTGGGGCGAGGGCGGGAAGGGTCGCGAACCGGTGCTCGCCCGGTTCCCGGATCCGGAGCCACCGAAGCCGTTGGCGAGCTTCGAGGCACACGCCGGCGCGAACGGCATCGCCTTCGCCGCCGATGACGGGTTCGGGTTCGCCGGCCAGGCCTTCGTCGCCCTGTTCGGCGACCTTGCGCCGGTCACCACCGCGCGCCAGGTCGTGCCGGCGGGGTTCAAGGTGGTCCGCGTCGATGTGACCACCGGCGAGATCAGCGACTTCGCCGTCAACCGGACCCAGGGACCTGCGTCGAAGCTCTTCCACGGCGGATTCGAGCGCCCCAGTCATTGCGCCTTCGGGCCCGATGGCGCGCTCTACGTGGTCGACTTCGGCGAGATCAAGATCGCGCCGGAGAAGGGCGGCATTCGCATGAAGCAGGGCACCGGCGCGCTGTGGCGCATCAGCCGGGTTTCCGGAGGGCCCGTCGGCGATCTTCCGGCGGACGCCAGGCGAGTGCCGTTCTATCCGATCCAGGCCGCCGTGGTGGCCGGGGCGGTCGTCGCGGCCGTTGCGGGGATCACCGCCCTCGTCCGACGGCTCATTCGTCGCAGGTGAGGGAACTCGCGGCTACTCGACGGAGCCGAGCAGGGTCATCCCCTCCGCCCAGCTGACCTCACCCTCGGTCTGCAGGGTGCCGATGGCGTCGAGGTCCAGGCCCTCGACCACGATCCGCTCGCCGCCGCACTGCGGCGGGAACGACTCGGCGATCGCGTCGCACAGCAGAACCGTGCCATCGGCATCCACGAAGAGCGCGCCACTGACGGTGACGAGATCGTCGGTCGCGCGGTGGCCGAGCGCGTCGGCCACGCTCATGCCAGGATCGGTGATCTCGCCATCGGCGACGACGAGCACTGGCTCCCCGACGGGACTTCCCCGGGCCGCGGACGGGGCGTCACCGGCCCCGGCGCAGGCGGCCAGCAGCAGGGGCAGGGCGATGGCGGCGAGGTTTCGCCTGGCGCGCATCGGGATCTCCGCTTCGAAGGGTGGAGTCGCCTGGACGCGGTCATCAGCGCATCGGTTCCTTCAGCGACGCCTGGCCGACCCCGTTACGCCTCCAGGACGCCCTCGAGCTCAAGCAGATACCGCTTTCGTTCCAGGCCGCCGGTGTACCCGCCAAGGCCGCCGCCGGCGTGGAGGACCCGGTGGCAGGGCACCACGATCGGGATCGGATTGGAGCCCAGCGCGTTGCCGGCGGCCCGGTACGCGTTCGGTGAGCCGGCCTCGGTGGCAACCTCCCGGTAGCTGCTCACGGAGCCGAAGGGGATGCGCGCCGTGGCCCGCAGGACCTCCCCGGCGAAGCCGCGGACCAGCCGCCAGTCGATCCGCAGGTCGAAGGTCTGCCGGCGATGCTCGAAGTACGCGTCGAGCTGGCGGCGAACCTCATCGGTGCGCTCGGGCGCGGCGAGGATGCGGGGCGAGACGTGGTCCGCGAGCGCCTGGAGCTGGCCCACGATTCCCTCACCAGGATACGAGAGCCGAACGAGGCCGCGCGGCGTCACCATCACCGTCAGCGTGCCGAGCGGCGAGTCGACCGTTCCGTAGGCAACGTCGAGCAATCCCTCGTCCGCTGCGCGCGTCGCCAGGCGGCGCCGCAGGCCGGCGGTGTCGAGCGGTGGGATCGGCGTGCCGGTCAGGCGGCGCTCGAGCTCATCGGTCATCGGAGACCTCCCTGCGCAGGCGACGCAGCCCGGCGCTGACATTCTGGCGCGCTGCCTCTTCTGTGATCCGCATGCGCGTCGCGATGTCCGCGTACGCGAGGTCGAGCACGAAGCGCTGCACCACGGCGGTCCGCTGCTTCGGCGGCAGCCCGCCCACCCGCTGCCAGAGCGCATCGTCCGTCGGCCCGGCCACCGGCGGCGCGACCGGGTCGAGCCCGTCGAGGTCGCGCGCCGGACGCCGGGCACGACGACGGACCGCGTCGGTGGCCTTGCGCTGAGCGATCGTGTACAGCCAGGCGCGCAGGTTGTCGGCGTGCCGGAGTCGCGGATAGGCCCGGAGGGCGGACATGAAGGTCTCCTGGAGGCAGTCCTCGGCCTCGATCGGCCCCACGCTCCCGACGAGGAACCGATGCAGCTCGCGGGCGTGATCCTCGACCAGCTGCTCGAATGGCGGCAGGTGCACGCTTGATGGAACGCCGCGGCGGCCCGGCACGTGAGATCAGCCGGCCGCCCGGCTGACGAGCACCTCGATGGCTCCGGGCTCGTCGGTCTCGATCCGGTAGGCGCCGGAGTCGGTGCCGTCGTCGGCCCAGCCGATGGTGATGCCCGGGTTCTGGCCGTTCGTCCCGTCCGGCGCGAAGAGGTGTGCCGAGCCGCGCACCTCATCCGTCTGGGCCACGGCCCAGTCGTCGAGCAGGGCCCGCCGCGCCCGGCCGTCATCGAGCGCCCGCGCCAGCTCGGGGGCGTCGACCGTATCGGCCTGGCCGGCGACCTCGAGGATCACGTGGCGCAGGCTGATGCAGCGGCTCTCCGCCCAGAACGCGCGCCGCAGCCCACGGTCGAGCTCCTCAGCCGCGGCCAGCGACTGGAGCTTCGCTGCCTGGACGGCCTCCAGGGGCGGCAGCATGGTGACCGGCCACTCGTGCTCCGGTGCTGCCCACGCCTGCCAGCCGGCGCGCGGGGCGAGGGTGGCCGCCACCGGCCACTCCGCTTCACGGGATGCGCGCGGTGTCGGCTCGTTGTTGAAGAGCTCGAGCGGGAAGGCGTGATGGTCGAAGCGAACGCGGTCCTCGAGCCCGAGGCGGCGCCGGGCGTCCCACAGCCGCCACACGACGACATGAGACCACGGGCAGCTGAGGTCCGACCAGACGGCGACGGTTCCGGGCGCGACCTGCATCGGGCTCAGTCGAGCGTGAAGTAATCGCCGCCGCTGTAGCGGCCGGTGCGCTCCTTGCGGATCTGCATGAGCACGTCGTTCAGGAGGCTCGAGGCGCCGAAGCGGAAGAGGTCGGGCGTCATCCAGCGCGGACCGAGCGTCTCGTACAGCGTCGTGAGGTACGAGATCGCCTCCTTCGCGGTGCGGATGCCGCCCGCGGGCTTCATCCCGACCATGCGACCGGTCTGCGCATGGAAGTCGCGAATCGCCTCGAGCATGACCAGCGTCACCGGCAGGGTGGCGGCCGGCTGCACCTTGCCGGTGGACGTCTTGATGAAGTCCGCCCCGGCGGCCATGGCCAGCACCGATGCCCGCCGCACGTTGTCGTACGTCTCGAGCTCTCCCGTCTCGAGGATCACCTTGAGGTGCGCCTCGCCGCAAGCCTCCTTCACCGCGGTGATTTCGTCGTAGACCGACGCGTAGTCGCCCGCCAGGAAGGCCCCGCGATCGATGACCATGTCGATCTCGTCGGCGCCCATGTCCACCGCGCTCCGGACGTCCGCCAGCTTGACCGCGAGCGGCGCCTGCCCGGAGGGAAAATACGTCGCGACCGATGCGACCTTCACGCCGGAGCCCTTCAGCGCCTCGACGGCGGTCGGAATCATGTTCGGGTACACGCACAGGGCCGCAACCGACGGGATCGAGGGATCGGTGGGATCCGGGCGACGCGCCTTGCCGGCCAGTGCGCGCACCTTGCCGGGCGTGTCCTTTCCCTCGAGCGTCGTGAGATCCATCATCCGAATCGCCAGGTCGAGCGCCCAGAGCTTCGCGTCCTTCTTGATGCTCCGCTTGGCCAGAGACGCGGCCCGCTCCTCGACGCCCACGGCGTCGACCGCCCACACCCGACCGAGCAGCGAGCCGAGGTGCTGGTGCTTCTTCGTCGTCAGGTCGCGGCGCGCGTTCGCGCGCACCGGAGTGGTGCTGGTCATCGGCCGCTCATTGTACCGCCCACCCCGGCTGGTACCCTTCGAGGCCGATGAGCGCCCCCACCATCGTCTACTGCCTGACCCGCGACCGCGACCTGGCGGACGCGCTCGACCGGCGGCTGACGGGAGCGATCGCCTTCTTCTACAACGACGCGGCCCGCCTCCACCAGGCGGTGACCCTGCGGCGGCCATCGCTCGTGGTCATCGACACGGGGGCCGTCCGCGCCGAGTTCGGGGACGCCGGCCTCGGGCCGGTGGTCGACTTCCTCCGGCAGCGTGCCCCCGATGCGCGACTGGCCGTGCGGCCCACGGCTGGCGTCGAGCACCTCGTGGCGGCGGAGGCAGGCGAGGGCGTGGAGCTCCTCCCGCACGCGGTCGCCGGCTGCGTCGACGCCGTGGCTGCCGCCTGCGGGTGCCCGTGACCGGGAACGACATCCTGGGGCGGCACGCCGCCGACGCCGTCTGCCACCTCGCCACTATCGGCCGCAGATCCGGCCGCTCGCGGGTCATCGAGATCTGGTTCGCCACCGATGGCGAGCGCGTGTACTTCCTCGCCGGTGGTCGCGACCACGCGCACTGGGTGCGGAACATCCAGGCCGACGACAGGGTGCGGCTCCGTATGGGCGGCACGACGCTGCCGGGACGGGCACGCGTCGTGACCGATGCCCGGGACGACCTCCGCGCTCGTCAGCTGGTCGCCGCCAAGTACCAGGGCTGGACCCCGGGAGCGACGTTCAGCGCGTGGGCGGCCGAATCACTCCCGGTCGTGGTGGAGCTCGGCGAGGCCGACTGACGGGCGCGGCTCTCCGGCGATGAGCGCCTCCGAGAACGCGCACGCCGGCTCGCCACCCTCGTCGCCCGGTTGGAGCGCCGGCCCGGAGCCAACCGGGCCGATGCGGCTCGCGGGCCAGTAGCGGCCCACAACGCGCCAGGCGATCGCCTCGGCCGGCAGCGCGCCGAACGTCCGTGCATCCGTGCTGGCGCCCGGGTTGTCGCCGCGGAGGGTGACCCCGCGCGTTTCGACCGCCGTCACACGCTTGATGAGCTCGCGCTGCGGCGCCCTGGGATCCATCGCCAGGACGACGTCACCGACCCGGACGGGAAGGCGCGCCACCAGCAGGCGGTCGCCGGGGAGGAGAGTCGGCGCCATGGAGCGGCCCCGGACGACCACGACGTCGAGGCGGCCGCGTGCCACCAGGAACGCGACGACTGCCAGCAGGGGCCAGATCAGGCCCCCAGGACGCATCGGCTCCTACGCCGGCCGTCCGTTGACGCGGGTCTTCTCGAGGCCGCCGGTAGCCTTCCACATCTCGTCGATGGTGTCGATCATCGAGAGCAGCTCCTTCGCGGCGCCGGCGTCCAGCGACTGCTTGACCTTCGAGGCCTGCTTCGTCGCCTTCCAGAACGTCTCGTGGAGGTCGGGGTACTTCTCGAGATGCTCGGGCTTGAAGTAGTCGTGCCACAGCACGTCGAGGTGGTGCTTCACAAGCTCGGCGCGCTCCTCCTTGACGTGGATGCAGCGGGAGCGAAAGAGCTTGTCGTCGCTGGCGTCGTGCTTCTCGATGATCCGCAGGCAGGACTCGGCCTCGATGCGCGCCTGCTCGGGGTCGTACACGCCGCACGGGATGTCGCAGTGCGCGTCGACGATGCGGGTCGGACGCAGGATGGTGCGCAGGGTGAGCATCGGTCTCCTCTCCGGTGAGCGTTCGCTTGCTGTCTTGGCTCCAATTCTAGGCCGTTGCAAGCGGTGGGCCGGTTTGGGTGGGCGCCCCGGCCGTTTCCGGTGCCGGCGCCGATCCTGCGGCCCCTCAGCTGATTGCGGTGGCTGCGCACGATCGCACGCCCGTGCGGGAGTTCCCCATTTCCTTGAGGACGCGCCGGCACGAGGCGCCCCCACCGGCGGGGCTTGTGCCTGCAGCGCCTCGGTTCGTCGTGGAATCCGCGCCCGGAGTGCCGCCTGGGCGCCGTCGTCTCGAAATTCTGAGCCGCGACCGCCGGAGCGGTCGGGCACGGATCGGGGCCCCGATCAGCTGCCCATCACGATCCCGCCGTCCACGCCGAGCACCTGGCCGGTCACGTAGCGCGCCTCGTCCGACGCGAGGTACACGGCGGCGGCGGCCACGTCCTCGACCGTGCCGATGTAGCCGAGCGGGGTCATCCCTGTCAGGGCCTCCGTGGCGGCTTCGGGCAGGTCGGCCGTGAGGTCGGTGGTGATGAGACCGGGCGCAATCGCATTGCAGGTGATCCCGCGGCTCGCGAGCTCGCGCGCGGTCGTCTTCGTCAGGCCGATGAGCCCCGCCTTGGCGGCGGCATAATTCGCCTGGCCGGCGTTCCCCATCCGACCCGCCGCAGAGCTCATGTTGATGATCCGGCCGGATCGGGCCTTGAGCATCGGCCGGGCGATCGCCCTGGTCATCCAGAAGGGCCCGGACAGGTTCGTGGCGATCACCGCGTCCCACTCGTCGGCGTCCATCCGCATGATGAGGTTGTCGCGGGTGATGCCGGCGTTGTTCACCAGGATGTCGACTGATCCGAGGCCGTCGAGCGCGTGCTTCACGATCGTCTCGCAGGCCTCGCGGCCGGCGCCCGTGTCGCCCTGCACCATGATCGCACGCCGGCCGCGGGCAGTGATCTGGCTCGCGACCTCGTCCGCGGCCTCGGCATTGCCGCGGTAGTTGATGGCGAGGTCGGCGCCCTGGCCGGCCAGGGCGAGCGCGATGGCCCGCCCAAGCCCGCGGCTGCCGCCCGTGACTAGGGCCGTCCTGCCGGTGAGGTCGAACATCTAGGCGCCGACCTCAGCGAGCTCGCGGCGCGGCTGCCCCATGCGCGTCTGCGAGCCCGGCGCCAGGAAGGCACGGGCCGGATCCGCCGTCCATTCCACCACGGCCGCCCCGGCGGTGAAGCCCGCGCCGAAGGCGACCATGAGGAGGCGATCGCCGGGCTTGATCCGGCCCTCTGCGAGGGCCTCGACGAGCGCCATCGGCACCGATGCGGCCGAGGTGTTGCCGTACTTCTCGATGTTCAGGTACGTCTTCTGCGGCGGGATGCCGACCGCGTGCTGCACGCTCTCGATGATCCGCAGGTTGGCCTGGTGGAAGAGGAACTGGTCGACGTCCTCGACCGACAGGTCGGCGTCGCGCAGGGCCGCGCGCGCCGATTCGGCGAGCTGGCGCGTCGCGTACTTGTACACCTCCTTTCCGGCCATGTGGACGAAGTGCCCGCCCTCGGCGATCGTCTTCGGCGTGGTCGGGCAGGCGGCCCCGCCGGCCGGGAAGATGATCCCGTCGCGGCCGCTGCCGTCGCTGTACATGTCGAGCCCCAGCAGGCCCCCGGGCTCGTCGGAAGCCGACACGATCACGGCGCCGGCGCCGTCGCCGAAGAGCACGCACGTGTTGCGATCGGTGTAGTCCAGGAATCGGCTCAGCACCTCCACGCCGATCACGAGCACGTTGCGATACATCCCACTGCGCACGTAGGCGGTGGCCGTGGCGAGCGAGAACACGAAGCCGGAGCAGGCCGCCATGAGATCGAAGCCGGCGGCCCGGGTGGCGCCAAGCTCGTGGGCGACGAGGACCGCGGTGGCCGGCATGTAGTAGTCGGGCGTGCAGGTGCCGATGATCACGAGGTCGAGGTCGTCGGCGGTCATGCCGGCCACCGCCAGCGCGTCGCGCGCGGCATGGACGCTCAACGTGGTGGTCGTCTCGTCGTCGGCCGCGATCCGTCGCTCCCGGATACCGGTGCGGCTGACGATCCACTCGTCCGAGGTATCGACCAGCTTCTCGAGGTCGTGGTTCGACATGATCCGGGATGGCGCATACATGCCCCAGCCGGTGATCAGCGCGTTCGTCATTCGGATGCTCCTCGGGGCGGTGCGGTGGCGGTCATCGGGGATCGATCTCGAGCAGCGGCTGCTTTCGCTTCACGAGCGTGCCGTTCTCGACGAGCACGCGGCGCACGGTGCCCGACGCATCGGCCTTGATCTCATTGAACAGCTTCATGGCCTCGATGAGGCCGATCACCTGGCCGGAGGTGATCTCGTCCCCCTCGTTGACATACGGCCGGGCGCCGGGCGACGGCGCGGGATACCAGACCCCGGTCAGCGGCGCCGACACGAATCGCATCCCGGGGCTCGGCTCGCCGAACGGGGTCAGCCCGTCGGACGGCGCGGTCGGACCGGCCTGGGCGGCGGGCGCGGGCAGCGTGGGCGCCGGCAGTGCCGCCATCGGGCGGACCAGCCGAACGCGCAGCTCCCCCACCTCGAGCTCGAGCTCGTCGAGCCCGGCTTCCTCGAAGGCCGGAGCCAGGAGGTCGACCGCCGCCAGGATCGGCTCCGCCTCGCTCATGCGCCGTCGAACCGACGAAAGACGACGGTGGCGTTGTGGCCGCCGAAGCCGAAGCTGTTGCTCATCCCGACCGCCACCTCGTGCTCGCGCGCCTCGTTCGGCACGTAGTCGAGGTCGCATTCCGGATCGAGGTGATCCTGGTTGATCGTGGGCGGCACGATCCCCGTCTCGATGGCGCGGATGGTGGCGATCGCCTCGATGCCGCCACCGGCGCCCATCAGGTGGCCGGTCATCGACTTTGTGCTGCTCACCGGGACCCGGTACGCACGCTCCCCGAACAGCGTCTTGATGGCGGCCGTCTCCGAGCGGTCGTTCGGCGGGGTGCTCGTGCCGTGCGCGTTGATGTAGTCGATGTCGTCGGTCGTGAGGCCCGCGTCCGCGATCGCCACGCGCATCGACTCGACCGCTCCCCTGCCGCCCGGCGCGGGCAGCGTGATATGCGATGCGTCGTCGGTCGCACCGTAGCCGACGACCTCGGCGTGGATCGTGGCGCCGCGCGCCCGCGCGTGCTCCAGCTCCTCGAGGACGAGCACGCCGGCGCCGTCGCCCATGACGAAGCCGTCGCGTTCGGCGTCGAAGGGCCGGGACGCCTTCTCGGGAGCGTCGTTGCACTTCGTCGACAACGCGCGCATCGCGCTGAACGCGGCGACCGGGATCTCGCCGATGCCGGCCTCCGCCCCGCCGGCGATCATCACGTCGGCCTCGCCGCGCCGGATGATGTTCAGCGAGTCGCCGATGGCGTGGTTGCTGCTTGAGCATGCGCTGACCGTCGCGTAGTTCGGCCCGCGCGCGTTCGCGTAGATCGCCACGTAGCCGGCGGCCATGTCGGGGATCATGGCGGTGACCAGGAACGGCCCGATCCTCTCGATTCCCCCCAGGGTGGCTTCCTGCACGTCGCGGATCATCGTGTTGATGCCGCCGATGCCGGAGCCGATGATGCAGCCGGTCCGCCAGGCCAGCCCGTCATCGGTGATCGGGTTCTCGAGCCCCGCGTCGCGCATCGCCTCGGCCACCGCGGCCCACGCGAAGTGCACGTAGCGGTCGTTGCGTCTGACCTCCTTCTTCGGCATCACCGCATCGGCATCGAAGCCCTTGACCTCGCCGGCCACCTTGCTCGCCACCTTCTCCGGATCGAACAGCGTGATGCGCGTGATCCCGCTCCGCCCGTTCAGCAGCCCGTCCCAGAAGGCGGGCACGTCGTTCCCGATCGGGGTGAGGGCTCCCATGCCGGTCACCACCGCGCGGCGCTCGCCCTCACGCATCGCTGTTGCCTCCGCCGGCGCCGAGCCCCTGGTCGCGCGGGATGATGATGCTCAACGTCGCCTCCACCGCGATCTCCTCGTCCACGCTGGCGACCGCCCGGACGCGGCCGAACATCCCGCGCAGCTTCTCCACCGTCACCTCCAGGCGGAGCGTGTCGCCGGGGAGGACCATCCGCTTGAAGCGGCAGTCGTCGATGCCGGCGAACAGCCCGAGCTTCCCGCGGTACTCGTCGAGCGTGTAGACCGCGATGCCCGCGGTCTGGGCCAGGGCTTCCACCATGAGCACGCCGGGCATGATCGGCCGCTGCGGGAAATGCCCGGTGAACTGTGGCTCGTTGGCCGTCACCTGCTTGATGGCCACCGCCCGCTTCCCCGGCTCGAGCTCGAGGACGCGGTCGACGAGGAGGAATGGGTAGCGATGCGGGAGGATGCGCATGATGTCGGCCGCCTCGAGGGGGGCGGTGAGGGTGGTCGTCGGGGCATCCGTCATCGGTGGTCGCTCATCGTATATACCGTATGTCCTCCCATGCTAGCCGGCGACGAATGCGGCCGGCCCGACGCGGTCGAGGAGGTTGGTGCTGACGCGGGCGTCCAGGAACGCCTCGTTGTCGATGATGCCGCGGTGGAACGGCACGTTCGTGCGGATGCCGCCGATCTCGAGCTCGCCGAGGGCTCGCCGTGAGCGCGCCAGGGCGTTCTCCCGGGTCTCGCCCCACACGATCACCTTGGCGAGCAGGCTGTCGTAGAACGGCGGCACCTCGTATCCGGCGTACAGGTGGGTGTCGACGCGGACGCCAGGACCGCCGGGCAGCACGAGATGCTCGATCTCCCCGGTCTGCGGGCTGAAGTTGTCGCTCGGGTCCTCGGCGTTGATCCGGAACTCGATCGCATGGCCGCGGATGGCGATCGACTCCTGCCGCAGCGAGAGCCGTTCGCCGGCCGCGATCCGGATCTGCTCCGCGATGAGGTCCGTGCCGGTGAGCATCTCCGTCACCGGATGCTCGACCTGGATCCGGCAGTTGATCTCGATGAAGTAGAAGTTGCCCTGCGGATCGAGGAGGAACTCGAGCGTACCGGCGCTTTCGTAGCCGGCCGCCACCACGCTGCGGATCGCCAGGTCCCGCAGTCGCTCACGGCTCGGCTCGTCCATGGCCGGCGAGGGGCCCTCCTCGATGAGCTTCTGATGCCGCCTCTGCACGCTGCAGTCGCGCTCTCCCAGGTGCACGCCGTTCCCCTGCTGGTCGACCATGACCTGCACCTCGACGTGGCGCGACTCCTCGATCCACTTCTCGAAGTACACGCTGTCGTCGCCGAAGGCCGCCTGGGCCTCGCTGCGAGCCAGCGGGAGTGAGGTCTCCATCTCGCGCGGGCTGCGCACGAGCCGCATGCCCCGGCCGCCGCCGCCCGCCGACGGCTTGAGGAGAACCGGGTAGCCGGCCTCCGAGGCCTGGTCGAGCGCGTCGCGCAGGTCGGTGACGATCCCCCGGCTGCCGGGAACGGTCGGCAGTCCGTTCGCCGCCAGCATGCGCCGCACGGCGTACTTGCTGGCAAACCGCTCCAGCACCTCGGCGCGCGGGCCGACGAACGTCAGATCGTGAGCGCCGCACGCCTCGGCGAAGCTGGCGTCCTCGCTCAGGAATCCGTACCCCGGATGAACGGCGTCGCAGCCGGTGATCATCGCGGCGCTGATGACCGCCGGCTGGTTGAGGTAGCTCCGGCGAGCCTCGGCGGGACCGATGCAGATCGCCTCATCCGCCAGCTTCACCGCCAGGGTGTCGCGGTCCGCCTCGCTGTAGGCGACCACAGCCGGGATGCCGAGGTCCCGGCAGGCGCGGAGGATCCGGACGGCGATCTCGCCGCGGTTGGCGATGAGGATCTTGCCGATCACGAGACCGCCGCCTCCGCGGCCGATCCGACGAGCGCGACCGCCTCCTCGAGGGTGGCGAGGTCGTTCACCGCCGCGGCACGCACGTCCGGCGCGATGCGCCTGACCATCCCGACCAGGGCCGCGCCGGAGCCGAGCTCGACGATCGTGTCGACGCCGTCGCCCCGCATGCGCCGGACGGAGCGCACCCACTCGACCGGGGAGCGAACCTGCTCGGCGAGCAGCGTGCGCAGCCGGTCGGCATCCGTGACCGGTTTGGCGGTCACGTTGCTTACCACCGGGACCCGGGCGTCGTGCCACGTCTCCGACTCGAACGCCTCGCCCAGTCCCTCGGCAACGTCGGCCATCAGCGGCGAGTGGAACGCCCCGGACACCGCGAGCCGGATGAGCCGGCGCGCCCCCGCGGCGCGCATCGCGCCCTCGGCGCGCACGAGCGCATCGGCGCGGCCGGAGATGACGACCTGTCCCGGCGCGTTGTCGTTCGCGACCACCAGCTCGCCCGGGCGGCCGGCCGACTCGACGACCCGCTCCACGGTCTCCCGATCGAGCCCGATGACCGCCGTCATCCCGCCGTCGGCGTCCGCTGCCGCGGCCGTCATCAGCGCCGCGCGGCGGGCCACGAGGCGGAGGGCGGCGCCGAACTCGAGGACGCCGGCCGCGACGAGGGCCGCGTACTCGCCCACTGAGTGTCCGGCAACCTCGGCCGGATGAAGGGCGACTCGCTCCTCGAGGGCGCGAAGCGCGGAGATCGACGCCGTGAGCAGGCACGGTTGCGTCTGGCGCGTCTCGGACAGCCGCTCGGCGGGTCCCTCCCAGGAGGTCCCGCTCACCGACCAGCCGAGGGTCGCGTCGGCCTCCTCGAAGATCGCGCGCGCCGCGGCGGACCGCTCGGCGAGCTGGCGGCCCATGCCGACGACCTGCGAGCCCTGCGGGCTGAAGACCAGGCCCAGGCTCATCGCGCCGACTCTGCCGGCTCGAGCTCCACGACGACCTGGCCATACTCGACCGCCTCGCCGCTCTCGGCCACGAGATTGCGGACCGTTCCACCCCGCGGAGCCCGAACGTCGTGCCGCACGCCGAGCATCTCGACGTGGCCGAGCGCGTCCCCCTTGGTAACGCTCAGGCCCGGGCCGAGCCCGTCGGCGTAGACGAAGAACCCGACAGCCGGTGACGACACGCCGAGTGCGGACGGTGCGCTCGGCGCGACGGGGATGACGCCGGGGCCCGGTTCGGCCCCCGCGCCGGCTTCGGCGGAGGCTGGCGTGGCGGTCGCCACGGGGCCGTGCGCGGCGACGCGGAGCCGGAGATTGCCGTGCGAGACCTCGATCTCGCCCAGGCCGTGCCGGCCGAGGCGCTCGGTCAGCTGCGGGACCAGGTCGGCGGCAGCGCGGGCGATCGCATCGAGCGCGCGGCTGGTATCGGTCATGCGCCCCTCTCGCTCTCGTCCTCGCCGTCGTCGCTCGGCCAGATCTCGCTCCAGCGCGGCCGTCGCGGGACGCCCGGAAGGTGGAGGATGCGGCCCAGCCGTCGTCGGAGCGACGGCGCCTCCGGTGGCCGGCCGGACGGGGCCCCGGTCTCGAGGTAGGCGCCCATGCCGCGCAGGCGAGCATAGCGGCTCGCGAGCAGTTCGGCCGTGTCCCGGCCCGTGAGCCGCCGCAGCGCGGACACGATCGCCGCCTTCAGTGTCGCGGCCGTCGCCGGGTGGTCCGTGTGCGCCCCCTCGCCGGGCTCCGCCACCACCGCGTCGACCACGCCGAGGTCGACCTGGTCGTCGGCGGTCATCCGCATCGCGGCGGCGGCCGTGCGCGCCTCGTCGCGAGATCGCCACAGGATCGAGGCGCAGCCCTCCGGGCTGATGACCGAATACACGGCGTTCTCGAGCGCGAGCACCACATCCCCGACACCGATGGCCAGCGCGCCGCCGGAGCCGCCCTCGCCCAGCACGACGACCACGACCGGGACCTCGAGCCCGGTCATCAGCTTGATGCTGGAGGCGATCGCCTCCGCCTGTCCGCGCTCCTCGGCCGCCGGACCGGGGAATGCCCCTGCGGTGTCGAGGAAGGTGACGATCGGCAGGCCGA
>DASVEQ010000122.1:0-2238 GCA_036380455.1 Candidatus Limnocylindria bacterium | reverse complement strand
CGGGTGCGCTCGGTGACGCTCATGGCCATCGTGTTGATGACCGACAGGCCGCCGACCACCAGGCTGATGACCGCGACGCCGATAATGATGGCGTTGAAGATCAGGGTGGTGGAACCCACCTGCTGATCGAAGTCGGCGCTCGTCATCGTGGTCACCTGCTCGATGTCTGCCTCGATGCGGTCGGCCAGCGCCTCAGCGTTCGAGTTCTCCTCGACATACACGACGATCTGGGAGGCCATCGTTGTGGGGTCGAGGGCCGAGCTCAGCTGGGGCGGGAGGGTTTCGAGGAACAGCTCCTGTGCGGCGGCCAGGGGCACCATCGCGGTCGTGTCCGGCGCGCTTAGCGTGGGCTGCAGGATGCCGACGACGTCGAACGGCACGCCGCGGAGCAGGGTGGCGTCACCGACGGCGACATCGAGTGCCCTTGCCAGGTCGCTCCCAAGGACGGTGACCGGCGAACCTTCATCGTCGGCGGTCAGAAGGCGCCCGAGAGCTGGCTGGAGGTCGAGACTCGCTAGGCCTTTGTCCGCGCCCGCCACGGCGCCCACGATGATCTTGGGCATGCTGAACCCGCTGAAGCCAGCATCTTCGTAGGGGATCTGCACCTGGGGGTCGACGGCCGCCACGCCGGGCATCGTACGGATCCGATCGGCGAGCGCCAGATCGATGGGCACGAGGCCGATGCCGATCCCGCTGCTCGAGCCGTCGCTCACCAGGACCTTGCCCACGTAGTAGTCGCTGCCGCTCGCTACGAACGAGTTGATCTTGTTGGCCATGGAGCTGAACACGACCAGGGCCCAGATGCCAATGGTGATGCCCAGCACCGTGAGCGTGGTCCGCAGCTTCCGGCGCCCCAGCTCGCGCACGAGTGTCACGCGACGCCTCCCGCGGCCACCTGTGCGGCCGCATGACCTGTGCCCGCCTGGGTTGCGGTGTCGGGCGCCGGCGGTGCGATGCTGATCACGACGGTGCCCCGCGCCCGCGCCGTGCCCACGTGGCGGAGTGCCGCCGCCGCCTCTGCGAGCGGGTATGTCCGGTCAATGATCGGGGTGATCTTGCCCGCGTCCACCAGCTCTACGAGGGCCGCCAGGTCGGCGGCGTTCTCAAATTTCACCGATGGGCTGCCCTGGCCGCGGATGAACCTCGAGGCGATCGTGGCTCGGATGAGGCGACCCATGCCACCCCCTGTGTGTCCGCCGCCGTTCGGCTGCAGCATCCCTGTCGGAGTCAGCACGTGCCGCATGGCGCCGAGGGAGTGGTTGGCAACGTTGTCGAGGATGAAGTCGTACCGCTCGCTTCCCTTCGTGAAGTCTTCCTTCCTGTAGTCGATCACGCGGTCCGCGCCGATGGACCGGACCATGTCCGCGTTGCGGCCACTGGTCACGCCCGTGACCTGGGCCCCGAATGCCTTTGCAATCTGGACGGCGAAGGTTCCGACTCCACCCGACGCTTCGTTGACGAGCACCTTCTGGCCGGCCTTGACCCTTTCGTTGTCGCGCAGGAGCTGGAGGGCGACTGTCGCGGAGACGCCGATCGCCGCGGCCTGCTCGAAGGAGAGCCTCGCCGGCTTCGGTGCAAGGTGGTCCTCGGGGGTCGAGGCGAACTCTGCGAAGGCACCCGATGTCCAGCCGAAGACCTCGTCACCCACCTTGAAGCGCGTGACACTGCTGCCCACGGCCTCGACGGTGCCGGCGATGTCCGTGCCCGGAATGGGCTGCTTGGGACGGCGCAGGCCCGTGGCCATGCGCACGAGGAGAGGACGGCCCGCCATAATCAATCGGTCCCCCAGGTGGATCGACGCGGCGTGAACGCGCACCAGCACGTCGCCGTCGCCAATCATCGGCCGGTCGATCTCCCGAAGTCGGAGGGCGTCCTCCGAGCCGTAGTGGTCCTGGACGATCGCTTTCATGGTGCTGGGCTCCTCTCGGTTGGTGGTTCGATGCACGCTCTTGCGGGACGAGCTCTGCACATCGTCATCGCCGCGCGCGCTGGATCGACCGTAGGCTCCTGCCTTCCGACCGCCAACGGAGACCGCCCTGCGATCGGCGCGGTGTCTGCCCCGGAGCGTGAGCAGGGTCTGCCCGGATGACGCCTCCCTCGATAACGGCCGTCGGGGACGTCCGAGACGTCGATGGTCCACGGCCCCGTCCGTCGAGGGCACGGCACCTGGCCACCGGGGGCGTGGACCATATCCGCGGACCCACATGCGGCAGCGATCGGGTCACCGCGCTGGGCGCG
>DASVEQ010000121.1:0-15516 GCA_036380455.1 Candidatus Limnocylindria bacterium | reverse complement strand
CGAGGTGAGCGGATGCTGGTGGTGGTCGTCGCATCGGGATCGATGCCGGACGGCGACACGCGCTGGCTTGATGCAGCCGACCTCGTCATCGCCGCCGATGGAGGGGCCGAGACGCTCGACCGCCTCGGACGGCGCCCGGATCGGGTCGTCGGGGATCTCGACTCCACGACCCCGACCCTCGTCGCCCGGCTCGAGGCGAATGGTGTGCCGATCGAGCGCCACCCGACCGACAAGGAGGCCACGGATACGGAGCTGGCGCTGGAGGCGGCTCGGACGGCTGGGGCAACGGAGATCGTCGTGCTCGGCGCGCTCGGCGGGGTGCGGGTCGACCACGAGCTGGCGAACCTGCTCCTGCTGGCCGACCCCGCCCTGGACGGACGAGACGTCCGGATCGTCCGTGGCGCCACGTCCGTGCGGGCCCTCCACGGAAGCGACTCCCATGCCCTCGACGGCGCCGAAGGGGACCTCGTCAGCCTGGTGTCGATCGGCGGCGACGCCGCCGGCGTCACCACCGACGGCCTGCGATGGCGCCTCCAGGGGGCAACGCTGCCGGTCGGCGCGTCGCGAGGGATCAGCAACGAGATCGTCGCCGCACCCGCATCGGTCTCCCTGCAGGACGGAATCCTCCTCGTCGTCGAGACAGCTACCGAAGGAGCCAGTACCCCATGACCTCGACCTCCACCCCGGCCGCCGGCTGGCGGATCGTCGACATCGTCGTCGCGGCCGTCATCGGCGTCGCGTTCGGCGTCGTCTTCCTCGCCTGGAACGCCGTGTACGCCGCGGCCGAGCCGCTCTTCGTCGCGCTGCCCCCGGCCCAGGCCGTTCTCTACGGCGTGTGGCTCATGCCGGCCGTGCTCGTCGGGCTCATCGTGCGACGCCCGGGGGCCGCACTGTTCGGCGGCTTCGCCGCCGCCGCCGTCTCGGTTCTCCTCGGCTCACCGTATGGCGTCGACGCCCTCCTGTCGGGGGCCATCCAGGGGGCCGGCGCCGAGCTCGCCTTCCTCATCGGGGCATACCGTCTCTGGAACCTGCCCGTCGCCGCGCTCGCCGGGGCCATCGCCGGTCTGGCCGCCGCCATTCACGACATCGCCCTCTACTACCCGGGGACCGACGTCGCGTTCTGGACCGTCTACGGGGTCGCCGCGACGATGAGTGGTGCGGTCGTTGCCGGCATCGGATCCTGGCTGCTCGTTCGAGCGCTGCTGCCCACCGGTGTGCTCGCCCCGTTCGCGGTGGGCCGCGAACAGCGCGAGGTCTGACGTCCGGACCGACCACAATGCCGCCATGACGGCGGCGGCGCCCCCGGCGCGGATCGAGGCCCGAGGCTGGGGACTGCGCCATCCCGGCCGCCGCGAATGGGCGCTCCGCGGCGTGACGCTGACGATCGAGGCCGGTGAGCGGGTGCTCCTGCTCGGACCGTCCGGGGCCGGCAAGTCGACGCTGCTCACCGCGCTGGCCGGCCTCGTGGACCCCAGGGGTGGTGGCGAGACCGAGGGCCTCCTCCTCGTGGACGGCGTCGACCCGCGGGAGGCGCGGGATCGCACCGGCCTGCTGTTCCAGGACCCCGAGTCGCAGCTGGTGATGGGACGCGCCGGTGACGACGTGGCCTTCGGGCTCGAGAACCGCTGCGTCCCGACGGACGCGATCTGGTCGCGCGTCGACGCGGCGCTCGGCGCCGTCGGGTTCCCGTACGACCGCGACCGACCGACCCACGCGCTCTCGGGGGGTGAGCAGCAGCGCCTGGCGCTGGCGGGCACCCTGGCGCTCCGCCCGGGGCTGCTCCTGCTGGACGAGCCGACCGCCAACCTCGACCCCGACGGTGCGACGGAGCTGCGGGAGGTGCTGGACCGGGTGCTCGACCGCGTTGGTGCCACGCTCGTCCTCGTCGAGCATCGCGTCGATGAGGCGGTGTCGCTCGTCGACCGGGTCGTGGTCCTCGCGGCCGGGAGTGGCGTCGTGGCCGATGGGCCGCCTCGCGACGTCTTCCGCGCGCACGGCTCCGCGCTCGCCGAAGCTGGCGTCTGGGTGCCGGATCATCCGCCCCCCGCCCCGCCGCGGCGGGAGCGCCCGGCGCCCGCGGCCCTCGTGCTGGCCGATCGGGTCGGCTTTCGCTACCCCGGCGATCGCACGGACGTCGTGGAGGCGATCGACATCCACGTTCGGTCGGCCGAGGCGCTGGCCGTGGTGGGGCCGAACGGCAGCGGAAAGTCTACCCTCGCGCTCCTGACCGCCGGACTGCTCGAGCCCCGCGTCGGGCGGGTCATGGCCGCGGAGGCCCTCTCGCCGGGCCACGGCCATGAGCCGATCGCCCGCTGGCCGGCGCACGAGCTCGTTCGCCGGATCGGGACCGTCTTCCAGGATCCGGAGCACCAGTTCCTGACGCGATCCGTGCGGGAGGAGCTGTTACTCGGCCCGCGACGGGCCGGCGCCTCGGAGGCGGTTGCGCGCCGGAGGGCCGACGAGCTGCTGGACCGCCTGCACCTGGCCCCCGTTGCGGCGGCGAACCCCTTCACGCTGTCGGGCGGCGAGAAGCGACGCCTCTCGGTGGCCACCGCGCTCGCGACGGCACCGTCGTTGCTCGTCCTCGACGAACCGACCTTCGGGCAGGACCGGCGGACCTGGAGCGAGCTCCTCCACCTGTTGGCCGCTCTCCGCGACGACGGGCGCGGCGTCTGCTTCGTCACGCACGACCGCGCCTTTGCGAGCGCGCTCGCGGACCGGACCCTGGCGCTCCACCGGCGGCCGGGCTGATGCGACTCCTCACGCCGATCGTCCCGGATCCGGCGGCGGCTCTGGCGCGGGCAAACCCGGTCGCCAAGCTGGCGGCCGCATCGGTGCTGCTCGTGGCCCTGTTCGCGTCCCTCGACGGGGTGACAGCGCTGGTCGTCCTCGCGGGGCTGGTGGCCACGCTGCCACGCTCCGGGCTGCGCGTGGGCGATCTCCTGGGCCGGGCGTGGCTCGTGGGCCTGGCCGTGATCTCGATCGTCGTCTTCAACGTCGTCTTCGCGGCGGACCAGACCGGCCCGACGGTGATCGACGTCGGCCCGCTGCGGATCGGCGCCGAGACGCTCCTCGACGGGCTCGGTCTGGGTGCGCGGCTGCTGGCGATCGTGCTCGCCGGGCTGCTCGCCACCGCCACCACCCAGCCGACCGACCTGGCCGATGCGCTCGTCCAGCAGGTCCGCGTCTCCCCGCGGTTTGCCGTCGGCGCACTGTCGGCCCTGCGCCTGCTGCCGATCCTCTCGCGCGAGTGGCAGATCCTCGCCATGGCGCGCCGCGCACGGGGTGTCGAGGCGGGGCGTTCGCCGATCGCGGCCGTTCACCTGTTCGCCGGACAGCTGCTCGCCATGCTCGTGGCCGCCATCCGGCGCGGGACGCGCATGGCGCTGGCGATGGAGGCGCGCGGCTTCGGTGCGCTGCCGTGCCGGACGTCGGCCCGGGAGCAGCGCATGCTCGGCTCCGACTGGGCGTGGGTGGCCGCGGCGGTGTTCCTGGCGGCGTCCGGGGTGGCCGTCAGCATCGCGCTCGGAACGTGGCGGCCGCTGTGGGAGGGCCTGGCCTGACACGCGCTGATCCTGACACGCGCTGATCCCCGCCCTCTGAGACGTCCCTCATTCCGCGGCCCGACCCAGGACGGCGGGCCCGGACCGCGATCCCGCGGAGGCTCGACGGGGGGATGAGGCAAGGCGAGCGTACCATCGGCGGGTGGACCGACAGGAGCTCCGCTTCCGCGCGGGCGACGCGTCACTGGCCGCGACCCTCACGCTGCCCGATGCCGAAGGCCGCCTGCCGTGGGTGCTCCTCGTTCCGAGCTGGCTGCCGCGCGACCGTGACGGCGGCTGGGATCGCGCCGGCCATCGCGGCTGGTTCGCCCCGCCCACGCGACGAAGCGGCGGGCCGCTGGCGCGCCTGGCCGATGCGCTCGCGGAACGCGGGGTTGCCAGCCTGCGCTACGACCCGCGCGGCTGTGGCGTCTCCGACGGCGACTGGCCGTCCACGGGTCTCTTCACCAGGATCGACGACGCGCGGGACGCCATCGGCGCGATGCGCTCGCGGCCCGAGCTCGACCTGCGGCGCACGGCGATCGTCGGCCACGGCGAGGGTGCCGGGATCGCGCTGAGCGTCGCAATCGGGGACCCGGCCATTGGCGCCATCGGCCTCGTCGGCGCCACCGCCCGATCGCTGCGCACCGTCCTGCGTCGGGGAACCGCCATGCGAGCCGCCCGAGGCGTGGACCGCGAGCATCCGATCGTGGCGGCGTTGGATGACCGGATCGAGGAGCTCATCGAGCGGACCGATCGTGGCGAGGCGAGCATGCCGCTCGAAGTCGCCGGGGTCAGCATCGCCCTCGAGCTGGCCGGATGGGACCAGGGCTTCCACACCCCGCCGATCGCCCTGGCCACGATGCTGCATCGGTCGATCGTCATGCTCCACGGGGCCGATGACGCCTGGGCGGACCCCGATGAGGCTCGGCTCCTGATCGGTGCCCTGCAGGACGCGGGCAACGAGCCGGCGTTCACCGTCGTGGAGGGTGCCGGTCACGACCTGGTCGAGGCCGAGGACGCCGTCATCGGCGACTTCGCCGGTGCGCTGGTGTCGCGCATGGAGCCGCGCGAGCTGCCGCCGGTGCTGGTGGCCATCGAGGAGATGGGCGGCCCGGGGCGCTAGACTTCGGCCCATGACTCGGCTGAGCGCGGGCGACCCCGCGCCGCGGTTCTCGATGGCGTCCGATGATGGCTCGGTGGTGTCGAGCGAAGACCTCGCCGGCGCCCGATTCGTCCTCTACTTCTATCCGAAGGACGACACGCCGGGCTGCACGACCCAGGCCTGTGGCCTGCGCGACAGCTGGAGCCGGGTCGCGGAGGCCGGCGTACCGGTGTTCGGCGTCTCGCCGGACAGCGTGAAGAGCCACGCGAAGTTCCGCGCGAAGTACGCGCTGCCATACCGGCTGCTGTCGGACGCCGGGCACGAGGTGGCCGATGCGTTCGGCGTCTGGATCGAGAAGAAGTTCATGGGCCGCGAATACATGGGCGTCGAGCGCACCACGTTCGTCGTCGGTGCCGACGGGACGATCGAATCGGTCCTGCCACAGGTGAAGCCGGCCGCCCACGTCGAGCAGCTGCTGGAGGCGTTGGCCGCGTGAAGGACGAGCGGGAACCCGTGCTCGCCATGACCGTCATCATCGCCGCCTTCCTGCTGCTCGTCGCCCTGGGCGTGCTCGCCCTGGTGACGGTCCTGGACCCGATCCCATGATCTGGATCGCCACGGCCGTCGCGCTCGTGCTGTGGCTGGCCGGCGTCCTCCTTCGCCTGGGGCAGTGGGTCAACCTCTTCCTCCTGGTCGCGGCGGTGCTCATCGTGGTCCAGGTGATCGAGGATCGTCGCCCGCGGAGCGAGTGAGCCCTCGTCCGGGTGCTTGGCACGCAATCTGCGATGTCTGCCGTCCGTGCGGCGCTCACGAGTGGCGCACGGAGGGATAGATACGGATTGAGGAGAACCCGATGCTCTGGACGATCATCGTCATCCTGCTGGTCCTCTGGCTACTCGGCCTGATCGGCCAAATCGGCGGCGGCCTGATCTGGCTGCTGCTGGTGATCGCCGCGATCGTGCTGCTGTTCCAGCTGCTCAGCGGACGGCGCGCGGTCTAGCGACCCACATCCGACGCCGGCCGGCGCGAACCACGCGACCGCCCTCCGGGGGGAGCCGGCCGGCGCTCCGGCGAGATGGGCATGGCCCGCCTCGTGACCGATGAGCTGTCACGCCCATCGGCTACACTTGGCGGGCCGTGTCGTTTCCCGCCTTCCGGTTCCTGCACGCCGGAGACCTCCACCTCGATAGCCCCATCACCGGCCTGGCGACGGTTGCCCCGCGAGAGGTGCTCGACGTCCTGCGATCGGCGACCACCGACGCCTGGCGCAGCATCGTTCGCACCGCGATCGACGAATCGGTCGACTTCGTGCTCATCGCCGGCGACGTGTTCGAGGTCGCCAACCCGACGCTCCTCGGCCAGACCCGATTCCGCGACGGACTGGTCGAGCTCGCCGCTCACCGGATCCGATCGTTCGTCGTGCACGGCAACCACGACCCGATGGACGGCAAGGCCTGGGCCGCGAGCCTGGTGTTCCCCGACCTCGTCCATCGTTTCGGGACCGCCGCCGGGGAGTCGGCCCTCTTCGAGCGGGATGGCAAGCCGGTCGCCCGGATCCACGGCCGTTCGTACCCGACGGCCGCGGTCTCCGAGAACTACGCGGCCGGATATCGGGCGGGGTCGGACGGCGCCTTCGACATCGGCCTCCTGCACACCAACGTCGGCGATCGGCCCGATCATGCGAATTACGCGCCATGCTCGATCGAGGACCTGCGCGGCGCGGGCATGGACTACTGGGCGCTCGGGCACATCCACCAGCCCTCGATCGTCCTGGCCGATCCGCCGGCCCTGTACAGCGGCATCCCCCAGGGCCGTGACCCGGGCGAGCTGGGCGAACGCGGATGCTGGCTGGTCGAGGTCGACGAGTCGCACCGCGTGGCGCATCGCTTCGTGGCCACCGACCACGTCCGCTGGAGCCCGCTGACCGTCGACATCGCCGAGCTCGCCACGGATGAGGCGCTGCGGACCGCGTGCCGCGAGGCCATCGAGGGCGCGATCACCGGGGGCGGCGGCCGCTCGCTCGTCATCCGCCTGCGCCTGATCGGACGTGGCCCGCTCCACGGCACCCTGGTGCGGACCGGCTACGTCGACGACCTGCGGACCCTCCTCAACGAGGAGCGACCGTTGGGCGTGCCCTTCGCCTGGGTCGAGTCGATCGCGGACGACACGGTCCCGCAGATCGACATCGATGCGCGGCGCACGGCCCAGGACTTCGTCGGCGACTACCTGCGGACCGTCGCGGAGGCTCGACGGGCCGAGCGAACCACGGATCCGGAGGCGCACGAGCATTGGCAGCGGCTCCTGCGCGAGACGATCGCCCCGCTGTTCGAGCATGCCCCGCGCGGACGCCGCTACCTCGTCTCGCCGACCGACGCCGAGCTCGCCGGCCGCCTGCTCGACGAGGCGGAGTCCATCGGCCTCGACCTCCTGGTGCGGGCCGAAGAGGGCCGCGACTGAGTGCGGATCGAGCGCATCGACATCGACGGCTTCGGACGCCTGGCGAACGCCTCCTGGGAGCTGCCGCCGGGACTGAGCGTCTTCCTCGGCCAGAACGAGGCCGGGAAGTCGACGCTGCTGAACGCGGTCCGCGCCCTCCTCTTCGGGTTCGAGTCGACGCGCAACGGGCGGGTCTGGTATCCCGCCCTGGCCGGCGGGAGGCGCGGGGGACGCCTCGCGCTCCTCGATCGCGCCGGCGGCCGCTGGACGGTCACCCGTCACGGAGACGGAGGTGGCACCGGGTCGCTGGCGGTCGAGGCGCCGACCGGCAACCAGGGCGGGACCGAGACGCTCGACCGCCTGCTCCACGGCGCCGACAAGGACCTCTTCCGCTCGATCTTCGCGTTCGGCCTGTCCGAGCTGTCCGACGTGTCGTCGCTGTCGGCCGAGGGCATCCGTGGTCGCATCTACGGCGCGGCGACCGGGCTCGGCGGCGCGAGCGCCGTCGACCTCGAGGGCGAGCTGCGCGAGCGTCTCGAGGAGCACTTCAAGCCGAGCGGCCAGAAGCCGGCGCTCAATGCGCTGTTCGCCCGCATGGACGAGCTGCGCGATCGGATCGCCGCGCTGTCCCGGGCCCCGGAGGAGCACGCAGCGGCGCACCGTGAACGTGCGGAAGCCGCGGCGGCCGCCGACCGGCTGCGTGCGGAGGCCGAGGCCCTTCGGGCTCGCATCGTCCGGCTGGAGCGGTCGCGCGCAGCGGCACCGATCATCGTGGAGCTGACCGAGGCCCAGGTGCGATTGGCCGCGACCGACCCGTCGCTGGATCGGCTCGGGGCCGATGCGGCCGCCGATGCGGAATCCCTGGGCGTCGCGCTGCAGGCAGCCCGCACCCGGCTGCGCGACGCGGATCGCGCGGCGGCCGACCTCGGGGTCGACATCGGCACGGTGGCCGTCGACCAGGCCCTGTTGGCGGCGTCGTCGAACCTCAGGGCCCTCGAGGCCGATCGCGCGGCGCTGGCCGGCGACGAGGGCCGCCGAGCCGACGCCCTCGCGGCGATCGCTCGCCATGACGGCACGATCGGCGACCAGGTGGCGCGCACGCGGATGGCCTCGGAGGCTGCGCTGCTGGCGCTCGACGACTCGATCCCGGCCATCGATGCGCTGGATGGTCACGAGGCGGCGATCGAGCGGACCGCCACGATGGTGACCGACGCGGAGCGGTTGGTGCGCTCCATGCGGGACCAGGCCGCGTCCCGCATCGGGGACGCGACGATGGAGTCGCCGCCGCTGGACGTCGAGGACGCGATGGCGGCGCTCCGCCAGGTCGCAGCGGCGCGCGCCACCGGCCGATCGTCGCCGCTGCCTTCGGCGTTGCGCCAGATGCCCGGCCTCGCGATCGCCGTCGTGGTCCCACTGCTCACCGGTGTGCTCGTCGGATCGGCGGCTGGGAACTGGCAAGCGGGCGCCGTGATCGGGATCGCTGCCGCGGTGGCGGCCGTGCTCCTCGCGCGAGCCGCCCCCGGCGCGGTGGAGCTCGACGCCGCGCTGCTGGTACGGGCCGGCCTGCCGTTGGAGCCTTCGGACGAGGTCATCGAGCGGCGACGGGAGGAGCTCGCCCTGGAACGGGCTCGACGCGAGCATGGCCGGGCGACCAGCAGCGACCTCCAGCATCGGCTCGCTGCCGCCGAGGCGGATGCCGCCACAGCGGCTGCCGATCGCGAGGCGGTGCTGCGGCGGTGGGGCTCGTGGCTGGCAGCCGCCGGACTGCCGGCCGAGAGCACGCCCGCGGTCGCCCGCAAGACGCTCGCCGCGGCGGGGATCGCGAGGCGGGCCGCCGACGATCGCCGCGAGCAGCAGGCCATCGCTGACGGCGTGAGGGAGCGCGCGACCGCGTTCGAGAGGCGTGCCTCCACGCTCCTCGACACCCTCGGGATCGCGCCGGGCGCCACGGCCGCCGGCCGGCTCCAGTCCGCGATGGATCGGCTGGAGGAGGCCATGCGTGCCGACGAACGGCGCCGCGGCCTGATCGCACAGCAGGCGAAGCTCGCCGCCCAGCGCGTCGAGATCGTCGCGGCGGTCGAGGCCGCCGAGCGGGAGCTCGGCGCGCAGCTTGTCGCGACCGGCGTCGCGGACCTCGGCGCGCTCCGCAGCCGCGCGCGGGCCGGCGCCGAGCGTCGCGCCATCGCCGACCGGGTTCGCGAGCTGCGGGAACGCCTGGTGACGCTGGCCGGCAGCCAGCCGGTCGCCGACGAGCTGCTGGCGGAGAGCGCCACGCTCGACCTCGCGGCGGTGGAGATCGAACATGGGGAGACGACCGCACGACTCGCGGCCGTCGAGGACGAGGAGCGAGCGGTCCATGCCGGCGTCGGCGAGCTCACCGCTCGGATCCGCGGCCTGGAAGCCTCGGCCGACCTCGGGGCTGCGCGCCAGGAGCTCGCGGCGCTGCAGGGCCAGGCGCGTGCCCTGGGGACGAGCTGGGCCGCCACGGCCCTGGCCGGACGCCTGCTGGCGGAGACCCGACACCGATACGAGCGCGAGCGCCAGCCGGACGTGGTGAAGTCCGCGCAGGCGTACTTCCGCCAGATCACGAATGGTCGCTACGTACGGATCATGGCGCCGCCGGGGGACGCATCGGTCCGAGTCGAGACCGAGACCGGAGAGCAGCTCCTTCCCTCGCAGCTGTCGCGCGGCACGGTCGAGCAGCTCTACCTCGCGCTGCGCTTCGGACTCATCGAGGAGTTCGCCCGCCACGCCGAGCCGTTGCCGGTGGTGATGGACGACATCCTCGTGAACTTCGATGCGGCTCGCGCCGGCCGAGCCGCATCGGCCATCGGCGAGCTGGCAACGACGCACCAGGTCATCTTCTTCACCTGCCGGGCGGAGACCGCGAACGCCCTGGACCCCGGTGGCGGACGGACCCGCGCGCTCGGATGATCCGCGAGAGTGGCTGCTAGGATCGGTCGATCCGATGCCTGACGACAAGCTGCCCACCCCGGACCGGGTCCTCGTGGTGGCCGCCCATCCCGACGACATCGAGTTCGGCGCCGCCGGCACGGTCGCCCGTTGGGTGGGGGAGGGGGCCACGGTGCACTACCTGCTCGTCACCCGTGGTGACAAGGGCAGCGACGATCCGGCAACCGACGTCCGGGAGCTCACCCGCATCCGCGACGCCGAGCAGCGCGCCGCCGCGCGCGAGCTTGGGGTGGAGGGCGTCGACTTCCTCGACGAGCCCGACGGCCAGGTGGAGCCGTCGCTGGCCCTCCGCGAGCGAATCACCCGCGCGATCCGCGCCTTCCGGCCCGAGATCGTGATGACGCACGACCCGACGGTCCTGTTCGTGAACAACGAGTGGGTGAACCATCCCGATCACCGCGCCGTCGGCCAGGTCACCGTGGACGCCGTCTTCCCCACGGCGCGCGATCCGCTGAACTTCCGGTCCCACCTCGACGAGGGCCTCGGCGCGTGGAAGGTCGCCGAGCTGTACCTGTGGAGCACGAACGAGGCGAACCAGCTCGTCGATATCGGCGACACGATCGAGCGCAAGGTGGCCGCCCTCGCCCGCCACGCCAGCCAGTTCCGCGCCTTCGACGACGTGGCGCGCTGGGTCCGGCGGCGGAGCGAGGAGCTCGGCGAGCGCGCGGGCTACCGCGCGGCCGAGGGCTTCCGGCGGGTTACTCTGGCCCGATGACGTCCCGGCACCTGCTCCGGGCGGCCGGCCTCGTCCTCCCACTCCTCATCGCTGCCTGCAGCACCGAGCCCACCCCGGAGCCCACGCCGATCCCGACGACGTTCCCCGTCGCCCCCACGGATGCCGCCGCGGAGCTCACGGACGCCTACCTGGAAGCCTGGGCCGCCGACGACTACGCCGCCATGCATGCCCTGCTCGATCCGGCATTGCGGGAGGCGTGGCCGGCAGGGCGCTTCGCGGAGCTCCACGCGGCCTTCGACGAGATGGCGCAGGTCGCCTCGTTCGCCGCGACGCGGGGCGACCCGACCCTCACCGCCCTGCCGTCCGAGCCCCGATCCCCGGAGTTCCCGGCCCCGGAGCCGACGCCGGTGCCCACGCAGGATCCATCGGCCACCCTCGATCCGTCCGCGACGCCGCTCCCGACCCCTGCCCCATCGATTGACCCGACAACGCCGCTCCTCGGTCCGGTGCCCGCACTGTCGGTCCCCGTCGATCTCACCGTCGGCACGGATCGCTTCGGCGAGCTCGACCTCGAGCGCGAGCTGACCTGGGTGCATGGCGCCGACGGCTGGCTGCTGCGCTGGAGCCCATCGGTGGTCTTCCCGGAGCTGGGCAGTGACGGGACGCTCCGCCTCGATCGCGAGCTCGGACCGCGCGGCCGGATCGTCGGAGCCGGCGAGGTCGTGTGGGCCGAGACCCGCGACGACGGAGTGCGGGTCTATCCGCAGGAGTGGCTGGGCGGGCAGGTCATCGGCTACGTCGAAGAGGTGACCGCCGAGGATCTCGGGCGGCTCGGTGAGCAGGGCTACCGGGCCGGGGACATCGTGGGGCGCAGCGGGCTCGAGTTCGGCGCGGAGGCGCTCCTGCGCGGCACGCCCGGCTGGAGACTCGTCGCCGTCGCGGCCGACGGGGTCGAGACCGTCCTGTTCGACACTCCGATGGTGCCGGGCGCCGACGTGGCGATCACGCTCCGTCCCGGGATCCAGGCGACGGCCCAGAACGCGCTGGCGCCGTACGCCCAGGCCGCGACCGCGGTGATCGACCCACGCAGCGGCGACGTGTGGGCCCTCGCCAGCCAGCCGGCGTTCAACCCGAACTCGAAGACGCTCGGCACGACCCTCGCCGGGGAGCCACTCGGCGCGGCCGGGCAGGCGCAGATCTTCAACAAGGCGGTGCTCGCCGCCTATCCGGGCGGATCGGCCATGAAGCCCTTCGGGCTCATCGCGGCCCTGCGCGCCGGCGTCGTGACCCCCGGAAGCCTGGTCACGTGCCCCCCGACCTGGCAGTACGGCGACTTCACCTTCCGCAACTACATGGACCACTCGCTGCCCGGCCAGGTCGGATTGGCCGAGGCGATGGCCTTCAGCTGCAACACCACCTATATGCCCCTGAGCCTCCAGGTCTACGGGGTCGACGAGACCGTCATGACCGACACCCTGTTCGACTTCGGCTTCGGCGCCCCGACCGGCATCGGCTACCTCGTCGAGGAGACCGGGATAGTGCCGGACGACGCCTGGCTCTCCGAGAACGGCCGCGGCGGCTATTCGGGCTTCGAGCAGATCCAGCTGTCCATCGGCCAGGGGGCATTTCTGGGCACCCCGCTCCAGCTGGCGAACGCATTCGCCGCGATCGGCAACTCCGGAACGCTCTGGCAACCGCGGATCATGATCTCGGCGACCCTCCCTGACGGGACCGTCGTCCAGGAGGTGGCGCCGACGGTCCTCCGCGAGATCGACATGGCCGATACGGACCTTGCCTTCGTGACCGATACGCTCCAGGCCGTCGTCACCCTGCCGTACGGCACCGGTACCGCCGCCTTCGCCGGCTTCGGCATCCCGGTGGCGGGCAAGTCGGGCACGGCGGAGACCGGCACGCCGGATCCCCATGCGTGGTTCCCGGCCTACGCCCCCGCCGACGATCCCTCCATCAGCGTCGCCACGGTCCTGCCGTATATCCCGCTCGGGACTGGCGGCTCCGATGCGGCGCCGCTCGTCCGGAGCGTGATGGCCGCCCACTTCTTCAACTGACCGATGCGCTCCGGCGCGCGCGTGCTTCGATCCATCGGCGAACCGTTCACCGCAGCCGCTTCCGATGCTCGCACCGGTGAAGCCATCGCTCATAGATGGCTGAGATTTCACCGAATCACCCCGCTCCGTGAAGCATTCGCTCATCCATGATCGGTGCGACCATCTGGTCCTGGGCGCCACGTGGGTCCCCGCCTTGCACCGTGTGCTGCGGAGCGGGTAGCATCCATCTCGCCGCTCCTAGATAGCCCCGTGGGTCAAAGCCGCCCGGAGAGCGACAACGACGACGTGATCTCAGATACCGCGATCCCGCTGAGGTTCCAGACCGCCGAGGTGGGCGTCGACTGGCTTCAGTGCAACATCGAGTGCCAGGAAGGCTGCCCGGTCAACACGAACTGCCGGGGCTACCTGATGCTGGCCGCGGAAGGGCGGTTCGAGGAGGGCTACATCCTCGCCCGCGACCCGAACCCGGTGGCCGCCATCTGTGGCTACGTCTGCTCGGCGCCGTGCGAGAAGGCCTGCCGCCGCGCGGACATCGACAAGCCGCTCGCCATCCGCGCCATGAAGCGCTTCCTGGTGGACTGGCACTACGGCAACAACATGCCGGACAACGTCGTGGTGCAGCCGCCAACCGGGCGGAGCATCGGCGTCGTCGGCGCCGGCCCGGCCGGCCTCGCCACCGCCAAGGAGCTGGCGGGCTGGGGCCACGAGGTCCACATCTACGAGGCGTTGCCGTCGGGCGGCGGCACGACGCTCATCGGCGTTCCCGCCTTCCGGCTGCCGCGCGACGTCATCGAGCTCGACGTCAACTGGGTCGCCAAGCACGGCGTGCAGTTCCACTACAACGTCGAGATCGGGCGTGACATCACCCTCGAGCAGCTGCGGAGCCAGCATGACGCGGTGGTCGTGGCGACCGGCTGCATGTACCCGGTGGCGATGAACACGCCGGGTGAGGAGCTCGACGGTGTGATCTACGGCGTCGACTTCCTGAAGCGCGCCAACCTCGGGCAGCCGCAGTGGGTCGGGCAGCATGTCGTCATCATCGGCGGCGGCTATACCGCCATGGACTCGTCGCGCACCGCCCTGCGACTTGGCGCCAAGACCTCCACGGTCGTCTACCGCCGCGGGCCGGACGAGATGGTGGTCGACGAGGAAGAGATCCACGAGACCCGTTTCGAAGGCGTCGCCTTCGAGTATTTCAGCTCGCCGGAGGAGGTGCTCGCCGACGAGCACGGCAAGGTGCGCGGCATGAAGTTCGTGCGCACGCGCCTCGGGCCACCGGACGCAAGTGGCCGCCGCAGCGCGGAGCCGATCCCCGGCAGCGAGTTCGAGATCGCCTGCGACATGGTCATCCCCTGCACCAGCCAGGCCTCGGACTTCAACGTCCTCGGCGAGTACGGCGCGAAGCTGAACCGCCACGTGGGCGTGACCGATACGCGCGAGGTCGTCGAGGGCGGCTCCCTCTCGTCGTGGCGAACGGCGCCGCTGAACGGGACGACCCCGAAGGACGCGAGCGGACGGCCGATGAACGAGCTGTCGTTCGAGTTCAACAAGGGCCGCCTGACGATCAACGCCGACACCTTCGGTACGAACGTGGATGGCATCTTCGCGGTCGGCGACTTCGTGACCGGCCCGGCCACGATCATCGAGGCCGCGGGCCTGGGACGCCGCGCCGCGCGCAGCGTGGATCGCTGGCTGGCCGGCCTGCGAGGCGAGGAGCTCGAGGAGCTGCCGGTCATCAACCGCGCGGTGATCACCCAGAGCCTCGAGCACGACATGCCGCGCTTCTATGAGGCGACCCGGCGGCAGGAGATCCCGATGGCGCCGCCGGAGCTGCGCCGCGACTTCACCAGCCTCGTGGAGGTGGGCTATGACACCCGCGGCGCGATCGCCGAGGGCACGCGCTGCCTCCAGTGCAACCACAACATCAACATCGATGGCCCGCGCTGTATCCTGTGCGGGCTCTGCGCCGACGTCTGCCCCGAGGGCGTGATCTACATGGTCGACAAGGCGCAGGTCGGCGGCGACGATCCGGAGCAGGACTTCTTCCAGTCCTGGCCGCGCGGCATCGCCATGATCATCGACGAGGAGCGCTGCATCCGCTGCAACCTCTGCGTCGAGCGGTGCCCCACCAACTGCATCACCATGGACCGCCTCGAGCTCGAGCGGTTCACGCCTGACGGGAAGGTTCTGTTGGAGAGCTACAAGGACAACGTGCTCGGACAGGTCGGCCAGCAGGCCGGCATGGCGGTGGACCGATGAGCAACGGCGAGGGCAACCGGGTCACGCGGGCCATCAGGGAGTCGCAGGCCTGGCGGAGCCTCTTCCGCCAGCCGTACCCGACCACGAGCCGCACCCGCGCGCTGGCGGTGATGAACAACGTGTTCCTCCACCTGCATCCGGTGCGCGTGAAGCGCCACGCGGTGCGCTACACCTACACCTTCTGCCTCGGCGGCATCAGCTTCTTCCTGTTCCTGGCGCTGACGGTGACGGGCCTGTACCTGATGTTCTTCTACGTCCCGTCCATCTCGCGCGCGTACCAGGACATCCAGGCCATCGAGGCCTCGGTCGCCTTCGGCAGCTTCGTGCGCAACATGCACCGCTGGGCGGCGCACCTAATGGTGCTCACCGTCTTCCTGCACATGATCCGGGTCTTCTACCACGGCGCGTACAAGCCGCCGCGCGAGTTCAACTGGGTGATCGGCATCCTGCTGCTGTTCT
>DASVEQ010000120.1:0-27869 GCA_036380455.1 Candidatus Limnocylindria bacterium | reverse complement strand
GTGGGTCGGCTCGACGAGGTTGGCGGCGACGTTGCCCGCCACCGCCCGCTGGTCCGCAGCGAGGTCCGCGGTGATGCGCTCCCTGACCTCGCCGCGGATCGTGCCGAGGTCGTCGGCGTCGATCTGCTCCTGGAGGGTGGTGTCGAGGGCGGTGGCGGCCTCGGCAACGATCGCTTCCCACTGTGGAACGGTCAGGGTGGCCACGATCGAGCGATCGCCGAAGCTGATCGCCTCCTCCTGGCCCAGGCGATCGAGGACCTCGTCCTCGTCGAACGTGCCGGAGTCCCGGCGCCCGAGGATCATCGAGACGCGCGACCCGAGTGACTGGAGCTCGGCGAGCTGGTCCTCCCGGTTGTCGGCCGGCACCTTGATGCGCGTCATCAACGGTGGCACGTCCGCGGCGGCGAGCTCGCGCGCCTCCTCGGTGAGGCTGGCGGAGTCGAAGGTCTCGTCACGGGGGGCGCGGATGTCCCGCGGCGCCACCTGCCCGACCTCGAGGTCCTCCTGGCCGAGCGTGATGTTCGCGGACAGGACCAGGAACAGCGACGCGGCGACGAGGGCGATGACGATGAGCGCCCGGCCGAGCGCCGCATTGCCGGGCCGACCTTCGAGCTCGGCGAGGGTTCGGGGAACGAACATCAGCCGGCGGCCTCCGTGAGCAACCGGCGGACGACGTCGCTCACCAGCCTGCCGTCGGCGCGGCCCCTCGTGCTCCGGCTCAGGCTGCCCATCACGCGCCCCAGGTCGCCGGTGGAGGTCGCACCGGTCTCGGAGATTGCGGCGCGTGCAAGCTCCTCGACCTCGGCCGCGGTGAGCTGCTGTGGGAGGAACTCGGCGAGGATCGCGGCCTCCGCCTCCTCGGCCGCGGCACGGTCTTCACGGCCGGCGCCACGGTACATCTCGATGCTCTCGCGACGCTGCTTCACCTGCCTGCCGAGCACGTCGACGACCTCGTCGTCGGTCAGGTCGCGGCCCTTGGCGATCTTCTGGTTGTGGGCAGCCGCCATCGCCATCCGCAGCGTCTGCGTGCGCTGCTCGTCGCGAGCGCGCATCGAATCACGCATGGCGGCTTCCAGCCGCTGCGAGAGGGTCATGGCATCGGGCTCCGGCGTCATCGGTCCTGGTGGTCCTCCGTGAGCCGGGTTCGGGTCGGGGCTGGCGTCTGGCTACGCGCGCGAGGCTGCCTTTCGCTTCTTGGCTTCCTTGCGCTTGCGCTTCACGCTGGGCTTCTCGTAGTGCTCGCGGCGTCGTGCCTCAGCCAGGATCCCCGATTGCTGGATCTTCTTGTTGAAGCGACGCAGCGCGCTCTCGAACGTCTCGTTCTCGCCCACGCGAACTTCTGCCAAACGTCTCGCCTCCTTCCTGCTTCGATAGTCGTGCCGATGACATGGCGGGCTCTCCCGCCCGGCACGCAAGCCGACGAAGGGTACCAGCGGGCGTTTCGAGGGTCAATCTGACCCGATCACCCCGGGGGCCAGCTCATCGGGCGGCCGCCGAGCAGGTGCAGGTGGAGGTGGAACACCGTCTGCCCCGACTCGGGGCCGACATTGGTGACGACCCGATACCCACGCTCCAGCCCCGCCTCGTCGGCGATCCGGCGCACCGCCGCGAACATGGCGGCCAGCAGCGGTCCGTCATCGACCCCGAGCGCGTGGGCGTCGGGGATGTGCCGCCGCGGGATGACGAGGACGTGCGTCGGCGCGCGCGGGTTGATGTCGCGGAACGCGACCACCTCGTCGTCCTCCAGGACGCGGTCGGAAGGGATCTCGCCCGCCACGATCTTGCAGAACAGGCAATCGGGAACGCGATCGGTCATCGGCCGAGCCTAGGCGAAGTCGCCGGTGCGCGACAAGGTCACCGCAGCCGCTGCGATCGCCACGGTCTCGGCGCGCAGGATCCGGGGCCCCAGCCAGGCGAACGGCACGCGGGCCTCCGATGCCGCCGCGAGCTCACTCGGAGTGAAGCCCCCCTCGGGACCAACGATGAGGGCGGCGGGTGGCTCGATGACAGCCAGCCGCGTGGCGCCATCCCGCGCCGCCAGCAGCACCCGCCCCGGCGTCAGCTCCGTCGCCAACGGTCCGGGCCTGTCGATGGGCGGCACCGTACCTCGCTCGGACTGCTCCGCCGCCTCCCGGGCGATCGCGCGCAGCCGGTCGAGCCGGCGCGGGGAGAGGTCGCGCGCGACGCAGCGCTCGGTGACCACGAGGCGGAAGGCGGCGACACCGATCTCGGTGCCCTGCCGGATGACGGTCTCGAGACCGTCGCCCCTGAGCAGCGCCTGGATGATCGTGAGCCGATGCGCCGGCTCGCCGCCGGCTGCGTCGCGACGCTCGACGACGCACGCACCATCCTCGAGACGGCAGGTGGCCGCCCGACCGTCCCCGGTGAGGAGCACCAGCCGATCTCCGTCGCGAAGCCGGAGAACGCGCTGCACCTGCCGCTCGATCGACGCGGGGAGCGGGAACCGGTCACCCACCGCGTCGTCGGGGGCCACGAAGAACCGATGGACCGTCACGCTCGATGCTCCAGCCGCAGCGTCACCCACTCCCCGTCGTCGTGCCGCGAGACGACCGCCAGTCCGGCGTCGCCCATCGCGGTCAGCACCACATCGGCCTTCGGCTCGATGATCCCGCTGGCGAGGAGCGTGCCCCCCGGCGCGAGATGCGAGGCAAGGCGCGGAGCAAGCTCGACGAGGATGGCGGCCACGAGGTTCGCGAGCACGAGCGGAAAGCGTTCAATGGCCTCGACCGGCAGCGTCCCGACCGTTGCCTGGACGCGGTCGCCAAGGCCATTGCGCCCGGCGTTCGCGACCGTGGCCTCCACCGCCAGCGGATCGGTGTCGATGGCGACCGCGCGATCTGCCCCGAGCCTGAGCGCCGCGATGCCGAGGATCCCCGAACCGGAGCCGACGTCGAGAACGTGCTCCGGCATCGGCTCCAGCTGCTGCAGAAGCTCGAGGCATCCGCGTGTCGTCGGATGCAGGCCGGTGCCGAACGCCATGCCGGGGTCGAGGACGACGGGGACCTCGTCCGACCCGACCGGCTCGAGGGACCAGCTCGGCACCACGACCACGCGACCGATGCGCTGCGGCACGAACTGCTGCTTCCAGGCCTCCGCCCAGTCGTCGTCCGCCACCGGGCGGACGCTGAGTGTCCCAACGCGCCGCAGGCCGAAGGCCTGGAGGTGCCACAGCGCGCGCTCCGTCGACTCGACCGCCGCGGTGGCTCCGGGCTCATCTTCGATGTGGGCGACCACGGCGTAGCCCGCGGCGGGATCCTCGCGCACGGTCAGCTCGTCGTCCGGGTCGTGGATCAGCCGCGTTGGCTGCACGATCGTCCCGGCCGCGACGCGGCCGAGGATCTCGGACACCGCCTCAACCGCCTCGACGTCCGCCTGGACGGTCAGCTCCAGCCAGCGCATCGGCTGGCCGCTCAGGTGAACAGGTCGCGGAGCCGATCGAAGACCGAGGGCTCGTTCTTCGGCAGGACGGCGGGCTCGCTCACTTCGTCCAGCTCCTGGAGGAGCTCGCGCTCGCGCCTCGACAGCTTCGCGGGCACGACGACGTTGACGAGGACGTGGAGATCGCCACGGCCGGCGCCTCGAAGTCGGGGCACCCCCTTCCCGCGCAGGCGAATCTCATGGCCGGACTGCGCGCCAGGCGGCACCTCGACCTCCTCGCTTCCCTCGACGGTCGGGACGGTGAGCGTCGCGCCCAGCGCGGCCTGGGGGAAGGTCACCGGCAGCTCGTGGTAGAGCTCGGTGCCGCGCCGCACGAGATCGGGATGCTGATGGACCTTGATCGCGACGTAGAGGTCACCGTTCGGGCCGCCGCGTGGGCCCGCCTCGCCCTGGCCCTCGATCGCAATCCGCTGTCCGTCGTCGATCCCCGCGGGGATCGTGACCTGGAGCGTGCGATCTTCGGCGACGCGGCCGTCTCCGCCGCAGGTCGTGCACGGCGTGGCGATGATGCGGCCCTCACCACGGCACCGGGTGCAGGCCACGATGTTCACCATCTGGCCGAGGATCGTCTGCGCCACGCGACGTTTCTCGCCGCTGCCGCCGCACTCCGGGCAGGTCTCCGGCTCCGTCCCCGGCTCGCCTCCCGCGCCGTCGCAGGTCGGGCAGGTGACGCGGGTCGGGAAGCTGATCTCCTTCGTGACGCCGAAGACCGCCTCCGCGAACTCGATCGCCAGGTCGTAGCGCAGGTCGGCCCCCGGGATGATGCGCGTCCGCCTGCGCGCCCCCGCCGGGGCGCCGCCGAAGAAGGCGTCGAAGATGTCGCCGAACGGGCCGAAGCCCCCGCCGAAGCCCTCGAAGCCGCCAGCCGCCGCCCCGTCCACGCCGGCATGCCCGAACATGTCGTAGGCGCTGCGCCGCTGGCGATCGGACAGCACGCGATAGGCCTCGTTCAGCTCCTTGAATCGCTGCTCGGCGCCGTCGTCGGTATCGACGTCGGGGTGGTGCCGCTGCGCGAGCTTGCGGAACGCGCGCTTGATCTCGGCGTCGTCCGCGTCCCGCGGCACACCGAGCACCTCGTAGTAGTCACGCTTCACGGCCATGCGGGCCGGATGATACCAATTGGCACTCGGAATGTCTGAGTGCCAGCTCGACGATGCCGTCACGCCGATCCGCGGACTGGTCACGCACGTGGTCACTCCGACGATGGGTCCCGCCCATCGTTCATGACACGGTCCGTCAGGATCACCGCGCTACGATCCCCTGGATGCCTCCAATGCAGCTCTCGGCCGAGCACGCCCGGCGGTTCCTCGTCGCGCGGCACCTGCTCGCGCCACCGCGTTCGCTACCCGGCGAGCCAAAGTCCGTGCTCGACGTGGTGGAGCGCCTCGGGAGCCTGCAATTCGACCCGCTCGAGGTGCCAGGCGCCCGCAACCACGACCTCGTCCTGCACGCCCGCATCGGCGGCTACCGCCGCGCGTGGTGCGAGCGGTGGCTGTACGGCGAGGATCGGCGCCTGATCGAGCTGTACAACAAGAGCCTCAACCTGCTGCCGATGCACGAGCTGCCCCACTACCGGGTCAGCTGGCGGCGCGCGCGGACCGACGTGGACGGCGGCATCCTCACCGACCAGGCGACCGTGGCAAAGGCGATCCTGAAGCGCCTGAAGACCGATGGACCCCTGTCCACGGCGGCCTTCAGCGAGCACGGCCATGCCGTCGACTGGTGGTGGGCGCCGACCCGCGCGAGCCGCGCGGTCATGGAGGCGCTGTTCGTGGCCGGCCGAATCGGCATCGCACGCCGGGAGGGCAACCGCCGCTACTACGACCTCATCGAGCGCCTCGTGCCGCGGGACCTCATGCGGCTCGAGGAGTCCGAGGAGGAGGGTATGACGCATCGGCTTCTCAGCCGGTACCGGGCCACCGGCCTGACGGCGCCGATCGGCAACCAGATGGAGGTCATGTACAGCGCCGGCTCGACCGCCGATCGGCTTCGTCGCACCCAGCGCCTGGTCGACGAAGGAGCGCTGCTCCCGGTGGAGCTCGAGGGGCACAGGCGCACCCACTACGTGATCGCCGAGGAGGAGCCGATCCTCGAGGCAAGCGCCGACCCCGCGTCCGCCCCGCCATCCGGCGTCAGCTTCCTCGCCCCACTCGACCCCCTCGTCTGGGATCGCAAGATGCTCCGCACCCTGTGGGGCTTCGACTACCTCTGGGAGGTGTACGTGCCGGAGGCGAAGCGTCGATGGGGCTACTACGTGCTGCCGATCCTGTTCGGCGACCGGTTCGTCGGTCGCATCGAGCCGCGGCTCGACCGGAAGGCCGGAATGCTGACGATGCTCGGGGTCTGGTTCGAACCCGGCTTCGCTCCGTTGGACACGGCGGGCTTCCTGCCGGCGCTGGGCGACGCCGTCGCCGCGTACGGTGATTTCACCGGCGCGAGCAAGGTCACCTGGCCCCGGAACCGCGCCGGTCGCGACCTGGCCAGGGCGCTGCGCCACCTCGGGTGAGCAGGGCCCGTCGGCTGAACCTCGCCGCCCTGAACCGCGCAACCCTCGCGCGGCAGCTGCTGCTCGAGCGGGCGTCGATCTCGCCCGTCGACGCGATCGGCCACCTCGTGGGGCTCCAGGCCCAGACGGCGACGAGCTGGTACCTCACGCTCTGGTCGCGGCTGCGGGACTTCGACCCGGTCGCCACCGGGCGGCTGCTGGAGGAACGCCGCATCGTCCGGTCGTGGTTCATGCGCGCCACGATCCACCTCGTCATCGATTCCGACGCGCCGGAGCTGCGCGCCTTCACCCAGCCGACGATCGAGCGCGCCATCCGCGGCAGGTGGGCCGAGGCGCTGTCGGCGATCGACCTGCGCGAGCTGGAGAGCGAGGTGCGCGCCTTCGTCACGACGCCGCGAACGCCGGGCGAGCTCGTTGCCCACCTTGCTGAGCGGTGGCCGGATGCTCCCGACGCGCTGACGATGACGAACGCGATCAAGGCGATCGTGCCGCTGGTGCAGGTTCCGCCGCGCGGGGTGTGGGGCCGGTCGGGCATGGTGCGTTTGGCGGCACTCGACGCGTGGCTCGGCCGGCCGGTGCCCCGGACCGTCGACCCCGTGCCGATCGTCCGCCGCTACCTCTCCGCGTACGGACCGGCCTCGGTCGCGGACGCGCAGACGTGGTCCGGGATCACGAGGCTTGGCGAGGCCTTCGAGCGCATGCGGCCGGAGCTCGTGACCTTCCGCGATCCTTCCGGGCGCGAGCTGTTCGACCTGCCCGACGCCCCGCGCCCGGATCCCGAGACACCGGCTCCGGCCCGATTCCTCGCGGACTTCGACAACCTGCTCCTCTCCCATGCCGACCGGTCCCGGTTCGTCGGCCGGGGCGCACGCGAGGCGCTCACGGATCGGGCCGGTCCGATCCCCGGCGCGCTGCTCGTGGACGGGCGCATGGTCGGGGCGTGGCACATTCGGGGGGACGCGCGCCAGGCGACCGTCGTGATCCGGATGGCGAAGCCACCGGCTCCGGACGACGAGGCCGCGGTTCGCGCCGAGGCGGATGCGATGCTGGAGTTCAGCCGGCCCCGCACGAGCGAGCGGGCGGTGGAGATCGCGCTCCTCCGACCATGAGCCGGGCGACCCCTCAGTCGGCGAAGTCGACGATCAGCGGCGCGTGGTCGGATGGAATCCCGGGATAGGTCGACGGCTTCCGCGCCTCGCGGTCACGCTCGGCCGAGATGGCTCGCGCCGCGAGCGGCTCCGAGACGTAGACGTGATCGATCCGCATCCCGAAGTTCTTGTGAAAGTGCCCGGCGCGGTAGTCCCACCAGCTGAAGAAGCCGGGCTCCGGGTGGAAGCGCCGGACGATGTCGACCATCCCCCATGCCCGAAGCTTCGCGACGGCCGCGCGCTCCCGCGGCGAGACGTGCGTCGCTCCGTGCACGGCGTTCACGTCCCACACGTCGGCATCGTCGGGCGCGACGTTGTAGTCGCCGCACAGCGCGAGCTCGGTGGTCGGATCGGTGTCGTCGAGCCATCGTGCCAGCCGCGCGAGCCACTCGAGCTTCTCGAGGTAGAACTCGGAGTCGACCACGCGTCCGTTCGGCACGTAGATGCTCGCCACGCGCATCGGCCCGCAGGTGGCCGCCAGGAAGCGGCCGCCGTCATCGGTCCAACCGTCGGGCGTCGGGATCCCGGCCACGACGTCGCTGATCCCGATCCGCGACGCGATCGCCACGCCGTTCCAGCGCCCGGGGCCATGGTGGACGAGGTCGTAGCCGAGCGCCCGGAAGTCCATGAGCGGCGCCTGCTCGTCGGAGAGCTTCGTCTCCTGGATGCACAGCACGTCGGGCTGATGCCGCTCCGTCCAGGCCAGCACTCGCTCGAGGCGGGCCTTCAGTGAGTTGACGTTCCAGGTCGCGAGACGCATCGGCTCGGAGTGTAGCGCCCGCCCGCGGGGCGCCACGGACCGGTCCTTATACTCCGCCCCCAGCCATTGAGACCGATGCAGGAGGAGGGTCATGCTCCACGGATTCCGCGACTTCGTCATGCGCGGCAACGTCGTCGGCCTGGCGGTCCCTGCCAGGTACCAATCAACGCCGGTCTAGGCGAGGACACCGCGGGTTCAATCGGTACTCGGCCACCATACGACGCTCCAGCCAACGCGATGCTGTCGCGACTTGAGTTCGGCACAAAGGTGTGAGGTCGGCGGAGATGATCAAGCTCGGCTCGCCGGCATCACCGAACGCCGTGGTAGCCGACGCGCTGGTCTCGCCGCAGGATAGCGAGGTGGGCGATGACACTGACGAACGTGGCGAACACCCACACGAGGATGTTGCCGGAGCCGATGAGCCACCCGGCCGCAAAGGAGGCCGCGACCCACGTAAGAGCGAACGAACCGAAGGCTATCCCGACTCGTCGAGCGACCCTAGGCATGGATTATCTCTCTCCGACTACAGCACTCGTGGCACCGCGGCGACTGTGTGGGAGCTGTCCGTCAAGAGCTGATGGACTTCCAGGGCCTAACTCTGCCAGGTACCAATCACCGCCGGCTTAGGCGAGTACATCGCGCGTTCCGTCGGGACACGGCCGCCAGTCCACGCTCAGCTGGCCGCCGCCAGCCTTAGAGACGGCCCCTCGACGTCGCCTACGCCCATCCTGGTTAGTACGTGGCAACGCCGCGACCGTTCCGGCGCCGCGACGATGAGCGAGCGGTCAGACCTCCTTGGTTAGACCTCCTTGTACTCACCCTCGATGGTCTCGCCCTCTTCCTCGGAGGCGGCTTCCCCGCTGGCGGAGCCTCCGTCTGGGCCGCCATCGCCATCGGTGCCGTTGCCGTCACCGGGGGCGCCCGTCGCCTCGTAGGCCTTCGTGCCGATCCGCTGCAGCACCTCGGCCAGCTGGCCCTTCGTGGAGTCCACGGCGCCGGCATCCTCGCCCTTGAGCGCGTCGCGAACGGACTCGATCCGCGCGTTGACCTCCGCCTTCTCCTCGTCCGACAGCTTGTCGTCGAGGTCCTTGAGCAGGCGCTCGCCCTGGTACACGAGCGCATCGGCCTCGTTGCGCGACTCGGTCGCCGCGCGGCGGGCGCGGTCCTCCTCGGCATGCTCGGCGGCCTCGCGGACCATACGGTCCACGTCGTCCTTGGCGAGCATCGAGGAGGCGGTGATCGTCACCTTCTGCTCCTTGTTCGTCGCCTTGTCCTTGGCGGCCACGTTGAGGATGCCGTTGGCGTCGATGTCGAAGGTCACCTCGATCTGCGGGACGCCGCGCGGCGCCGGCGGAATGCCGTCCAGGCGGAACGTCGCCAGCTTCTTGTTGTCACCGGCCATCTCGCGCTCGCCCTGGAGCACGACGATGTCGACCGATGGCTGATTGTCCGATGCCGTCGAGAAGATCTGGGTGTGCGACGTCGGGATCGTCGTGTTGCGGTTGATCATCTTCGTCGCCACGCCGCCCATCGTCTCGATGCCCAGCGACAGCGGGGTCACGTCGAGGAGGAGAACGTCCTTGACCTCGCCGCCCAGGACGCCGGCTTGAATCGCCGCGCCGACCGCCACCACCTCGTCGGGGTTGACGCCCTTGTGCGGCTCCTTGCCGTTGAACATCTTCTTCACCGCCTCGACGACCGCGGGCATGCGGGTCATGCCGCCGACGAGGATCACCTCGTCGATGTCGCCGGGCTTCATGCCCGCATCGGCCAGTGCCTTCTTCACCGGCTCCGCGGTCTTGTTCACCAGGTCGGCGACGAGGTCCTCGAGCTTGGCCCGGGTCAGCGGGATCACCAGGTGCTTCGGACCAGACGCGTCGGCGCTGATGAAGGGCAGGTTGATCTCGGTCGAGGTCGTGCTCGACAGCTCGATCTTCGCCTTCTCGGCGGCCTCCTTCAGCCGCTGGAGGGCGATCCGGTCCTTCGTCAGGTCGATCCCCTCGGACTTCTTGAACTCCTCGCCCAGCCAGTCGATCACGCGCTGGTCGAAGTCGTCACCACCGAGGTGCGTGTCGCCGTTCGTGGAGCGAACCTCGAACACGCCCTCGCTCAGCTCGAGGATCGAGATGTCGAAGGTGCCACCGCCGAGGTCGTAGACGGCGATCTTCTCGTCCTTCTGCTTGTCGAGCCCGTAGGCCAGGGCCGATGCGGTCGGCTCGTTGACGATGCGCTTCACGTCGAGGCCGGCGATGCGTCCGGCATCCTTCGTGGCCTGGCGCTGCGTGTCGTCGAAATAGGCCGGGACGGTGATCACGGCCTCGGTCACCTTCTCGCCGAGGTACGCCTCCGCGTCGCCCTTCAGCTTCTGGAGGATCATCGCGCTGATCTCGGGCGGGCTGAAGGTCTTGTCGTTCGCCAGCTTGACGACGACGCCGTCCGACTTCGGATCCTTCATGACCTCGTAGGGCACGAGGTCCTTGCTGTGCTGCACCTCGGGGTCGTCGAAGCGACGCCCCATGAAGCGCTTGATGCTGAAGATCGTGTTCTCCGGATTCGTGATCGCCTGGCGCTTCGCCACCTGGCCGACCAGCCGCTCCCCGCTCTTCGCGAAGGCGACGACCGATGGGGTGATGCGACCGCCCTCCGCGTTGGTGATGACCTGCGGCTCGCCGCCTTCCATGACGGCCACGACCGAGTTCGTCGTGCCCAGGTCGATGCCGATGATCTTGCCCATCGTTTCGTCAATGCTCCTTCGGGTTATTCGCCACTCGGACGAGGCTCGGCCGGATGACCCGGTCGTGCAGGCGGTAGCCGCGCTGCACCTCGCCGATCACTTCGTTGTCTGCATGTCCGGTGGTCTCCTCGTGAGCCACCGCCTCGTGGAGGTTCGGGTCGAACGGCTGGCCGATCGCCTCGATCGGCGTCACGCCCTCCGACTCGAGGACCCCGCGGAGCTTGCGCTCCACGAGCTTCACGCCCTCGATCCACGCGTCGTGTGCCTCCGGCGGCACGTTCTCCAGCGCCCGGTCGAAGTCGTCCAGCACGCCAAGCAGCCGACTGATCAGCACCGCCGTGCTGAACTGGCTCAGCTGCGCGCGCTCGTCATCGGTGCGCCGCTTGTAGTTGCTGAAGTCGGCCGCCGAGCGCTGCCAGTTGTAGAGGTGCTCCTCGGCCTTCGCCGTCGTCTCCGCCAGCTCGCGCTCGAGCTGCTCGATGCGCTCGGCCAGCTCGACTCGGGACGGCGCGGAGATCGACTCGGCGCGCTCCTCACCTCGGGTCTTCGTTCGGGGCTTCGGGCCGCCGTTCGTGGGTTGATCGGTCATTGGGTCTCGCCGTAGTGACTGTTGATCAGCTCGTTCATGAGGCTGGACAGGTAGCGCACCGTCGGGATGGCGCGCGGATAGCGCATGCGCGTGGGACCGAGGACCCCCAGCATGCCGAGTGCCCGGTCCGGGGCGCCGTACGGAGCGAAGACGAGGCTGACCTCGTGCATCGCGTCGTTCGCGTTCTCGCGGCCGATGATGACGTGCACGCCACCGCTGCGCGTCAGGACCGGCACGAGCTGCTGGAGGAAGTCGGACCGCTGGAGGATCTCGAGAATCGGCCGCAGCTTCGAGCCCTCGGCGAACTCGGGCTGCTCGAGGACGTTGACGATCCCATCGGTGAAGATGTCCTCGACGACGACCGCATCGGCTCCTTCCAGAAGCCCGGCGACGGTCTCTGCGATGTTCGCGGCCAGCGGCGCCAGCTTCGCGATCCGACGGCGCGCCTGGGGCGCAGCCAGTCCGGCGAGCTCGGTGTTCAGCGCGGCGGCCGTCACGTCCAGCGCGGCCTGGTCGGTCGGTTCGCCAGGCAGCTGTCGTTCCAGCGCGGTCCGGTCGAGCCGGCGCTGCAGCACGTTGCCGTCGCCCAGGACGAGGACGAGCAGGCGCGTGCCGTCGTCCAGCGCCACGAGCTGGACGTGGCCAAAGCGAGCGCGGCTCGATCTGGCGGGGGTCACGACCGACGCGGCGCGCGTGCTGCCGGCCAGGACCGACGCGGCCAGGCGCAGCCATTCGTTGCTCGTCAGCTGGACCTGGCTGAACTGGTGCCGGATCATGAGCCGATCCGCCATGTCGAGCTCCGCCTCGCGCATGAGCGACTCGACGTACAGCCGATAGCCGAGGTCCGACGGCACGCGCCCCGCGCTCGTGTGCGGATGGCTCAGCAGACCCAGCGCCTCGAGCTCCGCCATGGCACTCCGAACCGTGGCCGGCGACACGCCGAGGCCGTAGCGGCTCACGAGTGATTTCGAGCCGACCGGGATGGCGGTGAGGACATAGTCCTCGACCACGGCACGCAGGATCGACCGCTGTCGATCGGTCAGCTCGAGCGCCGGCTCGATCGACGCGGCGCGCTCGTCCGCCTGTCGATCTCGGGTCATGAATGCCTCCTGGAACCCGCGTTGGCACTCTCGGTGCCAGAGTGCTAACGGGTCGTGGGGGGCATCGTACCGCCGTCGGGAAGCCGGTGTCAACGTCGCTCGGCGAGCCGCGCGACGACCGACGCGCCCCTCGGGGACAGCCGGTAGCCGGGTCGCAGGCTCTCGGTCAGGCCGAGCTCCTTGAGCTTGCGCACATCGACCTTGAACGGCAGCTTCTCGCGTCCGAAGCCCGCCGCGAGCTCCGCGGCGGGCACGCCGGGTTGATCCCGGATGGCACTCAGCACGTCGTGCGTCCACGGTCCATGGCGGCTCGCCCGATCGAGGCGCTCCAGGCGCCGTTGGATCTCCCCGAGCTCCGCGTCATCCGGCAGCGCCTCCCGCAGCTCGACGCGCGGATCCGGGCCCACCAGGCGCAGCCGGATCCGGTAGATGGCTCCATCCGCGCGCCGATCGATGAATGCCAGCAGTGCGTCCAGCGAGGCGAACCCGGCGCGTCGCGCGTCGTCCTCGCCGAGCTCCTCCCGCCTCACGGCCACGACCGAGTCGAAGCCGATGACGCCGATGGCGGTGCGCTGGCTTCCACCGGCGCGCACCCGCGGGCGCTCCCATCGGCGGAAGGCGCGATCCACCGTGCCCGACTGCAGCCCCGCGAGCACGCGCGCCGGGAACAGCATCAGCCGATGCGCGCCGCTGGCGCGAATGCCACGAGCACCTCCGAGGCCAGCAGTCGACCGTCGGGCGTCAGCCGAATCCGGTCGCCTGCGACCTCCAGCAGCCCGCCGCCGGTGCTCTGGATGACCGCGTCCGCGAATCGGTCGAGCGGATCGTCGCCGAACTCCTCGAAGAAGGCCGTGCGGCTGAAACCGTCGACGCGCCGCAGCCCAAGGGCGACCGCCTCGAACGCCCGGGGCTCGTCGTCCAGGTTCTCGTGGTCTGCCTCCGGGCGCACCCCCGCCTCGATCGCGGCGAGGTACCGGTCCAGGTCGCGCTCATTCCAGGACCGCTCGCGTGCCCCGTCATACGAGTGCGCTCCGGCGCCGACGCCCGTGTACGCCCGGCGCGCCCAGTAGGCTCCGTTGTGGCGGGACTCGCGACCGGGGAGCGCCCACGAGCTGAGCTCGTAGTGCCGATAGCCGGCATCGGCGAGCACCTGCTCCGCCACCCGGTACTGGTCGGCGGCCAGCGCCTCGTCCTGCTGCGGGATCACCCGATTCCGCCATCGGAGCGCGCCGGGCCGCGGCGGCGCGGCCCACTCGTCCGGCTCGAGTGCGAGCTGCAGCGCGTAACAGCTGATGTGCTCCGGACCGAACCCGATCGCCAGCTCCAGCCCTTCGCGCCAGCCGTCCAGCGACTGCCCGGGGATGCCGTAGATGAGGTCGATGCTCACGTTGTCGAACCCTGCCGCCCGGACGGCCGCGAAGGCGCCCCGACCCTCCCGCGCGGTGTGACCCCGCGCCAGCGCCTCGAGATCGGCGTCGCGCAGCGACTGGATGCCCAGGCTGATCCGCGTGACGCCGACGGCGCGCAGCCCCACCCAGTCCGGCGTCTCGCGCTCACTAGGATTCGCCTCGACCGTCACCTCCTCGACGGCGACGCGCGCCCAGCGCTGGGTGGCCGCCCGGATCACCCGTTCCGCCTGCCGGCCGCTGAGCAGGGACGGCGTCCCACCGCCGAAGTAGATGGTCCGCAGCTCGCCCGGCGCCGGGCGGAGCCCGATCTCGGCGACCAGCGCATCGGCGTAGCGTGGGATGTCGTCCGCCCGGCCGCCGACGGTCACGAAGTCGCAATACGCGCACACGAGCCGGCAGAACGGCACGTGGACGTACAGGTGGTGCGTCAGGACCTCCATCGCCGGAGTCTACGACCCGCCTCGGCCGACCCTCGCCGATCGACCAGCCGGCGCCGGTCAGTCCGGTCGAATCAGGTGAATCTGGGTCGATCGGAAGCGTCGGGGGAGTCCCGCGCCGCGACATCCTGCATCGCGCACCTGGCATTGGTCGTCGCCGCTCAGGCCCTTCTCAATGCGGCCGAGAGGAGATCGTCGACGCGGCGGTGCATCCCGGCGCGGTCGAACCGAGCGCGCCCGCCGACCTGGATCGGAATGAAGGCCCCCCAGTCACTGAACGCGGGCGCGGTCGCACACCGGATGTCCCAGTACGGATCGACGCGCCGCCCGGCCTCGGCTTCGTAGGCGGCAAGAAGGTCGGCCGCCAGGTCAGCCGAGTAGAGGACGGCGAGGTTCAGCCGGCAGTGGCCGACATCGACGTCGGACGGACCGCGGCACGCGCCCGTCCAGTCGACGACGCCCGTCAGGTGCCCACGTCGCCAGAGGAAGTTGAATTGCTGGTAGTCGCCGTGCGTGAACCGAACCTCGTGAACGGGCGCCGAGCCGCGAACCAGGTCCGCGGCGGCGCACCAATCCGCCGGCCTCGACGCCCACGGCGGGATAGGCACCTCTCGCTGCTTCCACCGATACGGCCCAGCGTCGACGTCCAGCTCGTGGATGCGCGCCGCCATGCCGGCGATCTGCCGGAGCCACGCCTTCGGGTCCGTCGGGGTCAGGTCCATCCGTCCCGGAAGACGCGCCATCAGGAGCGCCGGCACACCAGCCGTCTCACCGGTCGGGTCGACCGCCAGCACTCGCGGAGCCGGGATGTCTGTCGACTCGAGTCCGCGGAGTACGCGATGTTCACGCTCGACGAGCCGCGGGCCGTCCGCGTCCGTGTCCCACTCGCTCGCGGTCCATCGCCTCAGGACCACCTGCGTGCGCGTGCCCCGGGCCGTCTCGACGGCGAGTCGGTGAATCGACGACGTGATGCCGCCCATCAGCCGGCGACCGCCCGTGACGCGCGCCCCGGGTGCGACGGCGCGCGCGACCCACTCGAGCGTCCGCGCGTCCGGGAAGCGATGTTGGGGGTTCAGCTGCCGACCCCGCCGCGGAGCAAGAACGTGGCGTCGCCCGACGTCATCACCGAAGTATGGCGGTCAGGGACCCCCTGCCGCTTGCTCACCTTCAAGGTCGACCGGATTCGCTCTGGCGAGAACGCTCGGTCCTACACTCGCGCCATGACATTGTTGCGGATGGATAACGTCCTCCTCGTCGTCAACGACCTCGAAGCGGCGATCGCGTTCTTCGCCGCTCTTGGTCTGGAGGTCGAGGGCAAGGCGACCGTCCAGGGACGGTCGGTCGACCGCCTCGTCGGGCTCGACGGCGTCAGGAGCGACATCGTCATGATGCGGACGCCGGACGGCCACGGGGGGATTGAGCTGGACAGGTTCCACACACCACCGGCCGTGAGGGCCGAGCCAGAAGACGCACCGATCAACGCGCTCGGCATCCGTCGCATCATGTTCACCGTCGACGACATCGACGCGGTGCTCGCCCGCCTGCTTGACCACGGCGGGAAGCCTGTCGGCGAGGTGGTGCAGTACGAGGACAGCAATCGGCTGTGTTACGTCCGCGGCCCCGACGGGATCGTCGTCGCACTGGCGGAGTCGCTCGAGTGAGAATCGCGTCACCGTGACCCGCACGTGACCAGTGCGGCGTCCGCCACTGTCAGGTCCGACCTGATTCGCTCGCGTCCGTTCCATGGGCGGAGGAGGTGGACTGCTCTACACGCGACCGTGACCGATCTTCGGAAGCCTGATCCCACTTCGTGTGCGAATCTCCAGGAGTGCTGCCGCTCCCTGCCAAGGCATTCGGGCTTCCCGTCGCTTGCGCCGGCGTGACGTTTCTCCCGGCGCCTCACTGCGAGCCGGCCGGTCCGCCGCAGGCGGGGCGTGCGACTCGGTAGTCCTCCCGAGAGCCGTGATGCGCCTGTGGCCGCCGTCGACGACGGCAGACCCGCCTGGCCAACCCTCTCGACCCGTTCAGGAGCCGATGCAAATCGAAGTTGGGCTCGGCAGCCGGTCCCGCCCGCCCGCCGGGCGGGCCAGGCGGGCGAGCCTCCCCACGCCCGCATCGGCTACCTAAATCGGTCGCTGGCGCAGGCGCCCTCCAGCGAACGCGAACAGCGCCATCGTCACCGCGAAGTGGCCGACGATGGCCGGAATGACCGACCCGGTGTTGAAGGTCACGACCCCGGCCGCCCAGCCGAGAAGGACGGAGCCAAGCAGAAAATACCAATCGCGATCGCGCCACAGGCGGCGGTGCGCGAGCCCGTAGACGAGGGCCTGGACCGCGATCGCCCATCCCACCGGCATGCCGGCGAACAGGAGCATGCCCAGCACGATCGAGCGGAACTGGAGCTCCTCGCTCACGGCATTGGCGGCGGCGCCGAGCACCCGGGTCGGCAGCAGCTCGATGGGCAGAGGCAGGATGCCACCGTACCGAAGGAACGCGAGCGCCGCCCCGTTGAGCAGCGCGACGGCCACGAACAGGAGCATGACGGGCAGCATCTCGTCGGTCTGGCCGCCGGTGAGGAACAGCTGCTCGCGGCCCGAGGGCAGGATGATCGCGATGCCGATGGCGAAGCCGATGACGAGGATGTAGTAGCTCACCGGCCCCATCCACGGCGTGCGGTAGCGGAAGTAGTCGCTACGGGTGATCCGCTCGCTGTCGAAGCGCAGAAGCACGAGGAACAGGGTCAATCCCAGGGCGATCGCCAGGCGCAGCGAGTCGACGAAGGTCATCCGGCGCTCTCGTTCATGCGCAGCACGGCAAGGAAGGCCTCTTGCGGGATCTCCACCGAGCCGATCCGCTTCATCCGCTGCTTCCCTTCCTTCTGCTTCTCGAGCAGCTTCCGTTTGCGAGTGATGTCACCGCCGTAGCACTTGGCGAGGACGTTCTTCCGCATCGCCCGGATCGTTTCGCGGCTGATGATATGCGAGCCGATGGCGGCCTGGACCGGCACTTCGAACATCTGGCGCGGGATCAGCTCCTTGAGCTTGTCGACCAGCGCCTTGCCGGCTCGGTACGCGTTCGCCCGATGCACGATCAGGCTCAACGCGTCCACCGGCTCGCCGCTGACCAGCACGTCGAGCTTCACGAGGTCGCCCGGCCGATAGCCGATGTACTGGTAGTCGAGGCTGGCATATCCGCTGGATCGGCTCTTCAGCTGATCGTAGAAGTCGATGATCAGCTCCCCGAGCGGCATCTCGAAGTGGAGGTTCACCCGCGTCGGGTCGAGGTACTCCATGTTCTGGAATTCCCCGCGACGGTTGGTGGCGAGCTCCATGAGCGGCCCGATGTAGTCGGTCGGCGTGATGACCTGGGCCGTGACCCACGGCTCCGTGATCTGCTCGATTTCGCCGACGTTCGGCATCTGGGCTGGGTTGTCGACCACGAGCTCGTCCGCCCGGTGGAGCAGCTTCACCCGGTACTCCACCGACGGCGCGGAGGCGATGAGGTCGAGGTCGAACTCCCGCTCGAGCCGCTCCTGGGTGATCTCCATGTGGAGCAGGCCGAGGAACCCGCAGCGGAAGCCGAACCCCAGTGCGGCCGACGACTCCGGCTCGTAGACGAAGCCCGCGTCGTTGAGGTGGAGCTTGTCGAGCGCGTCGCGCAGCTCGGGATAGTCGTCGCCGCGCAGCGGGTAGATGCCGGCGAACACGAGCGGCAGCGGCTCCTGGTAGCCCGGGAGCGGCGCATCGGCCGGTCGGCTGACCGAGGTGAGCGTGTCGCCGACCTGGGCCTCGCGGATGCTCTTCAGCCCGCTGGCGACGTAGCCGACCTCGCCGGCCACCAGCTGCGCCGTCGGCACCGGCTGTGGCCGGAAGTAGCCGAGCTCGAGGATCTCCGACTCGGCGCCGGTGGCCATGAACCGGATGCGATCGTGGTCGTGGAGCGTGCCCGCTGCCAGGCGGACGTAGGCGACGACGCCCTTGTACTGGTCGTAGTGGCTGTCGAAGACGAGGGCCCCGAGCGGCGTGGTCGCGTCGCCCGCCGGCGGCGGCACGCGCGCGACGATCGCCTCGAGGATCTCGGGCACGCCGGTTCCCTCCTTGGCGCTGGCGAGAAGCACCTCCTCGCGGGGGATGGCGAGCGTCTCCTCCAGCTCGTGCATCACCATCTGGACATCGGCGCTCGGCAGGTCGATCTTGTTGATGACCGGGATGATCACCAGGTTCTGCGCCAGCGCGAGGTGGACGTTGGCGAGCGTCTGCGCCTCGATCCCCTGCGTGGCGTCGACGACCAGGATGGCGCCTTCGCAGGCCTGGAGCGATCGACTGACCTCGTAGGTGAAGTCGACGTGGCCGGGCGTGTCGATGAGGTTGAGCGCGTAGGTCTCACCGTCGCCGGCCTCGTAATGGAGGCGGACGGCGCGGGCCTTGATCGTGATCCCCTTCTCGCGCTCGAGGTCCATCGAATCGAGCACCTGCGACTGCATGAGCCGCCGGTCGATCGTGTGGGTGACCTCGAGCAGCCGATCGGCAAGCGTGGACTTCCCGTGGTCGATGTGCGCGACGATGCTGAAGTTGCGGATGCGCTCCGGGGGGATCACCGGGGCGAGTCTAGCCCAGAAAAATCAGCACAGTGCCGCCTGGGGCACGCGTTGCCCTACGGGGCGGGATCGGCGGGCGGGTCTCCCGCCGGCGGCTCACCTGCGGTCTCGCCTTCGTCGGCGGGCGGCTCGGGTGCTGCCGCCGTGGGCCCGACCAGGGTGATGCCGTTCACGACGCGGTAATCGCTGAACCAGGTGTTCTGGTGGACGACCTCGCCGCCCGGCCCGTAGACGGTCCGGGAGACGGTGGCCTGGAAGCCGTGGTGCGGGTACTCGACGCGACGCGCGGTCCCTGGTGCCATGTTCGGATCGAGCTGCGTCGTCTCGATCGCGGACCGGCTGTTCTGGATGATCGGCGCGCTGAGCGCGACCGTGCGACCGTTGGGCACGCTCCAGATCTGGAACGTGACCTGGCCCGGCGACCCGAAGCCGCGGATCACGATTGGGTGCTCCGTGTCGTTGCGGAACGTCATGTCCGTCACGGAGCTGTCGACGATCGCGACGGTCGCGTCCAGGCCGGTCGGGTAGCGGTCGATGTAGTAGTAGTGCGCCGTTCGATCGCCAATCTCGAGGCCGAACCGCATCGCGGCATTGAAGAGCGTCGTCGAGGTCGAGCAGATCCCGCCGGCCAGGGCTCCCTGGGCCACGCTGCGGCCGTTGATGATCGCGCCGCCGTACCGGTAGCCGCGCTCGACGCTCACCGGGCCGATGCCGCCCCAGAAGCTGAACCACTCGCCCGGCGCGAGGTTGTAGCCGTCGAGGTCCCAGGCGGGGATGCTGATGTTGTTGCCGAAACCGTTGCCCTCGCCGGACACGTAATAGGTCGTCCACGACGAGACCATCCGCATCTGCGGCAGGATCTCCTCCGCGGCGGCGGTGGTCAGTGCCGGCTCGGTGACGTCCACGGTCAGGGCCAGGCCGGCGACGGATGACCCGCCGGCGCGACGGCCCAGAGCCTCCACGACCGATGCGGCCGACTCCCCGACATCGAGCTGCCGACCATCCTGGCCCGGGATCACGCCGCCGAGGCCGGACCCGGCCACGCCGAAGCGAGCACTGACCGCCTCGCGGTCGATCGTTTCCGCAAGCTCCGCGATCGCAGCGCCCACCGCGCCCGCATCGATGCGCATCGCGTAGTCCGACTCACCGCTGGGCCCGAACGTGATCCATCCGGCAATGGTCTCGGCATTGATCTGCAGCGCATCCTCGTCCTCGGCGGCGCCCGGAACCGTCAGCTCCAGGTCGGCCACGGCGTCGCCGGCCGCCGCGGCGGCGGCCTCCGCCTCCTCGCTGTTGACGACGGGCAGGACGGTCGCAACCGCGAGATCGAGCCGGATGTCGTCTGGGTTCGTGCTGTCGGTTGCCGCGGCGAGAGCGGCGCGGACGTCCTCAGCCTCGAGGACGCGTCCGTCGGATGACGGGCGGACCGCGAAGCCCTCGCGCTCCACCGCCGCCTCGACCGGATGGATGGTCACGGCCCGCGCCACCCGCTCCGCCGCCGCATCGATCGCATCGGCGTCGTAGGGATGAACCACGACGGGCAGGCTCGTCGACCGGACGAGGGTCCGCAGCCGCGCAATCCCGTCGCCGACGGGTCCGGCGTCACGGCCGACGCCGAAGGCTGCGTCGAGCATGGCGTCGAGTTGGTAGCCGCGGCCGAGCTCCGCGTACGTGACGATCTCCTCGAGCCCGCCGGCGGCGACCATCGCCTGCCCGTCGCTCAACGACGGCAGGTCCTCCGTGAGGCGGGCCTCTGCCTCGGCGCGCGTCAGCCCGCCGACCTCGACGCCGCCGACGCGGACGCCGGTGAGCACCTGTCCGTCACTGGAGATCGCGATGGCCGCCGAGAGGCCGCCCAGGGCGAGGAGGCCGACGGCGAGCGTGGCGGCGAAGCCGATCAGCATCGATCGGCGGGCGGGCGCGGTGGCCATGGGTCGAATGAGGCGACGTGGCAGGGTGGCGGTGGTCATGGGCTACCGCGGGGAGACGCGATGCGACGCTCGATCGTTGCGCGGGCGCGCTCGGGGCGCGAACGCGGCAGGTCTCCCCTCAGCTCGTTTCTCTCCGTGTGCGTGACCACGACGGCCGCAGGGCTCGGCCTGCCATCGCTGGTCGTCGGCGCGATTGTCGCCGCTGCGCGCCGATCTGTCGAGTGGCCCCATCGGCGGTCCGATGCTATACTCCCGCCTCCGCCGGCGCTTCCACCGGAGTGGCCGTGCGCCATCGATCGATCGAGTTGAGGACCCCACGTGGCAAGAACGGCCCGCACCTGGAAGGGCGCGCGCACCCCCTCCGCCCTCAAGCGCGTGCGCCAATCGCTCCGCCGCCGCGCGGTGAACCGCCGCACGCGAAGCGAGGCGAAGACCCTCGTCCAGCGCGCATCGGAGATCGCCCTCGGCCGCGCGGAGGGACCCGGCCCGGAAGCCGTGGCCGCCGCCATCAGCGCGCTCGACAAGGCCGCCGAGAAGGGGATCATCCACCCGAACAACGCCGCCCGACGCAAGAGCCGGCTGATGACGAAGGTGAACGAGGCGCACCTGCTCGACAGCGTCGAGGCAACCGCCACGGCCGCGCCGAAGAAGCGGACCGCCGCCAGCAAGACCGCACAGCGCAAGAAGGTCGCGGCGTCCAAGGCATCCAAGGCTGCCGCCGGCAAGGCCGCCGATCGACCGCGCACCGCCGCCGGCAAGGCGAAGGTGGCCGTGACCCGCGCCAGCCGCGAGTCCGCCGCCGCCCGCCGCCGTGCGAAGTCCGACGAGGCCGACGAGAGCTAGCCACCAAGCGGACGCGACACGCAACGACCCCGGAGCGATCCGGGGTCGTTCCTGTTGCACGGTCGTTCCTTTGCGCGCTCGTGCGTCCGCCTGCGTGCGAGCACTCAGGTGAGCTTCAGTGTCGCGCCCACGTGCGTGCACACCGCACAGCGATCCTCCCAGGCTGCACCGCCATGGGAGTACATCGTCGCTGAATCGTTCCCTTGCACGCCGCCGGGTGCCATGCCCAGACGCGGACGGCCTTTCATCATGCGCGGCTGGCGGCGAATGCTCGACGCCCGGCATAGACCGCGGCGTCGGCGAGCTCCTCCTCGATCCGCAGCAGCCGGTTGTACTTCGCGATCCGCTCCGAACGGCTGATCGAGCCGGTCTTGATCTGCCCCGTGTTCAGCGCCACGGTGAGGTCCGCGATCGTCGTGTCCTCCGTTTCGCCCGAGCGGTGGCTGATGACGGCCGTCCAGCCGGCGCGCTGGGCCATCTCGACCGCCTCGATCGTCTCGGTGAGCGTCCCGATCTGGTTCAGCTTCACGAGGATGCTGTTGGCGGCGCGCTCGCGGATGGCGCGCGCCAGGCGGTCGGTGTTCGTGACCAGCAGGTCGTCGCCGACGACCTGGAGCCGATCGCCCAAGCGCGAGGTGAGCTGCGCCCAGCCCTCCCAGTCATCCTCCGCCAGGCCGTCCTCGAGGCTCACGATCGGGTAGCGGTCCGCCCAGTCGGCCCAGAAGTCGATGAGCTCGGCGCCGTTCAACGCGCGGTCCTCGCGGACGAGCGTGTAGCGCCCATCGGCGTACAGCTCGGTGGCGGCCGGGTCGAGGGCGATGGCGATCTGCTCCCCGGGCGTGTACCCGGCGCGCTCGATGGCCGTCAGCACGGCCGCGATGGCGTCCTCGTTGCTCCCGAGGCTCGGCGCGTAGCCGCCCTCGTCGCCGACCGTGGTCGTGAGCCCCTCCTCGTGGAGCAGCGTGCCCAGCGCGTGGAACGTCTCGGCCGCCCAGCGCAGGCCCTCGCGGAACGTCGGTGCCCCGAGCGGCGCGATCATGAACTCCTGGAAGTCGGTGGAGGCGACCGCGTGCTTCCCGCCGTTGAGGATATTCACCAGCGGCACCGGCAGTGTCCGTGCCCCAGCGCCGCCGAGGTAGCGGTAGAGCGGCAGCCCGGTGGATTCGGCCGCCGCGTGCGCCACCGCCAGGCTGACGCCCAGCAGCGCGTTCGCCCCGAGCTTCGACTTGTTCGGGGTTCCGTCGAGCTCGACGAGCAGCCGATCCACGCTGATCTGCTCGAGCGCATCGATGCCGAGCAGCTCGGGGCGCATCGTCTCGTTGACGTGGCGGACGGGGGTGAGCACGCCCTTTCCGCCGTAGCGGGCGGCATCGCCGTCGCGGAGCTCGACGGCCTCGTGGGCGCCGGTCGATGCGCCGGAGGGCACGAGTGCGGTGCCGACCGAGCCATCGGTCAGGAAGACGTCCACCTCGACGGTGGGATTCCCACGCGAGTCGAGGATCTCGCGCCCGATGACGTCTTCGATGAGCGTGGTCATGCGTTCTCCTTCGGCCATTCGATCTCGGCGTCGGCCGGAAGCAGGGCGGCAACGCCGGGCAGGGTCTTGCCCTCGAGGAATTCGAGCGAGGCGCCGCCGCCGGTGCTGACGTGGGTCATCTTCTCGGCCAGGCCGAGACCCTCGACCGCGGCGACCGAATCGCCCCCGCCGACCACCACGACCACCCCTCCGGATGCCCGCTTGGCCAGGAAGCGAGCGATCGCGTTCGTCCCGGCCGCCATCTGCTCCATCTCGAACACGCCCATCGGCCCATTCCAGAACACCGTCTTCGCCTTGGCGAGGTGCGCGGTGTACGCCTTCAGCGTCTCCGGACCGATGTCGACGATCATCTGGTCGCGCGGCACCGCGTCGACCGCCACCGTCTGGGTCCGGGCTCGGTGATGGATCTGTGGAGCCACGACGGCGTCGGTGGGCAGCATGAAGCGCACGCGCTTCCGACGCGCCTCGGCCAGGATTCGCTCCGCGTCCTTGAGCCGCTCCTCCTCGACCAGGCTCTTGCCGAGCTCGGCGCCCTTCGCGGCCAGGAAGGTGTTCGCCATGCCACCGCCCACGAGGATCGCCTGGCAGCGCGACAGGAGCGCCTCGAGCACCTCGAGCTTGCCGGTCACCTTGGCGCCGCCGATCACCGCGTGGAACGGCCGGGCCGGCTTCTCGAGCAGCCGAGCGAGCGCGTCGACCTCCCGCTCCATGAGGAGGCCCGCCACCGCCGGAAGGTGGTGGGTGATCCCCTCGGTCGAGGCATGCGCCCGATGCGCCGCCCCGAAGGCATCGTTGACGTACAGCTCCGCGCCGCCTGCCAGCGCCTTCGCGAAGTCCGGATCGTTCGCCTCCTCCTCGGCGTGGAAGCGGAGATTCTCGAGCATGAGCAGGTCGCCGGGCCGCAGCTTGTCGACCGCCACCTGGACGCCGGGCCCGAGGGCATCGCCGGTCATCCGCACCGGCCGGCCGAGGAGCTGGCTCAGCCGATCGGCCACCGGCTTGAGACGCAGCGCGTCGTTGACCTTGCCCTTCGGGCGTCCGAGGTGGCTCGCGAGGATGACCGATGCCCCCCGCTCGAGCAGGCTGACGATCGTCGGCAGGCTCGCGCGGATGCGCGTGTCATCGGTGATCCGCCCATCGTCGAGCGGGACGTTCAGGTCGGCGCGCAGGAAGACCCTTCTGCCGGCGACGTCGACGTCGCGGACCGTCTTCGTGTCCATCGGCGGCTCAGAGCCGATCGGCCATGAACTTGGCGAGGTCCGCCACGCGGCACGAGTAGCCCCACTCGTTGTCGTACCAGGCGATGACCTTCAGCAGGTTGTCCCCGCTGACCATGGTCGAGGCGGCGTCGATGATGCTCGAGCGCTCGTCGCCCTTGAAGTCCATGCTCACCAGCGGCTCCTCGGTGTAGCCGAGCAGGCCCTTCATCGGACCATCCGCCGCGGCCTCCAGCGCCGCGTTGGCCGATTCGGCGGTCACAGGCTTCGTGGTGATGGCGACGAAGTCGATCACGCTGACCGTCGGGGTCGGAACCCGCAGGGAGAAGCCGTCGAACTTGCCCTTCAGCTCGGGGATGACGAGAGCCAGCGCCTTCGCCGCGCCGGTCGTGGTCGGGATGATGTTCTGCCCGGCGCTCCGGGCGCGTCGCAGGTCCTTGTGGAAGACGTCGAGGACATTCTGGTCGTTCGTGTACGAGTGGATCGTCGTCATCAGGCCGCGCTCGATGCCGAAGCTGTCGAAGATGACCTTCGCCGGCAGGGCGAGGCCGTTCGTCGTGCAGCTCGCGTTGCTCACGATGTGGTGCTGCGCCGGATCGTAGCGATCCTCGTTCACGCCCAGCACGAGGGTCACGTCCTCGTTCTTCGCCGGCGCCGAGATGATCACCTTCCTGGCGCCCGCGTCGCGGTGCGCCTTGGCCTTGGTCGCGTCGGTGAAGATGCCGGTCGACTCGACCACGATGTCGACGCCGAGGTCACCCCACGGCAGGGCGGCGGGATCCTTCTCGCTGAAGGAACGGATGCTGCGACCGTTCACGACGATCTCGTTCTCACCGGCTCGCACCTCGCCGTCGAAGCGGCCGTAGGTCGAGTCGTACTTGAACAGGTGCGCGTTCGTCTCGTCGTCGGCGAGGTCGTTGACGGCGACCACCTCGAGATCGTCCGGATGGCGCTCGAGGATGGCCTTCAGGGTCTGGCGGCCGATGCGGCCGAAGCCGTTGATGCCGATGCGGGTGGTCACGGACGGACTGCTCCTTGCGCTGCGGTCGCGGTGCGCGACGCCTGCGATCCAGCGGCGTATGCCGGATCGCCCATTCGGTCATTCACGATCGGCAGCAGGCCGATCAACGAGACATCGCCGCCCAGGGCGGCAGGCTCGATCCGAGCGCGGCCCGCCAGCGACGGCAGGACGCGCCGCGGCAGCTCCGCACGCGCGATCTCGAAGAGTCGCGGGCGATGCTCGGCGATCCCGCCGCCGATGACGATCACCTCGGGGTCGAGCAGGTTGACGAGCGAGCCGCACAGGGCGCCGATGGCCACCCAGGCGCGGTCGAGAAGGTCACGGGCCACTGCGTCGCCCTCGTCGGCGGCGCGGGCCACGAGCTCGGCGTCGAGCGGCTCTCCCGCCTCGACCAGCTGCGCCAGTCGCGGGGCGCCGCCGCGCTCGAGGATTTCCTGCGCCCGGCGCTCGATCCCGGTCCCGGAGGCGATCGCCTCGACGTGACCGATGCCGCCGCACCCGCATGGCGGGCCGTCGAGCTCCACGACCAGATGGCCGACCTCGCCCGCCAGGCCATCCCGGCCGGTCAGCGGCCTCCCGTTGCTGATGATGCCGCCGCCGACGCCGGTCGAGACGGTGACGTACACCGCGTCGAGCGTCCCTCGCGCGGCCCCGTAGCGCCACTCGGCCATGACCGCAACGTTCGTGTCCCGCTCGAGATAGGTCGGCAGCTCGAGCTCGTCGGCGAGCCGCGCCACGATCGGCACGTCATGCCAGCCTCGAAGGTTCGGCGGGCTGAGGACGATGCCTCGGTGGGGGTCGAGCGGGCCGGGCGACGAAACGCCGATCCCGGCCGGGAGTGGAAGTCCGCCCGCGGCCGCCTCGGCGCGCACCTCAGCGACGACCTCGACGATCCGGGCGACGACCGCCTCGACCCCGTCCTCGTCACGGGTCGGCTCCGCGCGACGGCAGTGGACCGATCGGTCGGCGGTGATGAGCGCTGCACGGATCTGGGTGCCGCCGAGATCGACCGCCAGGACCGGGCGCTCGGCTGCGTACTCCACGACGAGTCATTCTAGCGGCGCCGCACATGAAGAACGGCGCGCCGGCCGAGCCGACGCGCCGTCGAGTTCGCCAGGGGCGGGATCAGCCGCCGATCTTGAACATCTTCGTGCCACACACCGGGCAGACGCCCTGGGTCGCGGGCTTGCCGTTCTTCATGGTGATCTTCGTCGCGTCATTCATCTCGCGCTTCGCCTTGCACTTGACGCAGTAGGCCTCGGTCGCCATCGGTGGTCATGCCTCCCTAGTGGCCGGCTCAGGTACCGGACTCTTGGTTTGAGCTACCCGCCGACCGGTCGAACCGTGTCCCGCGGAGCGCGAGCGTGTCGCCTCCGGCGGTGTCGACCTGCCAGAGCAGGTGGATGCCGGCCAGTCCGGCATCGATGCAGCGTGCCTCCGCGGCCTCCTTTGCCGCGCCCTCGAGGAACGTGCCGTCCGTCCGTTGTGCGTACGCCGCACAGACGGTGCCGGACCGCAGTCCCGCCAGATGTGCCAGCACGAAGAGTGCCGACGACTCCATTTCGAGATTCGCCACACGCTGGCGGCGAAGCTCATCTGCGAGCTCAGGATAGCGAACGGGGAGCGTGCGCATCTGCCGTCCCTGCGGAGCGAAGAACCCGCTCGCCGTGGCCGTGAGCCCGACGTGATACGGATGGCCCCCGTCTCGACACGCCGTCTCGAGTGCCCAGACGACGTCGCGGTGCGCCACGGCCGGGAAGCCGGGGTGCACGTAGAAATCGGTGGTGTTCTCGAGGCGGACGGCGCCGGTCGACACGATCAGGTCCCCGAGCGCGATTTCCGGCTGCAGGGCGCCCGATGATCCGACGCGGATGAAGGTTGGCCGATCGGTGATCTCCATCACCTCGGCCAGGACGATCTCGATGTTGTCGGTGCCCATGCCGCTCGACATGCAGCTGACGCGCATGCCCCGGTACTCTCCGGTGGCCGTCGTGATCTCACGATTGGTGCGCTCGAGCTCGACGCTGTCCCAGCGCCTGGCGACGATCGGCACCCGACCCGGATCGCCGACGAGGAGGATGTACTCCGCCAGCTCGCCCCGCTCGAGGGCGATGTGGTACTGGCGAGCCCCGCTGCGCGGCGAGTCGGCCTGGGACAGTCCGCTCACGGTCGCTCAGCACCTCCTCCGCGCTCGGCCAGGCGGCCGAACGGGCGGGAGTATACGCCGCGCGCACGCTCACGGAGCACGTTCGTGCGGCATCGGGACGAGCGTGAGGGCCGGCGGTGACGATTCGAGGTCCGCGCCGGAAGGCTCGGCGGTCCCCTCGTCGTCCGGATCCGTCCCGCCGCCGCCGCCGAGACGTCGCCCGACGAGCGCGCCGCCCAGGAGTGCCGCGGCGGCCAGCCCGAGCAGGGCGGCGGGACCGATCGGTGCCCGCGGCGTGGCAGGCCGGCCTCCCGGCAACCCGGCGAGGGTCGCGGAACCGCCCGGCGGGTGCTGCGGACCCGCGTCGGCGACGCGGCGCTCCAGCACCGGTGCGCGACGGATCCCGCCACACGGGACGATGAGCCGCGGCGGATC
>DASVEQ010000119.1:0-6877 GCA_036380455.1 Candidatus Limnocylindria bacterium | reverse complement strand
CGGGCACATCGACCACATCTTCGACGACGCCCCGCTCATGCACGCCTCGGGTGCCCCATTGGCCATCCACCCCGATGACGCATATCGCCTCGAGGGCCGCAATACGTACGGCTTCGAGCTGGAGCCGGTGCGTGCGGCGCGCGACCTCCGCGAGAACGAACAGGTGGCCATCGGCGATCTCGTCTTCGACGTGCTCCATCTCCCGGGCCACACGGAGGGCTCGGTGTGCCTCTACGAGGAGCGCCGCGGCCTGCTCCTGTCGGGCGACGTCCTGTTCGCCGGCTCCTACGGCCGGACGGATCTGCCCGGCGGCAACGACGAGCAGATGGTCGCATCCCTCAGCCGTCTCGCCCGCGAGCTGCCGGCTGCCACGCGCGTCCTCCCGGGACACGGGCCCGAGACGACGCTCGAGCGCGAGCTGCCGTGGTTGGAGCGCATCGCGGCCGCCGGCCGCCTCCATCCGGGCTGACCGCCCAGTCCGGAGCTACGGCTCCCCGAAATCGACCGTGATGGCCTGGATGACGCCGTCTCGCCCGATGAAGAGATCGACGGTCCACCATTGGAGGCACGCCGCCGGACGCACGGGTTGAACGCTCACTCGTCGCAGGTTGGCCATCTCGGACGGCGCCGGTACGGGTGGCGAAGCGCAGTGCGGGTGATCCCCCACCCACGCGGCCAGCTCGCGGACCGGAGGCGCTTCCGTGCCGAGGTTCCAGCTCGCCAGCACGTCGAGCGCCGAGAACGGTCCGACCCGCCCACGGAACGCATCGGCCTCGAGCGACCAGGCTTGGGGTTCCACCAGCTCTTCCGGTGCGCGGCGAACGTGGAGGTCATCGGCGAGCCCCAGCCAGACTCCTTCGGTCGCGAACGGAATGTCATCGATGAGCTCCGGATCAGATGTGCGGGCGAATTGGACCAGCCGTTCGAACGTGCCGACCTCGTCGCCGGTTGGCTCGATCTCGGGCCGAAGGCCGACGACGACTTCAGGCTCGTCGCACGCACTCGGGAAGAACGCCGGGGTGCCGGCCGGGTCGCGATCCACGGCTCGCAGGGTCCGACAGATGGCCAGCGTCCAGGTTGGGGTGCCGAGCGGGTCCTGTGTCAGATCGAGATACGACTCGATCGCGCCGGACGGCAGAATGCGGAAGATCTCGCGTACGGGTCCGCCTTCGACCGTCGGAGAATCCGTGATCATCTCCGCGGGCTCCCCCGCCTCGTGGGCTGCCAGGAAACATGCCCGCACGTCCGGGTCCCGGAAATCACCATCCAGTCGGCGGTCCACCGTCTCGTGCCCGCAGAACGGCAGCTCGGCCCGCTCCGCGATCGAGGCCGGGAGGATGACCGGACGTTCGAGCGGTGCGGTTCCCGGTTGGGCGGACGGCCGTGCGGACTGCGATGACACAACGGTCGGCGCCGACGCCGGGAGCCTCGATGATCCAGGACTCGGCGACGAGGTGGCGGACTGCAAGGTGTCGCTGATGATCGGCGACGACCCGGATGCGGTCCCCGAGCCCGGGCCGACGACCACCACGGCCACGGCCACCGCGGCAAGGAGAAGGGTGCCCACCAGGGCGGCGGCCAGCAGCGGTCCCGCTCGGCCAAGCTCGCTTGCCATCGACCCAATGACTCTCCCGCGTCGTCGTTCGTTGCAGACTACGATGCCCGGGAGCACACCTGGAGGAACAAGATGGCGAACCTGCGCATCACCCGTCTCGGCCACGGCGGCGTGCTCTACCGATCACCGAACGACGCCTGGGTCTGGGTCGACCGCTGGACCGGCGCGCCGAATTACGCCGAGGCGTATCGGACGCCGGAGAAGGTCAGCGTCGTCGCCCCCACCCACTGCCACTTCGACCACGTGGGCGACGATCTCGCCGACCTGATCGAGCTGGCGCGGGTCGAGGGGGCGGCCACGGTCGGCAGCCACGAGATGAGCGTCTTCCTCGGCTCGAAGGGCGTCGAGGCGGTCGGCATGAACGCCGGTGGCACGTTCGAGGCGGCCGGCATCGGCTTCACGATGGTCACCGCGGTCCATACCGGCGGCGCGACCCTGGGCAGCGGCGCCGACCAGGTGACGCGCGACCTTGGCTGCTGGGGCTGGATCCTCGAGTTCGAGGACGGCACCACCGTCTATCACTCGGGTGACACGGACGTGTTCGGCGACATGCGCCTGGTCGGCGAGCAGTATCACCCCGAGATCGCGGTGCTGCCGATCGGGGGTCATTACACGATGGGCCCGCGCGGCGCCGGCCTGGCACTCGAGATGATCGGCGCCTCGACCGTCATCCCGGTCCACTACGCGACGTTCCCCGCGCTGGCCGGCACTCCCGAGCAGCTCCGCGACCACACCTCGGCTGAGGTGGTCGCCCTCGAGCCCGGCGAGACCTGGGAGGCGCAGCCCTGACCGACTAGGGAAGCTCGGCGATCTCGGTTTCGTCCACCGCGCCAGCGTGGTGAACGATGACGGTGAACGGGACGGCGGGAAGCACGTCGGGGCGAACGAGAATGCCGATCGGGTGGGCCGCGAGATCGGCGGTGCAAGCACCAGCCAGCGGGTCACCCCTGACCTCGACCTCGATCGCCACCGAACCGATCCGAAGGTCGCGAAGCCTCGGTGGACAGGACGAGCTGCCGAATACCGTCACGCCGATGCCGATCTCGTCGTCGCCGGCCGGATAGGCGATGGCGCGCGACCCATCGCCCGGGTCGCCAAGCAGCGGCTCGTGCCAGCTCGCCCCCGGATCGGTGCGCCATCCGTTGCCGCTCGTCGGAGGCGGGAGCAGGAGCCAGGCCGCGATGCCGAGCACTACGGGCACGACGATCGCGGCCGCAGCCAGGGCCCAACGCATGGCCGGAGTCTAGGTCCGCAGGTAGGACAGGTCCATCGGTCGTGGCGTGATGCCGAAGGCTCGCTCGAACGCGTCGCGATCGGTGAAGTTCGGCCGCTGCAGCGAGGCGATCTGATCGTGGCTGACCGGGAAGACCGGCAGGATGCGGTCGGTTACGGCCGTGAGCGCGCTGATCAGCGGAATCGGCATCGGCATCTTCAGGCGTCGCATGCCCGTCACTCGCATGACGTCCTCGACGATCTCGCGATAGGTCACCCAGTCCGGGCCGCCGATCTCGTATACCTGGCGGGCCCGATCGGGATCGGTCAACGAGCGCTCCACGGCAATGGCCAGGTCGTCCACCGCGAGTGGCTGGAACCGCGTGTCGCCCGAACCCGGGATGGCCACGATGCCAGGTGACCACCATCTCAGCGTGGTGCGAACGAGGCGGAAGAACCCGTCGCCGGGACCGAACATCAGTGACGGTCGCAGAACGACCCAATCGAGCTCGCTGTCGCGGACGAGGCGCTCGCCGAGCCACTTCGAGTAGAGGTAGCGAAGCTTCGGGTCATCCGCCACGCCGAGCACGGAGAGATGCACGAAACGGCGGATCCCGGCGGCGGTCGCCGCCTCGACGACCCGTTGCGTCCCGCGCACGTTCACCTCGGCGAAGGTTCGCCCGCCGGTCTCCCGCGGAATCGCCACCAGGTGGACGACCGTATCCGCGCCCTCGAGCGCCTGCGCCAGGTTGCGGCCGGTGGCCACGTCGGCCGCCCTCGTGATCACGCTGGCCGGCCAGGTGGCGAGCCGGCGGCCGGTGCGGCTGATGGCGATGACGCCGAGACCGGATTCGGCCAGCCGCGCAACGACGGCATTCCCGACGAAGCCGGAGGCGCCCACCACGGCGACGGTCGGGAGCGCGTGCTGCGTCGGCTCGTCCATGGCCCCCATCCTGTGCTCATTTCTTGCTACTGTCAATGCGCACGTTTTCTGTCCGCGCACTCTGGTACGGTCGAACCGATGCCCCCGATCACCGCGCCGCGTGGCATGGTCGCCACCCCGCACCCAGTGGCCACCGCCGCCGGCGTCGAGGCGCTCCGCGCGGGCGGCACGGCCGTCGATGCCGCGGTGGCGGCGAACGCGATGCTGGCCGTCGTGTACTGCAACGCCTGCGGCCTGGGCGGCGACGCGTTCGCCCTCGTCTGGGATCCGGCCGGGCGCCGCCTCCACGGCTTCAACGGCAGCGGCCGATCCCCCGCCGGCCTCTCGATCGACGCCGTGCGCGGGCTGGGCCATGCATCCATGCCGCAGCGCGGGCCACTGTCCATCGACGTGCCCGGAGCGGTCGACGCCTGGGCGCAGCTGCTCGAACGATTCGGGCGCCGGTCGCTGGCTGATGCGCTCCTCCCCGCCGCGCGGACCGCCGACGAGGGCTACGCCCTGACCGCCATCAACGTGCGCTCGATCCGGGCGGCGCTCCCGACCTTCGACGCCGATGCGCGCGCCGTCTTCGAGCCCGCGGGCGGCCCCGGCGACCGCTTCCGCCAGCCGCTCCTCGCGGCCACGCTTCGCGCCGTCGCAGACGGCGGGCGCGACGCGTACTACGCCGGCTCGATCGGCGCGGAGATCGCGCGAGCGGTGCAGGCGGCCGGCGGTGTGCTCGACGCATCGGACCTGGCGGCCCACCGCGGCGACTGGGTCGAGCCGATCTCGACCGACTACCACGGCGTCGAGGTGGCCACCACCCCGCCGAACTCGCAGGGCATCACCGCGCTCTTGGCGCTCAACGTCCTCTCCACCCTCGACTGGCCGATGGGCGCGCCGATGTCCGCAGGTCGGATCCACGCCCAGGTCGAGGCGATGAAGGCCGCCTGGAGCGAGCGCGACCGGTGCGTGGCCGACCCCGATCGAGGCCTGGCCGATCCTGCTGAGCTCCTATTGGAGGAGCACGCGGCCTGGCTGGCGTCGCGGTTGTCGCCGGCCGAGGCGCGTCGGTACACACCAACCAATCCGCCCGGGGGCGGCACGGTCTACCTGTGCGCCGCGGACGCCGACGGGATGCTCGTCAGCCTGATCGAGTCGAACTACATGGGCTTCGGCTCGGGGATCATGGGCGGCACGACCGGGATCATGCTCCAGAACCGCGGCGCCTACTTCTCGCTGGATCCCTCGCACCCCAACGCGCTCGCGCCCGGGGCGCGGACGCTGCACACGCTGATGCCCGGGATGCTCCTCCGCGACGGCGCAGCCGACGTCGCCTTCGGCGCCATGGGCGGCGACGGCCAGCCGCAGACGATGGTCCAGCTGGTGACCGGCCTGCAGGACGACGGGCTCGACCCGCAGGCGGTGATCGACCGCCCGCGCTGGGTCGCGCAGACGACGGGGCCCGGCGAGCCGCTCGGGCCCCTCGCGATCGAGTCCGACGGCGCGGACCCGGTGACCGTCGAAGCGCTCCGCGCGCTCGGCCACGACATCGAGCTCGTCGAGCCGAAGTCCCCGCTCATGGGATGGGCGCAGATGATCCGGCGACTTCCCGACGGTTCGTACGAAGGCGGGTCCGATCCCCGAGCCGACTCGGTGGCCGCAGGGCTCTGAGGCCCGCTGGACGCCGCTCGAGTTGCTCGCCCACGGGAATACCAGCCACTTCCTGGCGGAGATTCCCGTCCACGGGCTCGATCGGCCAAGATCGAGCGCTCTTGGCGCCTTTTCCCGGCGGATCGTCCCGCCGGCGCGCGACTCCAGCCACTGATTGGCCGATCGTCCCGCCGGCGCGCTACGGCCCGAGCGCTCCACGCACGCTCCAACGTGGACCAACCCAGCAGCACGCGGACTACGAGAGGTCCTTGTCCTCCATCTCCCAGGCGTGATCGAGGACGTGGAACCCGGTGTGGCGCAGCAGCAGGGCGATCGTCCAGTTGCGGCCGCGCGCCATCTTCCCCTCGGCGTTGTGGGCGCGCATGGCCGCCACGAACTCCTCGCGATGCGTTCCGACCAGCCCCGGCGGAAGCACCTCGTGAGGCGAAGGGGCGACGCCGACCTTCATCGCGAGGTCGTGCCGCTCGTTGTTGATGACGTGGCGCACGATCTCGTCGCGGTTGCGCCCGCCGCCACGCGGTCCCTTCGCCAGCTCGGCGGAGACGCGCGCGGCGACGTCGTCGAAGTAGCGCCAGGCCGCATGGAGCAGTGTGATCTTTCGCTCCAGCTCGTCCTCCCCCATCGGTTGCTGCTCGAAGGACGACGGGGCGAAGGAGATGCCCCAGAAGTCGGTCGAGCCAACGCCGACGTGGTCCTCCACCACCTCGAGCGCGCCGGCTGCCTGAAACTCTTCTTGGAGCCCGGCCAGGGCCGCGATTGGCCGGTATCGGTCCCGATACGCCTCCAGCACCTCCAGCGCGGCGGCCGGCTCCTTCGCGCCTCGGCTCCACCCCGGCCAGTCGATGGCGAATGCGGCGACCTTCTTGTCCTTCGGTCCGTGCTGCACGACGGTGCGGACTGCCATGCGCCAACGATACAGCGCATTCCTGACACTCTTTGCCAAGAATGTGAACTGCCATGAGACCGATGAGATGCGCTCGCGGCATCGGTCTAGAATGGCGAGCCCCATGACGACCCCCGAGACCTCGACCTCTCTTGTCCATGCCCGCGGGCTGACGAAGCGCTACTCGAACGGCTTCACCGCCGTCGACGGCGTCGACTTCGACGTGCGCCCCGGCAAGGCGTTCGGCTTCCTCGGGCCGAACGGCGCGGGCAAGACGTCGACGATGCGGATGATCGCCTGCAGCTCCCCGGTCACCGAGGGCACGCTCAGCGTGATCGGCATGGATCCGCGGACGCAGGGACGGCAGATCAAGTCTCGGCTGGGCGTCGTGCCACAGATCGACAACCTCGATACAGAGCTCACGGTCCGCGAGAACCTCGAGATGTACGCGCGCTACTTCGACATCCCGCGCGACGTCGCCAACAGCCGAGCCGATGAGCTGCTCGACTTCGTCCAGCTGTCCGAGCGGGCCAAGGACCAGGTCGAGCCGCTGTCGGGCGGGATGAAGCGA
>DASVEQ010000118.1:0-9737 GCA_036380455.1 Candidatus Limnocylindria bacterium | reverse complement strand
GGGTGCGCCAGGTATCGGTCTCCTGGAAGCCCGGGATCGGCTCGCGTGAGCGGAGGAGCTTCTGGTCCTCGGTGGCCTTGTCAGGCGCATGCCCGCCGCGCACCACGACCGCGCCGCGGCGGCGCTCTGGCTCCTTCTTCCTGCGCGGCATGGGACTCCTCTCGGCTCGACACGGTCGGGGGTGAATGCTACGGTGGCGATTCGCCGGCATCGTTCCTGCTTCGCATGGACCATGCCGGCCGGATCTCGTATGGGAAGAATTCTATTGCCGGACATGCTGCGGCGCGTCGCCGCGCTGACCGCCCTGAGCGCCGTTGGGATCGCCCTGCTGACGCCGCTCTCCGCTCGATCCGCGTTGCCTGACGTCGTCGACGTCGAGCCGCTGCTCGTCGGGCTGCCCGCCCCCGCCACCGTCGCGGGGAGCCTCGACCGCGGCACTTCCAGCGACCGCGGCACCGCCTCCCACCTCGCCATGGCGGTCGATGCGACCGCCCCCGCGGTCGAGGCCCTCGCCTTCACCAGCCTCCCGACCCCGCCGTCCGCGCCGATGGAGGCGACGCTGCTCCCGGTCGTCGCCCCGCCCGCGGTCGCCCCGGCCGCGACCGTCTCCGCTCCGCCGGTCACCGCCGACACCGTCACCGGCCGCGCGTCGTGGTACTGCCACAAGGTCGGGACCTGCCCCGCCGGCTTCTCCCCGGCCGATGCGTTCGTCGCCCTGCCGGGAGCCCTCGGCGGAGCCGGCGGCCAGGGCGTCGTCGGCACCGTCACCGTCTGCGCCGACCGATGCGCGGCCCTGCCGGTGGTCGATTTCTGCGCCTGCTACTGGGGCACGTCGAGCCAGCGCGTCGCCGATCTGTCGGCGGCGGCCTGGACGCTCGTCACTGACGAGCCTCGAAGCGCGGGCGTCCTGACCATCACCCTGCACCTCGATCGCTGATCGAATGAGGCTCGTTCGACGCATCCTGGCGCTCGCCGCCATCAGCGTGGCCGGCATCGCGCTCCTCGCCCCGCTCGCCGCCCGCTCGGCCGCGCCGATGGCCCCGGTCATCGAGGAGCACCTGCTGACCGTCGACGACGCTCCGACGGTCGCCGCCGACCGCGGCACGCTATCCAGCCGAGGTGGCGGGGCATTCGACGTCGCGGAGGCGACGGATCGCGCCGAGGCCCTCGACGGCGGGCCGATGCCGACCCCGGCATCGGCTCCGATGGAGGCGACGCTCCACTCGACCGCCACCCCGCCCACCGCGGCCGTTCCGGCAGCGCCCGCGCCGGTGACCTCCAGCGGGTCGAGCGTCTGGGACGACCTGGCGCGGTGCGAGTCCGGCGGGAACTGGGCGATCAACACCGGCAACGGCTATTACGGCGGGCTCCAGTTCAGCTACGACACGTGGCACGGCTACGGTGGCGGCGAATTCGCCGACTATCCGCACCAGGCGAACCGCGAGGAGCAAATCGTCGTCGCGGAGCGGCTCCGGGCCGAGCGCGGCTATGCGCCATGGCCCGCCTGCCGCGCGAAGCTGGGGCTGCCGTAGTCTGCGCGACGGCGGGCGATCATGCTCCATTTCGTCACGTTGGCGCCTTGGGCGCGCCGAGTGCGCCGATCTCGGCCGGTGGTTCACCGCAAGACACCGCTTGGCGTCGTCTGGTGAATTCATCGCCGATCGATGACCAAAGGCTTCACGGCGAAGCCCATCCGGCGAATTTCTTGCCGATTGATCGGCGCAGTCGGACCGTGGAGTAGCATCGGGCGCATGCTCCAGCCGATCCGGGTCGGCCACGTCGTGCTCAAGGTGCGCGACCTGGATCGATCGCTCGCCTTCTACCGCGACCTTCTCGGGTTCCGCGTTTCCAGCGAGATGAGCAACGTGATGATCTTCCTGACCGCCACCGGCGAGAACCACCACGACCTCGCCCTCCTCCGTGTCGGGGACTCGGCTCCCTCTCCGAAGTCGACGGCCGTCGGGCTCTACCACGTGGCGGTCCAGCTCGCCGACTGGGACGCGGTCCGCGCGGCCCACACGATCCTGTCCGAGCGTGGCCTGCTGAAGGGCACCGCCGATCACGGCGTCACGCGAAGCCTCTACACCGTGGATCCGGACGGCAACGAGATCGAGCTCTTCTGTGATGCGCCCCGCGAGGAGTGGGAGGGGCGGGTCGACCAGGTGATGACCGTCCGGCCGCTCGAGCTCGACTGAACCGGGCGCGCGGCCATCGGCACACCGATTGCTTGGTAGGCGGTCGTGCCGTTTCTTCCATTCGTCCTGCTGCTGGCGTGGCAGGCGCTGAGCCGATCCGCCTCCTTCGCGCTCGGCTGGGCGACCTCCCTCTACTTCGGACAGGTGCCGGGCCGGCAGGGCCGCATGCTGTCGGTCGTCAGCCTCATCGCCGCCGGCTGGGTGATCCTCGTCATCGGCTTCGCCATCCCCATCTTCGGCGGTGCGGCCCTCGAGGCCGCGGGCGTGATCGAGGACAACTTCGACGTCGAGTTCATCCACTACGCCGGGCTGGTGGCCGGCATCGTCCTCGTCCCGCCGATCATCGCCGCGATCACGGTGTGGGGTGAGTTCCACGAGGATCGCTCGATCGCCAGCTGGCTCCGCCTCGTCCCGATGAGCTACCCGTCGACCGCCATGCTCGGTGCCTCCGTGCTCCAGATGGTGGCCTTCACCCCCGTCCTGGTCTTCCGGCGATGGCGGCAGAAGCGGACGTACGTGCAGGTCTCGCTCGTGATGCGCGAGGGGACCGAGGACGACGCGCTCGTGGAGGCGCTGCTCGACGCGCTCGGCTCGATCGATATCGACGACGTGACGGTCAACGAGGCATCCGGCCCGAAGGTGTGGCCGATGCGCACGGTGGGCTTCGCCGCCGAGCATCTGCTCGGCGCGGTCGTCCGTGGGGACCCGATGCGGCTGGCCAGCGACGAGATCGAGATCTTCGCCTACGCAACGAACATCTCGATCCAGGGGCCCAAGGAGGCCACGTACCGCGTGCGGGCCGCGATCCTCCGCAAGCTCGGGTTCCACGAGGCGTATCTCACCTGGAACGACGATGCCCAGAAGATCGAGGAGCGGCTGCTGACCGCTCACCGCGAGGCGGACGGCGACGTGGAGGTGCTTCGCCAACGGCTCGACGAGATCCAGGAGGAGATGGACACCGCCAGCCTGAACAGCGAGGAGTGGAACGTCCTCTATCGGCGGAGACTCCAGGTCGAGCTCGCCGCTCGGGCCAGCCGGGACGAGCGCGAGGCGGCCGCCCCGAGCGCCTAAGTCGAACGATCGGCACGCGCCGCCCGCGCCAGGGGTCGGTCGCGCAGCAGCAGGCGACGGCCGGGCGTCGTCGGGCAGGGCCGCTCCGATCGCGGCCGCGGAAGCCAGCTCGCGAAACTCGGGCGCACCCGTCGCGGTTCACGTCCGCGATCCGGAGCGGAGCGGTCCGCGCGGATCAGCCCACGACCGGCGCTCGCGTAGGATGCGCCGATGCGATGGCTGCGACGCATCGGCCTGGTGCTCATGGTGGTGGTGGTCGCCATGGTGGCCTGGGAGCCGACCCGCGTCGCGATGCAGACGGCGGTCATGCTCCCGAACATGCTCGGCGCCGGCCCGCAGCCGCTCACGCTCTTCAGCCCCACGCCGGTGCGATCCAGCCTTCCGTACCGCGCGGCCGGCGGAGGGGACGCCGACCTGGCGGAGCTGTGGTTGCCGGAGTGGGCATCGGTCGAGCGGCCGGCTGGTGGGATCCTGCTCGTGTTCGGGGTGAACAACCTCGGCCGCAACCACCCCGCCATCGTTCGTGTGGCCGACGCGCTGGCCCGCACGGGTGTCGCCGTCCTCGTGCCGGACTCGCGGACGCTGCTCGAAGGCCGGCTGGAGGTCGGCGAGATCGATGGGGTCGTGGACGCCTTCCGCCTCCTGGCCACCCGGCCGGAGGTGGACCGAGAGCGCCTTGGGATCGTGGGCTTCAGCGTCGGTGGCTCGCTCGCGCTCCTGGCGGCGCGCGACCCCGCGATCTCCGAGCAGGTTCGCTGGGTGAACGCCTTCGGCGCCTATGCCGACGCGGAGACCTACCTCGCATCGGTGGCGTCGCACGCCTACCTCGACCGCGCCGGCCCGGCGGTGAGCTGGACGCCGACCCCCCTGGCCCGCGAGGTCTTTCTCCACTTCCTGCTCGACCAGGTCTCCGACCCTGACGACAGCGCCGCGCTGGAAACCGCCTTCGCCGATGCGATCCTCGCCGGCGATCGTCCGCAACCGGATGCCGACCTCCGCGCCGCCCTGGCCTCGGATGCCGCGCGGACGATCCACGATCTCCTGACCGTCGGGTCCCTCGACGGGGCGAGACACGCGATCGGTGGGTTGCCGGCCGAGAGCCTGGCCTTCATCGACGCGATCTCTCCTGCCCGGCACCTCGGCGACCTCGAGGCGGACGTGTACCTCATGCACGAGACGGAGGATCACCACGTCCCGTTCGTCGAGTCGCGGCGGCTCGCAACGGCGCTTGAGGCTGCGGGGCGGCTGGCGGAGCACACCGAGTTCCGGCTGTTCGACCATGTCCAACCCGATGATCTCGACCTGCTGGCGGCCGCGCCGGAGCTGTGGAAGCTGATGCTCCATGTGGGCCGGCTGATGGAGGAGTCGCTCTAGCGGTTGGCCTCCGCGCTCACTGCGTGCCCGCGAACAGCGCCAGCGATCCGAAGACCAGGATCACGCCCACGGCTACGATGACGAGCCGGGCGAGCCACGGGTTCGAGCGCCGCGGCAGCGGCTGGTACGGCCGGCCCTTCTTCCGGCGCGGGGACCGGCTCACGAGCCGCTCCAGCTTCGGCGGAACAGAAACGGAACCGTGAGCGCGTCACGGCTCGACACCGATCGGAGCTGCTTGCGGGTCCGCTTCAGGAGCTTGCCGTGGTACGAGCCGTCGCCATACGGCTCGAGGAGGCGTGCCACGTCCCACTCGCGTATGCCGGCCACGGCCGACTCCGGCAGCCACTGGTCGAGAATGACCTTCGCCTCATCGATCGCCACGAACCGCCGTGAGCGCGTTGCGTTGTCGAGCGTCACCAGCGCGTTCGCAAAGCTGGTGTCGACATCCTCCACCAGCGTGGTCAGCCGCTCCATGGTGCCCGGCATGCGCTCCGGCTTGAAGAGCCCGGTGAGGATCGTGCGGCGGCCGCGCTCGTCGAGTCCCTCGAGCAGCGGACGCAGGGAAGGGACTCCGTCGGAGCCGCCGGCTGCAGGCACGTCGTAGTCGTAGAGGCGAACCATCATCGGTCCGCAGATCCTAGACCGATGCGTCGAGGGTCGCATGCAACGCCCTCCGGCAGGATCGCCGGCGCTCATGCCAGCCTGGACCTTCATCACCACCTCGCGCTGGCCGTTCCGGAGGGATTCGTGCATATCACCGAATCGGTCCCGATCGGCGAGGATGGCGCGGTCGTCAAGGTTCGCCAACGTGAGCTGCTGGTCTCGGTGACGGATGGACGCACGGTCGAGATCCCGCCAGCTCCGTTCCGGCCACCGCCCGGCTTCGACCGGCAGGGGTGAGGCGCCGCGACGGGTACAATCGGCGGCGGCGCCGGGACGCGGCGCATCGGTCCACTACCACTGCTGGGAGGCACCGCGGTCGCATGCTCCTCGACGGCAAGAAGCTGCTCATCACCGGCGTCCTGACCGACGACAGCATCGCGTTCTCAGCGGCCAAAGTTGCCCTTGAGCAGGGAGCCGAGGTGCTCCTGACCAATGTCGGCAAGGGCGTGCGCCTGACGGAGAAGGTCGCCCGCAAGCTGCCGGCGACGCCGGACGTCCTGCAGATGGACGTCAACGATCCCGACGACGTGAGCGCCGTGAGCGAGGAGGTCATGCGCCGATGGGGCCGCCTGGACGGCGCTCTGCACTCGATCGGGTTCATGCCGCAGGACGCCCTCGGCGGGCGCTTCCTCGACGCGCCGTGGGAGAGCGTCGCGTTCGGATTCCAGACGTCCGCGTACTCGCTGAAGGCGCTGGCGGTCGGCCTCCTCGAGCCGCTGAAGGTCGCGGGCGGGGATGGCGGCGCCTCGGTCGTGAGCCTCACCTTCGATGGCCGCTACGCCTGGCCGATCTACGACTGGATGGGCGTTGCCAAGGCCGGCCTCGAGGCCGCCACCCGCTACCTCGCCCGTGACCTCGGCGAATACAACATCCGGGTCAACACCGTGTCGGCCGGACCGATCCGGACGATGGCCGGCAAAAGCATCCCGGGCTTCGACGCGATCGCCGGCTCCTGGAGCGCCCGGGCGCCGCTCGCCTGGTCACTGACCGATGCGACCCCGGTCGGCGACATGTGCGCCTTCCTCCTCTCCGGCATGGCCTCGATGACGACCGGCGAGATGATCCACGTCGACGGCGGCTACCACGCCCTGGGTGCGGACTTCAAGGCGCGCGAGGAGTAGCGCCGGGAGCCGCGACCGTCGCCGGCCGGCGACCATATGCCGCGGTGGCACGCATCGGCCAAGGGGCATCCATTCGGGTGGCCTGCCGCGGCCCTCAATCCCCGCGCTGTGCCCGGAGGGCGCATGACGGCCAACGAGAGGGCGCTCGAGATGGTCTCAGTGGCCGATCGGTGCCAGGCCGGCACGCCGGCAAGCCCTCCGGGCACTCGAGCCGTCACGCTTCGCCGATCTGTGCCACCTGGGCGGATCCGGGCCTTGCCGGCGACGTGCTCGACGCGGTCTGCCGCTCGAGGTCGAGCAGCCAGCGCTTTGCGGGCAGCCCGCCGCCGTAGCCGCCGAGCCCGCCGCCGGCCGCGATGACGCGGTGGCAGGGCACGATGACCGCCAGTCGGTTCGACCCGTTCGCCCGCCCCACGGCGCGGGGAGCCTGCGGCGCGCCGACGCGCATCGCCAGCTCGCGGTACGCGACCGTCTCACCGTACGGGATCGCCCGCAGCTCCGCCCAGATCCGCTCCTGGAACTCGCTGCCGGGCATGTCGAGCGGAAGGTCGAACTCCCGCCGATCGCCGGCGAAGAACTCGCGGAGCTGCGCCTCCACACGGTCGAGGAGCGGCGCCGGACCCTCGATGGTCGGCCCGATTCGGCGACGGACGGCCGCGAGCTGGGCCGGCATCATCGGGCGCTCGGTGAAGTCGCACAGGACGACGGCGGCATCGGTGGCACCGATCGTCATCGGCCCGAGCGGCGTCTCGATGTGGCGGATGCGGACCGTGGTCGCGTCGTCGGGGTGGCAGCGCAGGCAGGCGCGGTAGCCGGCGGCGCGGGCGGTGGCCGCATCGGCGAGGAACGTCACGTTCTTCGGCAGGGGCTTCCGCACCCGGCACGACGGGCGGCAGTAGATGCCGGTGGTTCGGACGGCGGCGACGAAGCGGCCGTCATAGGCGGGATCGGCGGCGAAGAAGGCGCGCTCGAATTCGGTGGTGCTCATGCGGATGGAACGCCGTGCCGCATCGGCGCGTGAGGTCCTCTCAGGCGTTGCCGGGCTGCTGGCGCATCACGAGGTTCACGTTGAAGGGCGCGCTGCCGAGCTGGCGACCGTCGGAGCGCACCTCGATCCGATGGCGGCCGATTTCCTCGAGCCGCATCCCCTTCAGGTCGGCGACGATGTTGGCGGTCGTCGCGGTGGGCGGCACCTCGATCCGAAGCCGGGGCGCCTGCGACAGGGTATCGCGACCCGACGGGCTCACGACCTGGATGCTCAGCTCGTGCGGACCGGGGTCCGCCTCAAGGATGGCGACGATGAAGCATCGGCCGTGCGTCGCCGGCAGGCGTGCCACGTTGATCTGGCTGAAGACGCCGACCGCGCTGATCTTCCCGTCCTGGGCCGTCAGCGCGTAGTCGCACAGGAGCAGCGTGTGGAGCTGGAGGTCGGCCATCGACCAAGCCTACACCGATCACTCGCCGAGTCCGGCGAGCCGGACGCCCACGCGCGCCAGCTCGACGAGCGGCAGCCCGGACAGCTCGGCCCGCGGAACCCAGGCGCAGGCATCCGACGACCCGCCGACCTCCACACGGAGCTCACCGCCCACGACGCGGACCCGGTAGATGATGCGGATGCCGTGGAAGTCGGTGTCGATCGCATCCTCCGGGTTCACGAAGCGGCTGGCCCAGGAGTCGACCTCGGCCAGCTCGACGACCTCGCCGACGAGGCCGGTCTCCTCCTCCAGCTCGCGGACCGCCGCGGCGCGGGGGTGCTCGCCGAACTCGACGCCACCGCCGGGGAGCGTCCACTTCCCGTCGGCATTCGCCGTGTATCCGGGAGCGATGCGGCTCAGCAGGATCGCGTCGTCCTCGACGCACAGCGCGTAGGCGGCAACGCGGGTCATGCGCCGCGGCGCATCGGTCACTTCGTCGCGGCGTACCGGTCGGCACCCAAGAAGTGGATGCTCACGTAGGGTTCGTCGCCGATCACCACCGAGTCGTGGCCGGGGCCGATCTCGAAGAGGTCGCCCGGCCCGATCTCGATGACCCGGCCGTCGGTCATCTCGATCTGGTTCCGCCCCGACAGGACGAGGCCGAGATGCGCGATCTCGCACACCGACTGGCCGAGCGCCGCGCCGACATGCTCCGACCAGCGCCAGCCGGGCTCGTACGCGGCGCGTTCCAGCGTCATCCCGCCGACCTCGACGAGATCGAAACCGCCCAGGGGGAAGTCGCGGTGCTCGTCGGGATCGTCGAAGCGGCGAACGATGGCCGCCGACTCGGGCATGCTCAGTCTCCTTCGGAGTCGTCGGTGTACAGGTCGGGGTCGAGAAGCCAGGCGATCTCGCCGCCGCCCGGCTCGGGGATGCCGTAGAACTCGAGGCAGGCCAGCCCGCCCTTCCGCATCCGGACGCTCGCCGCGCCCGTCAGCTCCACGACCGCGGTCGACAGGTCCGGCTCGTGGCCCACGAACATCACGCGGCGCGCGTCCGGGTGGGCCGCCATCGCCTGTGCCAGGTCCGCCCACCGTGCGCCTGGAAGCAGCCGATCGTCGGCGACCGGCGCGCCGCCGACCGCCCCGCAGAAGAGATCGGCAGTCTGGCTGGCGCGGGGCAGGGGCGAGGTGAGGACGACGTCGGGTCGGAGGTTGAGCCGTCGCCACAGAGGGGCCGCCGCACGGAGCGCCGCCGTCCCGCCCGCGGTCAGCTCGCGCGCGTCATCGTCGACGGCGCGCGGCGACCCGGCCTTGCCGTGGCGCAGGAAGTAGAGGATCACACCAGGACCGAGGTCGCGCTGCTGCCGTCGTCGGGCGTCGGGTCGTCGTCGTCGCCGCCCCGGGAGCCGCGATGCCCGGCCGTGACGCCCCGCGACTGGCCGGTGCGCTGGACGAGCATGCGTCCGGGGGACGTCGCCCCAGCCTTCGGGAACGTGATCGACACGACGCCGTTGCCGAACGTGACGTTCGCGCGCCGCGCATCGACGGCGCACGGCAGCTCGACCGTCCGCTCGTACGGGCCGTACGACCATTCGCGGAGCAGGTAGTCGATCCGCTCCTGCCCCGCGCCATGCATCGACGCTCGCAGGGTGAGGCGGCCGTCATCGGTCACGTCGATGCTGATGTCCTCCGGCGACACGCCGGGCATCGGGGCGACCACCATCAGCTCGCGATCGTTCTCGAAGAGGTTGATGGGGACGGCGGTCGCGTCGGTCATGTCGGCTCCTCCTGCAGGACCAATGCTACCGCGCGGCGTTGACTGCGCTCGATCCCGGCGCCGCGAACGAACGGTCTCCCTCAGTCCGGGAACGCCTCCGGACCGCGCTCGCTGAGCTC
>DASVEQ010000117.1:0-14131 GCA_036380455.1 Candidatus Limnocylindria bacterium | reverse complement strand
CCGCCACGCGCTCCGCCAGCCCGCCGTCCACCTCCTCGAGGAGGATTGCGAACTCGTCGCCGCCCATGCGCGCCACGGTATCTGCCGGCCGAAGGGCCGCGGACAGACGTCCCGCCACCTGGACCAGCAGGTCGTCGCCCGCCGCATGCCCCATTGCCTCGTTGACGTGGCTGAAGTCGTCGAGGTCCGCGACCAGGATTGCGGCCCGCTTCGAGTCGCGTTGCCGTCGCAGGGCATGACCCACGCGGTCGATGAAGAGTGCGCGATTCGCCAAGCCGGTCAGGGAATCCTCGAACGCCTGTCGCCGCAGCTCCTCCTCGAGCCGCTTCCGCTCGGTGATGTCATCGATCAGCGCGCTGAATCGATACGAACCCCCCTGCTCGATCGCCCACATCGCGATCTCGACCGGAAACTCGCGACCATCGCGGTGCATCGCCACCAGCTCGCGACGGCCGCGCGTGCGTGGGCGCCCGCCACGCTGGACCCGCCGGAAGCCGGCCTCATGCTGTGCGCGCGTTGCTTCGGGAACAATGAGCTCGCCGACACGCTTGCCGATCGCCTCATCCCGCCTCCAGCCGAAGGTCTCCTCGGCCCGCGCGTTCCAGTCCATGATGACGCCCGCGCCGTCCATGCCGACGAAGGCGGAGCTGGCAGTCTCGATGATGCTGCGGACCTGCTCCTCACTCGTCCGCAGGGCCTCCTCGAAGGTCTTCTCCGCGGTCACATCCAGGACCACACCGTGAGACCCGCGGCCGCTTCCGTTGCCCCGTACCAGCGAAGCCTGGTCGCGGACCCAGACGATGGAGCCATCGCGGCGGCGCATCCGGAACTCCCGCACGAGGGGAGTCCCATCCGCGAAATGACGCATCTCGGCCGCGACGACCGCCTCGCGATCGTCGGGATGGATCAGCTCATACCACAGCTCGGGGTCGCGGATGAACTCGTCGGGGCCGATGCCGAGGATCCGCTCGATCTGCGGACTGATGAACACCAGGCGCGAGCGCCCGGGCCGCGCGGGATCGGCCTCGTCGAGATAGATCACGGCCGGGATGCGCTCGACGAGCGAGCGGTAACGCTCCTCGGCGTCCGTCAGGCGCTCGAGGGCCCCGACGGCGGCCTCGGTTAGCTCCCGCTCTCGGGCCACCAGCACGCCTCGCTGGCGGACCAGCCATGCCTGGCGCACCGCGCTCACGGCGATCACGGAGAAGGCGGCCGCCATGACGAGGAGGTCCCCGGCCGCTCCCGTGAGCTCGCGGCCAACCAGGATCGCCAGCGTCCAGCCGACGGCGATGGCGGGCACCAGATCGAGGATGGCCCTCGTTCGCCGGCCCGGGACGCGACCGCCCGTCGGCAGTCGCAGGATGGCCGTGCCGATGCCGCCGGCGAGAATACCGATCGAACAGATGTAGTTGCCGATGGTCCCAGCTGCCGGCACCATCGGCGCCTCGGAAATCCATGCGAGATACGCCGTACCGATGAGCGCGCACCCTGCGAGGAGGAACACAAGGCCCGGGTTGTTGGCAAGGACGCCGCCCTCGAGCGACGCGATCAGGCCAGCCCCGGCAAGCGCCAGGAACGCGACCGGGATGGTCAGCAGCAGTTGCGGCCCCGCTGCCGGGTCCGAAGGGGCGAATACGGAGAAGAGCAGTGTTGCCAGTGCGGTGAAGAAGAGAAGTGCATCGAGATACACGACCCACATCTGGCCGTCACCGCGTGCACGCAAGCCGACGTGGAAGCCGATCGCCGCCGGCACCACGGCAGCGACGAAGATCGCGTCCGACACTGCCGGCACGGCCTGGCTGCCGGCGGCGGACTGAATGATCCAAGCGACCACGCCGGCCAGCCATAGGCCGATCGATATGCTGATGGCCCCGCGGACCCGTCGCTCGACGCCGTCCGCCCGCCGCCAGCCATGCCCCGCCAGGGCGAACGCCACGCCCGAGGCGGCCAGCCAGTGGCCGCTTTCCCAGATCCAGGTGGCGCCCGCCACATCCAGTGAGGTCAGGATCATCAGGAGCCCAACCACGGCGAGTCCGGTCAGGACGTAGCGGCGGGAGAGCTCGGGCCAGTTGCGAAGGGTGGTTTCGACGAACATGGGTGTGAGGGCCAAGGGGTTCTGATCCCTAGTCCCTCCAGCCCCATCGAGCGTTACGCCCGATGCCGTGTGTCAGCCGCGCCGATACCTGCGATAGACCTCGCGCAGCGCGTCGATGGCGTCGTCGGAGACGTCGTTTGGCTCGAGCCGACCGGTCGCCGCGATCACCTGCCGGAACTGCTCGACGTAGATTTGGCAACCGTCGCAGGCCGCGAGATGCCGTTCGAGCCGGCCCCGCTCGTCAGGATCCATCGCATGATCGAGGTAATCGGTCACGAGCTCGACCAGCGCACGGCATTCGAACGCCCCGAGCGCCGCCTCACGCTCGCGGTCAGCGCTGGATTGCGAGGGCGGCACGTTCGACTCCGTCATCGGTCCCTAGTCGTCGCCATCGGCCGATCGTTACGTCCGAGGTCATCGTCGAAGTACCGCTCGAGCGCTCGCCGAACGCGCGCGCGCGCCCGATGCAGAAGGACGCGCTGGTTCCCGGGACTGATGTCGAGCGCCTCGCACACCTCATCGGAGCTCCAGCCCTGGATGTCGCGCAGCGAGATGACCATCCGTTGTGCGTTCGGAAGATCGTCCAGCGTGGCGGCGATAACCCGCTGCGTCTCACGCGCCATCAGGCGTTCGGAGGCGTCGGGACCCCAGCTCGAGGGCGGCTCCAACCAGTGGCCCTCCCATCGATCACCCGCTGGTCGAAAGCGGGACGGGTCAACAGACGGCTGGCGGATGCCTGGGCGGAGGCTAGAGAAAGGAACGGTCCGTCGCTCGCGGGTACCGCGCGTCCTGGCCTGGTTGGTCACGATGCGAAAGATCCACGTCTTCAGGCTCGAGCGGGCCTGGAATCGATCGAGGCCCTTCATCACGGCGATCCAGCCCTCCTGAACCACCTCCTCCGCAACGTCGCGATCCCTCACGTGGAGGAGCGCCGCGCGCACGAGTGCGGAGTGATGGCGCCGGACGAGTCGGATGAACGCTGCCTCGTCGCCGGAGCGCAACGCTGCAACGAGAGTCGCGTCCTCCATCCCTGGATCGGGCGGCTGCTCGGGTGTGGCGTCCACCAACCTGCTCGCAATATGGCGTGACCGCGCGATGAAGGATACCGCGCGCTTCCGGCGAGGCGCTCAACGACTTCGGCGCCCAGGGCGGTCGGCCGCCGGTGGGCTGTGCACCGGCGGCCGAGCCAGGGGGGACGCGTCAGAACCCGTCGCAGTGGCCGGGGTTTGAGGCTGGGATGGCCGGCCCGGCGCCGCTCGGTACGTCGAAGTAGGTGACATACACGACTGCCGGCGTCAATCCCTCGTTTCGAGCGCCATGGACGTTGCCCTGTCCGGGATCGACGAAGGACTCGCCGGGGCCGTATTCCCAGCCAGTGCACGTCGAGTCCGAACCCTGGTACAGGGTCAGCGTGCCCAGCGCCACGATGGCGACGGCCGGTCCGGGGTGCGTGTGCCAGCCAGTGAACCCACCGGGCTGGATGACGATGTTCTGGACCACAGTCTCGGCGGCATGGTTGACGTGGACGACCTGATGCCGGCCACCGACGAGCGCCTTGATGCGGATGTCGGTCGGGTCGGCGAAGGGCGCGCGGGCCAGGATCGTCCCGTGGACCGGCGCGTGGTCCGCGGCGGCAGGACCGACGTCCGCGATCGTCATCACCGCGAGCGCGAGTGCCGCGGCCACGCCGACGAGCGCGATCCGTCCGCGATGAACGTTTGAGGTAAGTCGCATTGGTTCTCTCCTTGTTCGTTGGTCGTGGCAGCACTCAGGGGCTGCCGATGTGTCGCCGCGAAGCGCCAGCCCAAGGACCTCGCCACGCGGCACCCCCGGGGCAGTCGTGGAGGGTGTCGATGAGCCGCTATGGCCAGTTCTGCCCGGTGGCAAAGGCGATGGAGCTGCTCGACGAGCGCTGGACGATGCTCGTGGTCCGCGAGCTGCTCGAGGGCAGCCGCAGCTTCAACGCGCTACGGCGCGGCGTCCCACGCATGTCGCCGGCGCTGCTCTCAACTCGGCTCCAGTCGCTGGCTCGCGCGGGCGTGATCGACCGGCACGAGGACGGCGGCCGGGTGAGCTACACGCTAACACCGGCGGGCCGCGAGCTGCAGCCGATCGTCGAGGCGATCGGCCGCTGGGGCATCCGCTGGATCCCGGATCTCGGCGACGACGACCTCGACCCGCATCTGCTGATGTGGGATATCCACCGCAACGTGGACCTCGGCGAGGTGCCGCCGGGCAGGACGATCCTGCGCTTCACGTTCCGCGACGTGGCCGGCTCCGGTCGGGACTGGTGGCTCGTGATCAAGGCCGATGGCGTCGACCTGTGCGATTTCGACCCCGGCGGGGAGGTGGCCGTAACGGTCGATGCCGATCTCCGGACACTGAGCCGGCTGTGGCGCGGTGATTACACGTGGCCGCAGGCGCTGCGATCCGGTCTGCTTCGGCTGGATGGGCCCACCCAGGTTCGCCGTGCCGTGCCTCGCTGGCTGAAGCTCTCCGCGTTCGCTCCGGTCCCGCGACCGGCGTGAGCCGAGCCCGCTGGTCGCGAAGCGCTTCGAGGGCAGCGTTCGTCGACGTTCGCTCTCAAGAGTTCGGCTTGTTCGATGATGCGACGCGGATCGCGCAGGGGCTGGCGGCCGCTGTGCCTGATCGATTGAGGTCGGGGCGTAGTCTCAGGTCATGACCGAGGCGGTGGCGACCGTCGTCGAGTGGCGGGTGAGGGCTGGTCTAGTCGGGCACTCCGACGAGCCGAAACCGTAGGTCTCTGCCCGGGTACCGCCGGGGACGGCGGCACGATCGAGATGCAGGTCACCAGCTTCGTGGCCACCGGTAACGCCGCCCAGCTGACGTTTACCGAGGAGATCACGGTGGGAGACATCTCGTTCATAGCCGACATGAACGGCCACTTCAGCCGGCCGGGTTCATCGTGCTGAACGGCAGCGTGACGGAGGGCTCGTTCGCAGGCGCGCAGGTCCACCAGCGAAGCACCTTCGTGAGCGCTGACGGCAGCATGACGTCGTGGATCGGAGAGCTCAGGCTCATGCCGAAATCGGGCTAGACGAGACTTGGTACCGCGTACCGGATTCCCAGTGAAATGTCTCATGCGTCTCGGCCGCGCTCACCCAGTACCACCAAGAGACGCCTGAGACGCATGAGACAGGAGCCATGGGGGCTCCAATAAGGGCTCCCGACACACAATTGTGGCGAAGTGGTCAACAGTCGCCCGCTCTACCGCTGAGTGGCGACGGGACGGCGAACGGAACCGATCGGTTGGGTCCGGTGGCGAAGGTCGCGGTCAGCCGGCCGGCACCGACGCGGTCAAGGGGCCGGTCCTGACGGGTCGTTGATGCAGGGGGAGGCCACGGCTATCCTGCCAAACACCAACTTGGACGAGGCACAGTCGTGCCGAGGACGGCGAGGAGGGCGGCACTCGGGGGCATCCTCACCGCGTTCCTCTGCGCTTGCGGGAGCCTGGGCCCGGCTAGGTCGGACGGCAGCGGGCCGCAGTCAACCTTTCCACCCGCCAGCGCTGCGCCATCGCCTGGGCCCATCAGCACCGTCGTCGGCACGGGCGAGATGGGCACAGGGGGCATCGGAGGACCGGCCGACCGAGCCGAACTGCGAACGCCGATCGACCTCGCATTCGATGACGAGGGAAACTTGTACATCGCCGAGCGGCTTCACCACCGGATCGTCGTCGTCGACACTGCCGGGATCATGAGCGTGGCGGCCGGCACGGTCGACGCGGACGGGAACGGACAAGCTGGCTTCTCAGGCGATGGCGGCCCGGCGACGGAGGCGGAGCTCAATAACGCCTCGAGCGTCGCTGTGAGCCCCGGCGGGAACCTGTACATCGCCGACAGCGGCAACCACCGAGTTCGCATGGTCGACGCCGACGGGATCATTGCGACCGTCGCGGGCACTGGCGAGCGCGGATTCGCGGGTGATGGTGGGCCGGCCACGAAAGCCCAGCTCAGCTGGCCGACCGGCATGACCTTTGGCTCCGATGGAGCGTTGTACGTGGCTGACACCGACAACCACCGGGTGCGCCGTATTGATCCGGACGGCACCATCGCCACGGTCGCAGGATCCGGCGAAGTCGGCGTGCCACCCGACGGGGCCCTGGCGATCGAGGCCATGCTCGGAGACTCCGACGACCACGTCCCGAATGGGCTGGCCATCGATGCAGCCGGCCGGCTCTTGATCACCGACCAGGGAAACAGCCGAATCTGGATGATCGAGGAAGGCAGGCTCCGAGCGGCTGCCGGCAACGGCGAGTACGCATCGTCCGGGGACGGCGGGCCGGCAACGGCAGCAGGCATCAGCGGCCCACTTGATATCGCCGTCGGTTCTGACGGGGCCCTGTACATCGCGACCCATACGCACGGACCGGAGGGCCATGAGGTCCGCATCGTCGACGGACGGGGCATCATCGCGACGATCGCCGGCACTGGGCAGCCGGGCTACGCGGGCGACGGCGGCCCAGCAGCCCGGGCGCTCCTGAACATCCCGTCAGCCGTGGCAATCGGTCCGGATGGCGACCTGTACATCGCCGATGCGGTAAACAATCGGGTCCGCAAGGTGACGCTCCACGGCGAGTAGTGACCGCGAGGCCACCATTCCGAGGCACGGTCAGCGGCGACGTCAAAGGGACGCGGTCGAAATCGGCCTTGGGGCTGCTGCACGTAGGCGCAGTAGCCTTCCTGACTCAACAGCAGATGCGGGAGTACCTCACATGGCGAGACTCATCGTTGCCGTGGTCAGCAACCTTGACGCAGAGCACCTCGTTGGCGTGCTACGGAACGAGAACCATCGGCTCACGGAGGTCCCCTCATTCGGCGGGCTCTTCCATGCGGAGAACACCACGCTGTTGATCGGTGTGGAGGATGACAAGACGGAGAAGGCGGTCCTGGAGATCGTGCGCCGCGAGTGCTCACCCCGAGACCTGGACGTCCCAGCCGACGTGGTCGACCGGCGCGCCGACCTCCCGCCCGTCGTCCATCAGGGTGGCGCGACCGTCTTCCTCGTGGAACTGAGCGGCATCCTCCGGCTCTGACTCGGGGGGCAAGTCAGGGCCTGGGCGCTGGCCAGGTGTGTCGGTCGCTTTCGCCCGGTTCGAACGTGAGGTTCGACCAGGCTGATCATCATTGGCAGCGCGGACGAGGGCGGCCTTAGGACACGAGAGCCGGCGGCGTGGTCGACACGGGATGGGCTAGCAACACGCCGGGCGGAGATCGCCGGCCGAGGTGGCCCACAGCCATCTCACGCGATTCACCCTGCCACGAGTGGCAACCGGGCCACCACGCGAGTGCCCGCTCCAGCCGGACTGCGGATGTCGAGCTGGCCGCCGAGGGCGGCGACGCGATCCGACAATCCGCGCAGGCCGGAGCCGGCCTCCGGGTCGGCACCCCCGACGCCGTCGTCCCGGATCTCGATCCGCAAATCGTGAGCGCCACTCTCCGCCGTGAGGTCGATGTGGCTGGCCGCCGCGTATTTCGCCACGTTGGTGAGTGCCTCCGCGGCCACGAAGTAGGCTGCCACGCTGATCGGATCGGCCAAGTCGTCAGCCAGCTCGAGGCGCAGGGTGACTTCCACCGGCGACTCTCGCGCCAGCGAACGCAGGGCAGGACCCAGGCCCGCCTCGGTCAGGATGGCGGGGTGAATGCCCTTCGCCAGCTCGCGCAACTCGGCCATGGCCGATGCCAGCTGCTCGCTGGCGCCATCCAGAGCAGCCGCCGTCGCCGGCGCAGCATCGGGTGGCAGCTGTGCCCTGGCTCGACGCAGGGCGAGCGACAGGGCGACCAATCGCTGCTGGGCGCCGTCGTGCAGGTTGCGCTCCACCCTCCGTCGCTCGGCATCGGAGGCTTCCACGATCCGGCTGCGCGAGGCACGTACCTCGTCGAGCTGCGATCGGACCTCTGCCGCAAGTCGTTCGTTGTCGACCGCCAACCGCACGGCGGCGGCTACCGCGCTCACCAGCCCGGGATCCTCACCGAGCGCCGGGTCATGGACGATCGCCGCCAGAGGCCGGCCGCCCTGGTCGAGATACGTCACCGCCCGGCTCCCACCGGTATCGACATCCGCTGGCAGGCCATCATGATCGAGGTACGTGCGCGACGCTGGCGACCAGTACACCACCTCCAGGCTCGGGTCGCCGAGGGCGTGTGCCAGCGCTTCGCGCAGGCGCTCAGGTGCAGGCGTCTGCCCGAGCTCGACGACCAGGTCGGCGACCGCCCCACGGGCCATCCGCAGGCGCAGTAGGCCGAGCAGGAACCCGAATGGAACCAGGGTCCGGGAGATGGTGTCCGCCCAGTAGATAGGCCCGCCCGGGATCACGGGGATGAGAAACACACCGGAAGCGAAGTCCATGGCGTGCACCAGCGAGATCGTCATGCCGGCGATGACGACCGGAGTCAGCGATCGACGGGAGGCGACGCTCGCCGTGGCCCAGCGCCGATAGACGAGCGCTACCAGCAGCAGCGAGATGACAACTCCGAACCCCCACGCCACCCGCAACACCGTGAGATCGCTGATGGCCGCCGCCGCGATGACGACCGCAGCGAAGCCCCCGAGCGCCAAGCGGCCGATGCCGGGCGCCAGGTGGCCGGACGGGGCGGCCAGCAAGACCCACACGACCAGCACGTTGGCGACGCTGCCGCCGAAGCCGGCGACCCGCGCCACGAGGGGATCCGGGAGCAGGCTGAAGAACGACAGGCTACCCGCAACGGAGATCGCCAGCATCACCGGCCCGACCGGATTGTCGGGTCGCCGGCTCCAGGCCATCGACCCGGCCACCAGATACCCGAGCGAGTAGGCGGTGACGTTGACCACGAGCAGTTCGGGCCTGGAGCCGAGAACCCCGAGGGCGACAGCGGACATCACCGCGACCACGACACAGCCGCCGATGACGAGCGCTTGCCACCACGGACGGCCCGCGATCCTCCGTTGCATCGCGATCGTCGCTCTCCCTTTGACTCCCGAGGCGGGCCATCGTCCCATGTCCTGCCCCGCTTCGCTAGAGGGAGTAACCCAAAGGCGCGACGGCCTCCGGCGTCCGTTACGACTCGCGACCCAGCCGCCACACGGGGCCCGTCGTAACAGTTGGCGCGTCGCGCCTCGCCGCGCGGAGCAGCCGTTCCCCGAGTGCGAGGGCCAGGTCGATGGTCAACGCCGAGCCTCGGTCGTACGAGCTACGATGTGGATAGGCGGCCCGCATCGCGATCGCCAATTGGAAAAGGGTCTCAGCCGCGACGTTGCCCATTTCCTGACACTCCCTCGGATGTCCCGGCCGGCAGCGCCGGCGTTGGCGTAGAGCATCTGCGGCTGCTCCAGGATCGCCATCGGGGCGCCCACCAGAATGTGCATCCGGGCTGACCCGACAACGTTGACGACCGACCCGCGGCAAGACGCTTGCTCGCTGCAGGCAGCCCCGCTGACGCGCAGCTCATGGCGGAAGGCCGACGCCCGTCGAGGGACGGAACCCATAGGGGAGTAAGCCATCCTTCTGCGTCAGGGTTAGCCCGATTGGGCGGCATCGGGGACCGGGCATGTGCCACATGCGACGACGCCTGCCGCGCAACCGGTCTCCCGGTCGGGTCGGCAGGCGCCATTGCGCTTGGTCGCGGATTCACCCTCCCCGAGCGACCTCCGATCCTCCGCTCTCTTCAACCGAAACGACGGCGTCGCCAAGGACGGTCAGACGAGATCCGCCCGCCGCCGTCCCAGCGACCTCATCCGAGGCCGTCAGGGTCGCTGTCGCCCCGCCGTCGATCGATACCGTGGCGACTCGGACCGAGAGGTCCTCGAGATTGGCCGTCGCTCCCCCATCAGCTTGCAGCGTCACGCTGCCCACCGATCCAGCAGCCGTGACCTGCGCACCGCCGCGGATCCGCAGCTCGAGGCTCGCGGCGTCGAGGCCATCGATCACAGCCTGCGAGCCGCCGCTGAGGGTGATGCCGTCCAGCGCCGGGATGACGACCGTGACGGTGACCGGTTCGAGAGTCGTGAAGTCCTCGCTTGCCTCGATGCTGAGGGTATCGCCGCGCAGGTCCGTCGCGATCATCGGCAGCAGGTTCTCCTGCGCACTCACCTCGATGGCCTCCGATGGGCCGACGTGGACCACGATGCCAATGCCGGCGGAGGCTTCGATGCGACTGAAGGCGCCGACCTCCCGGGACTCGCTGGTCACGGGGCCCTGGCCCTGGACACAACCGGCCAGCGCACCGACGAGCACCAGCAGGGAGAGGGATACTGCCGCGCGGATGCGCCGATCCGGGTCGGCTGGTCGCATGGCTACATGTCCTCCCGCTGAAAGATGAGGAGCCCTGCGATGCCCAGGCCGATCACCACGACCGCCCAGCTCAGGATCGTCGGCAAGTGGGCCTCCTCGCCGCCGGCCATCGCCATGGCGACCGAGCTCATGGAGGTGGGCCACAGCTCCACCAGGACCGGCAGGAGGCCGCCGAGGAGGAGCGGGACCATGGCGACCCCGGCCCCGATGGCCGCCACGCCGGCCTGGCTGTTGAGACGCGTCGACAGCGCAAGGTTGAAGGCCACGTAGAACGCTGGCACGGCGATGAGCACGCCGCCGAGCGTCGCCACGCGCCCGAGGTCCGGCACGCTGCCGTACGCCCAGGTCGCGACGCCGACGCTGACGGCCAGCGGCAGGACGAGGGCGAAGATGCTCAGCATGGCCACGGCCACCAACCACTTCGCGAGCAGCAGCGAGGTTCGTGAGATCGGCTTGGACAACGTCCAGGCCAGGGTGCCGGTGCTCCGTTCCTGGATGAGCAGGCCGATGCTGGCGAAGATCGCGGCGAACAGGATCCATTGGTCGAACAGCGCGCCGAGCACGTTCATCGTCGGATCGAGCTGGGCCGCGCCCGGCGCAAGGCCGGTCAGCCATTGGTCGATCCTGGTGGCGAGGGTGCCGATGAGGCCCAGGACGGTGACCGCGCCGAAGGTGGCAAGGATCGCGCGTCGCTGCCACCACTCCGACAGCTCCTTCCGCACGAACGGCCCGAAGCCGAGCAGACCGAGATTCGTGGCACTGAGTCCTGGATTCGTGGCCGTGGCAGTCATGCCGCACGCTCCTTGTTCACGATGTGGAGGAAGACCTCCTCGAGATTCAGCGATTCCTGGCGGTTGACGACGACCGTCAGCCCGGCGTCAGCGGCGAAGCGCATCACGGCCGCCTGGGCGCCAACAATCCCGTTGGACGGGGTGACGTCGTAGCGCCATTCGTCGCCGGCGCGACCAATCGCCGCGACGTCGGCGACTGCCGGCAGGGCGCTGAGCCCTGACTCGGTCGCCTCGTCGGCTCCCAGGAGCGCGACGCGAATGGTCGCCGCCTTGAACTCGCCCATCAGCGTGGCAGTTGGGGCGCTCACCACGAGGCGGCCGTGGTCGAGGATGGCGACGTGGTCGCTGACTCGCTGGACGTCGTCGAGGATGTGCGTCGAGTAGAAGACCGTCGTCTCGCCACGCAATTTCTTCATGAGATCGAGCACGTCGCGACGCCCGAGCGGGTCGAGCGCGGCAGCCGGCTCGTCGAGCAGCACGACCGCCGGGTCGCCGGCCAGGGCCTGGGCGATCCCCAGGCGCTGTCGCATGCCGCCCGAGTACGTCTTCGTCGCCCGGTCGGCGGCATCGGCGAGCCCGACGAGCTCGAGGAGATCGTCGATACCACGCCGCCTGCTCCCATGCGGGAAGAAGCTCGCCACGTAGGCCAGCGTCTGGCGCCCGGACATCCAGCCGTAGAAGCGCGGTTCCTGGGCCAGGTAGCCGACGCGGGCCCGATGGGCGCCCTGAACTGTCACCGGCACGCCACCGACGGTGGCGCTTCCGGACGTGGCCCGGCTGAGCCCCGCCAGGATCTTGAGCGCAGTCGTCTTTCCGGCGCCATTCGGCCCGAGAAACCCGAACACCGAACCGGCCGGCACCCGCAGCGTCACGTCAGTGAGTGCGGCCACGTCGCCATACCGTTTCGTCAGACCCTCGGCCTCGATCGCGGGAGTCATGAGCAGTCCTCCTGTCGGGGGCACCGCGTGAACGCGGATGCTGCCCCATGGCGGAAGGGTGATCGGCACGGTGCCAGCGCTCATCGGAGCCATCCCGAGATCCGTTGCTGGGGTTCCCCCTACTCGGGCTGGCGGCTGCCGCAGGGACTTCCCGTCAGTGATCCGCCCTATCGGGCGATCGGGAGCGTCGCAAGCACCTGAGTTCCTGCCCCGACGGGGCTACGGACGTCCAGCCGGCCCCCGAGCGCAGCCACGCGGTCGGCCAGCCCGCGGAGACCCGAGCCCGACATCGGATCCGCTCCCCCGCGACCGTCATCGGCGATCTGGATCCGGAGCTGTTCGCCCTCGATCCCCGCTGATACCTCCACCTGGTCGGCGCCCGCATACTTCGCGACGTTGGCCAGTGCTTCCGAGACAACGAAGTACACGGCGGCTTCCACCGGCTCCGGCAGCCGTCCGGGCAGATCGACTCGCAGCGCCACGGGAACGGGCGACTCGCGCGCAAGCGACTTCAGCGCCGCCAGCAGGCCGGCTTCGGCCAGGATCGCTGGATGGATGCCTCGGGCAAGCTGGCGGAGCTCGGCCAGTGCCGCCTTCAGCTGCTCGGTGGCGTCCGCAAGGGTTCCCGTGAGTTCCGGTCCGGCCTCGTCGGGCAGTTGGGCTTGCGCGCGACGAAGGGCCAGCGACAGCACCACGAGACGCTGTTGAGCGCCATCGTGGAGATTGCGCTCCACCCGTCGCCTTTCAGCGTCGGAGGCCTCGACGATCCGGGCCCGCGAGGCACGCACTTCCTCGAGCTGCGAGCGGACCTCGGCGGCCAGGCGCTCGTTATCGACGGCGAGCCGCAGCGCGGCTCCGATGGCTGCGACGAGCCCGGGATCCTCTGCCAGCGCCGGGTCGTGGAGGACCGCGGCCATGGGCCGCCCGTCACGCTCCAGCCGGGTGACCGCCCTTCCGAGATCAACGGAGTCGAGATCGATCGGCACCGCATCCGCATCCACGTACGCCTCATGCTCAGGCGACCAGAGCACGACCTCCAACGTCGGGTCGCCCAGCGCACCGCCCAGCGCCTCGGTGAGCCGCTTCGGCGCCGGCGTATCGCCAAGCTCGACGATGACATCGGCCACGGTCCCGCGCGCGATGCGCAGGCGTAGGAGGCCGAGGAGGAATCCCAGGGGGACCGCCGCGTATGCGACCGTCTGTCCGGTGATCAGAGCTACCGCCGCATCCCTCGACAGGCTGGAGCCGATGAGCATCGCCGTGACACCGATTCCGGAGCTGAGGCAGCCGGCGACGACGACCGGCGCCAGTGTGCGCCGAGCCGGGCGGCTGCTCCGCAGCCATCGGCTCACGAGGAGCACGGCGATCGCCAGGAAGGCAGTTCCGAGGGCCAGGGTCGCCAGGCCCGCGAGCGCACCGGCGATCGGTGCCGTCGCCGGCAGATGGAAGGGATTCGCGGCTTCGCTGAGGCCGGCCTGCGTCGCGTCGAACACGGCGATGAAGGTGGCGTATGCGAGGGCGATCAGGCCGAGCACGACGACGATGGCGGCGGCCTGCTGACGGCTGCGGAGCTTCCCCTCCGGGAAGGTCAGCAGCAGGAACACCTGCAGCGACGTCCCCATCAGCTGAGCGACAAAGCCCAAGCCGATCAGGAACGGCACGTCCGATCCCTGGTACGGGGGCAGGTCCGATCCCTGGAAGACGGACAACAGGAATGCCAATGAAGCGATCAAGAAGAGAGAGCCGACTCGCCGTGAGATCAGCCGGCGGCGCGCGACGTAGCCGGTGACGAGATACGCGGCGCTCATCGCGATGGTCGAAACGCGCAGCTCAGGTGGAGCGCTCGTCACCCAGGACGAGCCGAGGAGTGCCGTCAGCGCGGCCGCACCAAACGCCACCGGCAATGCCGCGCGGCGAAGCCATGCGGGCCAACCATGGCGCGGGCCTTCCTCGGCCGCTCGGGTCGCCGCGACCATCCTCTTCCCTCGACGGGCTCTGAAGAATGATGGTCCCACAC
>DASVEQ010000116.1:0-20364 GCA_036380455.1 Candidatus Limnocylindria bacterium | reverse complement strand
AGGCGCCGAACGCGCCGCCGTCGAGCGAGCAGGCGAAGGTCGAGCCGGGCTCCGAGGAGATGAAGTCGAAGGTGGCGGTGGTGGAGCCGACCTCGCCCGACGGGCCGGAGGTGATCGTCGTGTCGGGCGGGGTGGTATCGGCGCCAAGCGTGAGGGCGTTATGGAGGTAGAACTTCGTGTGATCGTCGCCCGCGATGGCGACCAGGCCGGTCGAGCCGTCGAGGGGCTGCTTCGTCGACGCGATGTTGTTGACGTTCGTGTCGGTCGAGCTCTCGATGAATGGCGTGCCCAGGCCCGAGGCGAAGCTCGGGTTGTCCAGCGAGGTCTGCTTGTAGTAGATGGTGCCTCCGCTACAGCAGGGAGACGTGGCGAACACGTAGAGCTGGCGGTTCTGGCGGTCGATGAGGAGCAAGGGCCGCGTGTGGTCGTTCCCCACCGTGCCGAAGGTGCGCCGCTGCCAGCCGCCGTTCTGGTCGAGGATGAGGACCAGCATGAGCGGCGCACTCGACGCGTTGAGCGACGTCTTCGTCACCGCGTAGACCCGTCCGAAGCCGTCGGTCTGGAGCGACTTGAGGTTGAGGTGGTCGTCCGAGTACTCCGGCGCCTGCACCGCCGTGTTCAGCGTCCAGGCCGAGTCCGGGGCGCCGTCAGGGTGGTACGCGAAGTGCATGGCCCAGTCGTTCGCGTTGCTCCACATCACCCCGATCTTCCCGTCATAGGCCACGACCGAGGAGATGTCGTCCGACGTGAGGTTGTTCGCGCCCGGCACCGGGATCACGTACGGCGTGATCCACGTCAGGTCGCTGCCGGACGTCCGAGTGACATACACGGCGTTCGAACGGGTGTACGTGAACCACACGGTGCCGCTCGTGTCCTTGTCGATGACGCCGGCCTCCATCCCACCGCTGACGATGGTCACCGGGAACCCCGGGTCGAGGGTATACGTGTCGGTGCTGGCGTTATAGGAGAACCGGCGAAATTGGGCCGAATCGCCCGACGCCGTCTTGCCGGCGGAGGCCACGTAGAGGCGCGAGCCATCCGACAGGGCGTCGAGACGGACCGCGTTGCGCGTGTCGATCACGACACCCGTGTCCGACCAGGTCTGGGAACCCCAATCGAGCCGGAAGATGTTGTAGGCGTCCGATGCCCGGCTGAAGAGGGCACCCCACCAGAAGCCATCGTGGTGCCAGAGCTTGCTCTGCGGCTTTTCCCCGGTTGGCGCCGATACACCGCTCGCGGAGTAGCTGAAGTCACGGTACCCAGCCTCCACCGGCGCGGCACGGACGGGTGCGGAGGATGACGCGAATAGGGTGGCGCCAAGGACCAGGGCAACACCGGCCTGGAGCCATCGACTCGGAAACTCGGACACTCCCTTCATCGTATAGCACATTCGTACTACTGCCCATCCCCCTCGGTCGCTGGTTCCGGTGCGTCGCGCCGATCTGCCGCGCCCATCAGCTGCTGCCATACGGCGTCGACGGCGGCAGCCGCTCCGAGGGCATCGGGGATGCGGATGCGCTCCACCGTCACGCCTGTGAGCAGGCCCCGCAGCACGTGCGCCTCCCTGCGACGGGTCTCATCGAGGAACATCGGCCAACGCTCGCCGAGGGCACGAAGATGCCGCCGCTGGTCGTCGAGGACTCCCATGGCATGCTCCACGGCCTCGCCCGCGGACAGCGCCGCCAGCTCGACCCGCTGCGCCGTCGGGACCCGATCGAGCACAACGACGCGCGAGATCCTCGAGGCATTGGCGACCGCCGCACCGAGGTCGCCCGGTGAAATGGGCAGGGACGGAGCCACGTAGCCCAGGGTCGCAATGCGGATGATCCGCCTGATGGCAAGCGCGCGGCGGGCACGTGCGGGCAGCCGGCGATAGGCGTCGGGGGCAGTGGCCGAGAGGTCGTCGTATAAGCGGAAGCGGCGAGGATAGCGGGAGACCGTGCCCGCCGGATCGAGGTGGACCTGGTCGTCGCCGAGCACCTGCAGACCGGCCGCCGCGGCTCGAGCGCTGACCGAGCTCTTCCCGCTGCGGGATCGGCCCAACAGGATCGTGGCACCATGACCCTGCACGATCGCGGCCGAGGGCAACAGCACCCCACCCGCCGCCGCTGCCGCCACCGAGATCAGCGGCTCGACGAGATATCCCTGGATCAGCGACAGGCCAAACGAGTGCGGCCGCCCGCGCAGGGTGATCGTGACATCGATCCGGGTGGGGTCGGGCGGGCCGACGACGGCGTGCCAGGAGACCGTCTTGTGCGATCCGACGATCACACCGGGGGCGTCCATCGGTCCGGATGGCGGTCCACCGAGCATGATCGAGACTCGCATCGACGCCCTGCTGTCGGCCTGGAGGGGCACCCGGGCGGAGCCGTACTCGGCTCGGAAATGGCGCAGGGTCGCATCGTCACCGAGGATGTCGACCGCGATGCCAGGACAGACCTCGAAGCGTTCCCCGGATGCCCTCACAGGCCTGCCATCAGCGCATCTGCCACCCGCCGGGGGTCGGTCGGAAACGGTGCGCTGACCTCCACGACGGGCGTGGCGTCGAGCAACCGGTGGAGGGCGCGCCGATCGCCCTCGATCTGACCCGCGACATCGAAGGTCCGCGCTTCGGCGTAGGCCGCCCGCTGCTGGAGCGCCATGAACTCGCTGCGCTCCGTGAACGCTGACACGGCGAGCCGCCGGCTGAGTCGATCGACATCGCCGTCGGCCACCTCGATCGACGTGCCCGGCCGCGTTCGGAGCACGGCAATGAGTGCAATCGGCAATTCGCGCGCCGGATCGGCGCGGTCGCCGTAGACGTGCCGCACGTCACTCGGACGCAGGGCTGCCCGGTCCGCGAGCGCAACGGAGCGCATGGCAGCCTCGGTCGCAAGGCGCCGGAGACGCCCGCCTCCCCGCCAGCGGCCGAAGGGCGAGGCGAGGAACTTGCCAGCCGCCGCCACACGCAGCTGGGCGCGCGCCGCGAACGGTAGCTGCCCGCGCAGAGTCGGGAGAAAGCGCAACACCCAGCCGCGAACGCCGACGCCGATGGGGAACGCCGCCGCCCGCAGGCCAGGCGTCCCGAGCGTCCACTTATCCGACACGAATGACGCCCCGCCTTCCATGAGCGCGAGGGCGGTCTCCGTCTTGCCGCTCTCCGACCACCCTGCGACCAGCACCGCTCTGCCGTCCACCTCGACGCACGACGCGTGAATGGCGACCCCGCCGCGTTCGACAGCTGCGAGCTGCAACCAGGGGCGGACGACGGAGCGGAAGGCACGCGCCACCGGGAAGCCGGCCTCGATCGTCATCGCCACGTCGTCGGTGTGGCCCAGCGGAGGAACCGAGCACCCAGCTGTCCCGTCGAGCATCCACAGCCGTTCGCCATCGTGGCCAGTGACGTGGCCGTCACTCGCGAGCAGCTGGAGCTCCCGGAATCGACCTGCAGCGGTGGCGGGCGCGCTCCGGATGACCAGGCCGCCGTCTCTCACTGCCTCCGCCGCGACCACCGGCGCTCGGGCCGGAAACGGGTCGAGGGCATCGAGCGCGGCGGACATCAGCCATTCGTCGCCGTCGAGCATGACACGAAGCCCCGCGGGGAGCGGCACTTCCGCCATTCGCCCGTTCACGGAGCCGGGACAGGCTGATCGGCGTCGTCGAGCCGGATGATTGCGTGCCAGTACGTGCGGGTCGGTGAGTCGCCGGCGAGGATCAGCACACCGTCCTGGAGACTCACCGACTGCTTCGTGGTCGTCGGGTTGTTGATCTTGCCGGCGACGAGGATGGGCACCCCGAGGCCGGAGTCGAACGACAGGTCCGCGAGAGACGCCGTCTTGTACACGATGGCGCCGCCGTCCCCGGGCTGGGCAGCGACGACGATGATCTGCTCGAGCTTCTCGTCGACCACCAGCTGGGGGCGCGTCACGTCGTCGCGGGTCTCCCAGGCGGTCGCGGAACGCCAGTTGCCCCCGGGCTCACGGATCCAGACGACGACGAGCGGCGCATCGGGCGATCCGTTCGCTTCGTCGTTGAGCGAGGTCTTCACGACCATGTAGAGGCGCCCGGACGCGTCGGTCTTGACATTGATGTGGTCGTCCGAGGCGCGCGGGGCGACGTTGATCGTCTCACTGGACCACGCGGTATCCGGATCGCCGTCCTCGCGGATCGCCGCGACGAAACCGCCGAGGAGCTGGTTCGACCACACGACGGCGATCCGGCCGTCCCCGAGCGCGACTGCGGCGGAGATGTCGTCCGGCCTGACGATGCCGTCTGTCATCGTCGTCGCCGGCGTCCATCGGTAGTCGCGGTCGAGGCTGTGCATGACCCTGACCGTGCATTCCTGTCCATCGACGCATGCCCCGGCTCCGTCGGGGAGCTGGGTGAGGGTGGCCCACAGGACTCCCGTCGAGTCCCGTGCGATGCTGATGGACTCCGACCCCGACTCCGTCATGCGGACGGGATAGCCATCGTCGAGAGCGTAGGCTCCGCTCTCGAACGTGTATCGGTAGAGCTTCGCGGCGCCGCCCGCGGACGCTGAGGCCACGAACAGCTTGCCAACGTCGGGTGACCACAGCGCGTCGGCGTGGCTGCGATCCCGTTCATCGACCGCTGTTCCCGTGTTGATCCACCCCTGAGACGCGCGGTCGAAGCGATGGATGTAGTAGCTGGGCGGCACCGACACCCCGTCGACCTCGGTCGCCCAGAGGATCCCCCACCATGTCTCGTCCGCATACCACAGCTTGCTCTGCGGCTTGTCCGCCGTCGGCGAGGACGGGTTCTCGTCAAGCGGGGCCCACTGGAAGTCCGTGAATCCGCGCTCGATCCCGGCGTGCGCGGCGATGCTTCGCTCCGATCGGATCCCGTATCGGTCGACGGCGCGCACGGTGTACAGGACGGAGGAGCCCGGCGGGAACTCGTCGTCGACGAGCGCAGGATCCTCGGTGAACCCGATCGGCGTCGTCCCGCGGTAGACAAGGTAGCCGATGACGGCGTTGGAGCCGGCGGCCGCCGGCTGCCAGGAGAGAGATGCCTCGGTGCCGTTGAGAGAGACCTGCACGTCCGTCGGCGCGGCCGGTCGATCGGCGGCCGGCTGCCCCTTCGAGCGGCAGCCAAGCTCGCCCGCGTCCAGCGTGCGATTCTCGTCGCTCACGAACTCGTATCGAGCCCCGCGGTCGCCGAGCTCGAGCATCAGCGCGCCGTACGTGCTGTCGGTCGCGTACGCCACGCGGGGATCCCTGCGCTCGATCGGATAGCGGCTCCTGCCGCCGGTGCCAACGACGAACGACGTCATCCCGTCGATCGGCTCCCAGCGCTGATAGTTGTGGTCGTGGCCCGCGAGGACGATGTCGGCGCCATTGATGGCCAGCAGGTTCCAGACGAGCTGCATGCGACCCTCGTCGTTCTCCTTGCGTCCCACCGTGAACATGGGCTTGTGCCAGTACGCGGCGATGCACGGGCTGGACGAGCGAGCGAGGTCGTTCCGCAGCCACTCGTACATGTCGCTGCCGGGAAGGGCCTGGTCGATTTCCGAATTGAGCGAGTACACCCGCCAGGCGCCGAGCGTGAAGGCGTAGTACGGCCGATCCGGGAAGTTCCGCGCCCGTTCACCGAAGTAGGTGAAGTATCCCGCTGCACCATCGGTGGCGTAGTCGTGATTGCCCGGGCTGGGGTATACACGATCGTCGAACCTCCCGAACGTCGGGCGGTAGAACGCCTCGAACTCCTCGAGGCTCCCGTGTTCGTAGGCGTGGTCCCCCAGCGTGATCAGCGCATCGAAATTGCGGTTGCCGATCATGTCCGCGACGGCCGATCCCCTCCCGTCCCTTCCCGCCATGTCCCCCACGGCGTAGACGGTCTGGCCACTGCTGCCTGCCGTTGGGAGCGGCAGCGGCGCACCGGCGAGGATCCCCGACAGGGCGATGGCGCCCGCCACGAGCGCGACCACCAGCACGGCGGCCACGACACCGACGCGCATCCGCATTCGCTGACGCGGGCTCGGCGCCACTACAAGCCTCCCAGGATGGCGGGCCAGACCACGAGCATGCCGACCGCCAGCAGCGCATGCGCCCCGATCACGCCCCCCAGCGACCCGGTCACCTCGACGATCCACCCGAACAACGCTGCAGCGCCGAGCATGACGAGGACGAAGCCGGGCGAGCCCGACGGGATCGACATCGAGGCATAGGCAAACGCGCTGACGGAGACCGCGCCCACAGACGAGCCGAGAGCGCGCAGGGCAACCCCCTGGAGCACACCACGGAACACGACCTCTTCGACGACGGCAATGAAAAGCACGCCGACAATGCCGGCCAACACGACCTGGACGGGATCGACCCCGGAGATGACCGGCCGCGGACGGAGTGCGAGCCATGCGAGGAGTCCCAGTGGGATCCCGACCGCGGCGACCGCGAGCTGGAAGACCGCGTCGAAGCGAGCGCCAAGGCCCATCAGCCTCGGCTCGATCTGCTCCGAGCGGATGGCCAGCCCTGCCGCGACAGCGATCGGGATCGCGACCATGACATGCCAGGCCAGGTACGGAATCCCCAGGATCGGCACGGTGAGGCTCACCAATCTCACGATCGGAAGGAGCGCCAGGCCGACGAGGAGGGAGTGGTATGCCGTGACGGGAGCGACGAGGTGATGAGCGAGGAGGACGATGAGCAGAACAGCGTGGCAGGCCGCGCCAGCCAACAGGCCGCCCTGGACGAGGGCGAGCTCCGCCACGGCCAGCGCGGCGCCGTAGCCGACGGCGACGGCCGCCGCCGGAGAGACCGCACGCATGCGATCGAGGCCGCCCATCACAGGAGCTCCAGCATGCGGGTGACGACCGTCACGCCGAAGACCAGGAGGAGCGGCCAGACCGCGACACCCAGCGTGTCGAGTCGCTCGGTCCGATGCCTCCCACCGCGTGCCCGCGCAATCTCGCGCACGGTCAGCAGGAGCACGAGAGCGATGATGGCCACGAGGGAGGCGGTCGTCGAGCGGAAGTCGAGCGTGAACGACTCAGCCGCGCTGCGAACCAGCTCGGGGATGGTCACCGTCACTGTGTGCGCCCGCGATTCAGCCGGATCACGGTCGTCGCCGCCGCCATTCGGATGCGGTCATGGATGAATGGCAGGTCGAGCGCAATGAGCACCATGACAATCACGACGAGAAGCGTCACGGCGAGCTGGATGGACCAGGCCTCGAGGTAGAGCAGGGTCAGCGACACCCCGATGTCCACGGCGCAGCTGACGGCGACCGCCAGGCCCAGCCACGTCAGCAGGTCGGTCTCCAGGCGGATGAGCCGCAGGACGGCCCAGCCAGGGACGAGCAGCGTGAACGCCAGGCCGAAGAGAACGCGAATCGGACCTTGCCCATTGGCGAAGACGATCAACTCCGTTGCCTCGGCGATCGCGAGCATCGCGATGGGCTCCACAAGGCGACGATGGTTGGTCATCCGCCCTCCTCCGTGAAGGCGTAGATCGTCACGTCCTCGTTGGCGAAGACGCGCGAGAGGGGAAGCCGATCCACGCCCTGCACCAGTGAATCCCATTCACCGGGTTGCATGCCGTGCCGCAGCTCGAACGCCGCACGCTGCGCCCGCGACAGCACGAGGTAGGCGTGCCCGTTCGGCGAAGCGGCCAGGCGTTCGAAGACCGCGCTGAAGTCAGACTCGAGCAACTCATCGGTCACGACTGCGTAGCGGTAATGCTCGTAGTCCCGAAAACGCCAGAACACCTGGTCGGACGCGGCCACGAGGGTCGACCCGCGCGGCGCGATCTCGTACAGGCGCTCCATGCCCGTGAGCTCTGCCCGCGTGATCAGGTCCATGCGCTCGTTGCCATACCGACTGACGAGGTACCCCCCCAGCAGCACGACGCCGATGAAGAGCACGCCGGCGAACGCCAGCCGACGATGCCGGAACGTATGGCCGATCGCAGCGTTGGACGCCAGCAGCGCCATGAACGGCAGGCTGAACAGGTAGATGCGGAGGAGGATCTCCCCTCCGTATTCCTGAAGGACGAATAGCGCAAAGGGAGCGGCCGCAAGGAAGGGCCACGTCAAGTCCCGATCGCCCGCCGCCAAGCGGCGCAGCACGCCCACTCCGGCAAGACCCCACAGGAACACCGTCGTTCCGGTACGGATGCCGAGGACGTAGAGGTGTTGCTCGCTCCCGACGAATCGATCCGTCAGGTTCGCGGCGACGGCGGTGTCAACATTGCCGATCCTCTGGACCATGTCGCCGAGGTGCCCCTGGAGGTACGTCACGGTCATGTAGCTCAGCCAGGTGCCGACGATCACGATCATCACGATGGGCAGGCCGGTGGTGGTGATCCGCCGCAGAACGACGAGGGCGATGACCACTCCCAGGATGGCGAAGGGGGTGAGCTGGTGGCTGGCGGTGACGACCGCGAAGAGTCCGATCAGGATGGCGAACAGGGCCGCCCGCTGTCGCGGGCCGAGACCCGCCTCCTCTACGCGGTCGCGCGGCCAGAACCATGCGCGCGGAAGCGGCCAGATGGGATCAGGGTCGCGCCCGAACGACGTCAGGACGACGCCGATGATCAGCAGGTAGCAGAAGTAGGCGAACGCCTGCGGCGAGTAGTAGTCCTGCCCGATCCAGTTGGCGACGAAGAAGATCCAGGCGCCCAGCCACACGACACGCTCGTCGCCAGACGCGGCGCGGAGGATGAGCAGGAGCGCGGGGAGGTACAGGAGATTGAAGGCGAGCGGCGCCCACTCCACCAGATCGAGGGTCACCTCCCGACCCGCAACCTCCGTGAGCAGCGCACTCAGGGCGAAGAACCCCGGCCAGCTGAAGTACGCGTCGATGGTTGGATCGATGCCCCGCGTGCGGCTGAGGACATCCGAGATGCCGATGTGACGCCACGTCACGTTGAAGCGGGGCGCTTCCTCCACGATGATCGGGATGGCGTAGAGCATCACGATCAGGGACACGACGTGGAGCAGGATGAGCCACGTCCGCGGCCGCCCGGAGACGAGGTGAAACGCGAAGCTGATCGTCAGGAGCAGCGGACCCGCGACCGTCACCGGCGGCAGCACGGAGATCAGCCCAAGATCGTTCATCCGGCTCAGGTCCACCGCGTTCAGGCCGGTCGACCACAGGGCGAACGCCACCGCCACGACACCCAGTGCGAGCGCGCCCGAGATCGCGAGGGGGAGCTGGGTGGGCTCGCGACCGATCCGGGCGATTGCCGGCAATGTCATGCGACGATCGTCACTCCCGCGCGGGGCTTGGGGCGTCCGCGGTCGCGACCTGCGGGTGGTACGGGTGGGCAAGCCGGACAGGCATCTGTTCGGCGGTACGAGCACCGCGCATGAGTTGGGATCCGTATGTGGACTGCACCGCACCGCCACGTGACGAAGCAGACGCATGCCGGCGGGCGGGTCTGCTGAGGGTCTGTAGGCGCCCAGTGGTACTCGATGGGGACGGCCGACGTCAAGCGCCGCGGACGTCCAATTAGCCATTGTTAATCGCGGTCTAATCGGCCAATAATCCGCCCGGTCTACGCTTGGGGCAATGGATGTGCCGTATACACATCCTCGGCCGGAGCCGAGGGTCGAGCGTTCTGCCGCCGCGCATGTCGTCGACGGCGTTCGAGTCGTGGGTCTGCTCCTGACCATCGCGGGCTGGCTCGTCGCTGCCGCGGTTCACGACGGGGTGGGGGCGCTCATCCGTGCGTTCCAGTCTGAATCTGGGCGTCGTAGCGCGGGAGCTGCGGCCTCGGAGCGGGCTACGCCGGCGCTAGCGCAGCTCGGCCCATCCAAGGTCGGGAGCGGCCCCGAGGTGTCCGCCGCCGAGGACACTGATCCCCGCGTCGACGGCCGGTGATCCGTTCGTAAGCCGGAAGTCTCCGGCAGCGCGGTCCACGAAGCGCGGATCGCCGAAGCGACCGTGGACGTCGAAGCCGGTTGCCGCAACGAAGGCTTCGAGCGAGTCGAGGTTGCCGATGCCGGCGACGTAGGCGAGATGGTTGCCGTAGATCGACGTCGAGCCGACGTGGTAGAGCAGGTTGTAGTCGATGCTGACCGAAGCCGGCAGCGCGCTGTCGATGCTGTAGGCCCGACCGCCAGTCAGGATGTTGTTCACGATGCGAAGGTTCTCGATCGAGCCGCCATACGGCACTCCGGCGGTGCCGTCGACGAGATCGAGCGCAAATTGGTCGAAGCCGTGGAGGGTGTTGTGCGCAACGAGCATGTTCGATGCGCAGCGCAGGATCATTCCATTCGCCCGTCCATCGAAGCCGACGCCGCGGAAGCCCACGTTTCGGATGAACCGATTGCCGTCACAAGGGAGACCGTCGGTGCCTGTCTCCATGACCTGCCCGTTCCAGGTGACGTTGCCGCTGATGGTGAGGTTGCTCGCGCCATACACCTCGAAATGGGTGCCGTTGTCCCAGAGCCGGTTCCCGATGACGGTGACCGTCCCGGTCGACTTGTAGAAGTTGATTCCCTGCTTCCCGCGGCCGGCATCAACCATCGCCGTGTTGCCGAAGATCTCGTTTCCGCTGATCAGAATGTCATCGCCGTAGCGCTCCTCGACGCCGTTCGCGTTGCCCGTGATCCGGTTGCCCTCGATCCGCACGTCCGACGAGCGGACGATGACGATTCCCCAGGTACGGTTGTCGCGGATCGTCGACCCCGAGACGGTGATCCCCGCCGACTCCTTGATCTTCACGCCGGAGCCGTACTGCGCAGTGCTGCCCTGCACCACAAGATCGTGCAGGGCGCCCGCCGTGACGCCGCTGAACTCGATCACATCCTCACGGCCGGGATCGCTCACGGTGGCGATCTCCCCCGGGTATGAGCGGAACGTCAGCCCCGAGCGCGTGACGTCGAAACCCGCATAGGTACCGGCGCGAAGGTAGACCGTGCTTCCCGCGGGAGCGTCCTGGGCCGCACGCGCTGGCGTTCGCCATGGCTGAGCCAGGGTGCCCGGGTTGGCGTCGTGGCCGGTGGTGGCCACGTAGCGACTGCTGGCAGGCGTCGGCGGCGCCGTGGCCGTCGACGGGGGTGGCTCGATGGCGGGCGGCTGCGAACTGGCGGCGGTCTGCGCCGGGGTCGGCGTGGGGTCCGCTGTGGCCGGCGGCGAGCCGGCGGCCGTGGGGATCGCGGTCGGGGCGGTGGTCGGCGGTGCCGTCGCGGCCGGACTGGGCGTGGCCGTCGCCTGCGCATCGGCGATCGTGATCATCGTCTGGGCGAGCGGGCTCGAGCCGCCGGCCTGCCCGGTGCGCCTGTGGGCCTCGAGGGTGTGTGCGCCGAACGACAAGGTGCGGGACAAGGTGACCCGCACCGAGAACTCACCATCTGCGTTCGTCGCGAACTTGCCAACGGTGGTGGTCCGATCGAGCGTCAGCGTGCCTCGCAGATCCGTCGGGAATCTCGTCCCGGAGACCACGATGCGTGCGCCCGCCGTCGGCGTCGTCGGGCTCACCGAGAGCTGTGCCTCAGCCGCGTCGGCCATGAGGAGCGGAGTGATCAAGACCGCTGGAAGGAATACGACCATGATGGTCGTCAGCGCCGTCGCCAGCCTGCTCGAGGGCAGCCGCCGATACAGGCGCACTGGGGGGCTTTCAGGCGCGCGGACGGCGAGGGGAGTGGCCTTGTAGCGCACGGCACCCTTGCTCATACGGAGGAAGTCCGGCGGCACGAGAGCCGGGCGTGCCGACCGCTGGCGCCGAGCCTGACAGAGCCGCGGTCGATGCGGTAGTCCACCAATCGTACCGTTCGACGGGGCATCGAACGACCCTCGGTACCGGCGCGACGCGGACGTTCGTTCGGGACCATGCGTCACCTATGCTGCATGATCGATGGCGTCCGCGAAAGGCCCGAGGCGGCCGCGGGCCGCTGAACGTTCTCATCGTCGGCGATGTGCAGCTCGCGCTCGAGCCGCGGCGAAAGTCAGCGAATGCCGTCGGCACGCTCACGCCGCCGAGCGCTGGCAGCTGAGCACGAACCGCGGAGGCGTCGTATCTCCACGCGGGGGCGTGGGCGAGTGATCACGGTGGTCGGACCCTGGCGGAGGTCGGCGTGGACGACGAAGGTCACGTCACGAGCCGCCTCATGAGGTGGCATGGCCGGTCTGCGAGGCCGCTGGCCGGCCGGTTCAGGCGGGCGCGATCCGTTCCGGGATCGGTCGAGAAACGAGCGCTCGGATCCTGAGCGCGGCCCAGCCGGCGGCCACACCCTGGACGGCGAGCCACCCCACCGCCATGCCGATGAGTCCCCACCCAACGCCGCCGAGCATGGTGATGGTGAGCGCCACCGCCCCGGAACCCGCTCCAGTGAGCACGGCTTCCCGAAGCGCACCACGCGCCCGACACACGGCGTAGTACATCTGGATCACCGACACGGGGATCACGCTGGCGACGAGGATCCGGAGCGGGAATGCGCCCGCGGACGCGTACGAGGGCCCCAGCAGGCCCAGCGCAACGTCGGCGACGAGCGCGAGGCCGACGGCGGCGATGAGGCCGATCACCAGTGAAGAGCGGACGGCGCGGGACACCGCCGGACCGATCGCATCCGGATGCTGGCTCGCTTCGGCGAACAGGGTCTGGCCGATCGAGATCGGCACGATGAGTACGACCCATCCCATCATCCATACCGCGTACCAGAATGCGTTCGTCGTCGGCGAGAGCAGCTCCGTCACCAGAATCGGGAGGATCAACGCGGGCGCACGCTCCGTGAGCGTCAGCATCCAGTTGGGGATCCCCTCCCGAACGAGATCGCGGACGATGGGCCGCTCGAACGCCGCGCGCGGCCGCAATGCCATCGCGCCGCGCCGGAGCTGCATCAGCGCAAGGAGGCACGCGACGAGGCCTGCGACCGCCCAGCCCACGATGATCGCGAGGCTGCCGGGCAAGCCGCTCGTCCCCCACACCAGCGCGATGGCGATGATCACCACGAGCCCGAATGCCGTGTTGCGCAGGAGGATCTGTGCGCCGCGATGGATCGCGATCGAGACGTAGTCGTAGTACGTGTTGAGCGTGCCGAACACGGTCATGGCGAGAAACGCCGCGGCGTAGCCGGCGGTGGCGACGACCCGAAGCTCCTCGAGCGCGAACGCCGCCAGAGCCAGGAAGCCGACCCCGACCAGCCCGCTCGTCATCACCACGGACGTCGCACCGGTATTGAACAGCCGGTCGGGCGCCTTGCGATGGCGCGGGAACGCCGCAATCGCGGCCGACCCGATCCCGAGCAGGGCGAGCTGGACGCACAACATCATCGCCGACACGAGACCGGAGGCGAGGCCGACTTCGGCGGGCGAGAAGAGGCGGGCCGCAAGGAGCCATGAGACGAATCCCAATCCCATGGCGGCCACGCGGCCGGCGATGAGGCCGATCCCGCTGAACATGACCTCTGCCTGTCCTCCGCCCATCTGCCTCACGAGAGCAGTCGGATTCGACAGGGCGTGAACAGCGCGGGTCGCTGAGGACGGCTTCATCCTCGGCGTCGGATCTGGCGAAGCAGTTGCCGTCCAATCGCGAAGCTGTTCGCCGCCAGGAACACCACGTAGTACGGGATCCACCGGGGCTGGCGACGGATGAGGCTCAGGGCAGCTCCGCGCAGAGCGGCCGCGGATGGCAGAGCCAGCAGCGGGAGGGCGCGCCACCCGTGCTTCATCGCCATCCGAGCCAGCCCGGCGCCATCGGCGAGGAACTGGCCGAGCGCGAACTGAAAGGTATCGGCGAAACGGTGCTCCACGACCACGGCGTCCGAGACCCCGATCTTCGCTCCCGAGCGCTCGAGTCGCCAACGGATCTCGATGTCCTCGCCGGACGCGAAGCTCGCATCAAGCCCTTGGGTGAGAAGCGTCGACCGCTCGAAGATCGTCGCCACCAGCCCAAACCAGTACCGACTGCGGCCGGAACGATGATGATCGACCAGGGCGCGTCCCCAGTACCCGGGTCCGGATGTGCTCTCCAGGCCAGCCTGGAGCGCGGAGTACCCGCCAGTCTGGACCTCCTCGAAGAGCTGTCGCAACGAGCCGGGTGGAAGCACGACATCCGCGTCAATGAGCGCCACCCACTCGGTGGAGGCTGCCTCGGCGCCGATGAGGCGCGCGGCGGCCACACCGAGCCCGCCGTCGCTGAGGACGGGTACGCCGTAGCCCTTCGCAATCTCGACCGTCTTGTCGGTGGAGAGCCCGTCGACCACGATCACGGCAGCGGGGTGCTCGTCGAGCACCGAGCGAAGGCAGTCGTCGATGAATCGCTCGGCGTTGCGGACGGGGATGACGGCGGTCAGCGCCGATAGCGGCGTGCCTGCGCTCGGCGCACGCATGCTCACCGCTGATCCCGTGAAGCGGGCTGCAGCCGGTCTTCATGACGTCGCACCCGAAGGCGGCCGGCGACGTATCCGGCGCTCGTCAGGGCGAGCCCCGCGACAATCGTCCCCGCTCGCGCAAGCGGGGCAGGCCGACGCGACTGGATGGCCTCGCGCACAGCGCGCAGGACGCCCGCGGGCAACGTCCGGGTCGCGTAGGCGCGCTCTGACGCCAAACCGCGCTGGCGGCCGACCAGCTGCGCGACGATCGCTTTCGAACGCCCCTCCGCGAGACAGCGTGATCGAAAGTACCGCCACCTCTCCCGCTCTCTGGGCAGGTGATGCCGCACGCGCGCGGATGGGTCGTACATGATCCTGCCCGAAGGGACCTGTGTCGTCAGCCGGATGCAAAACTCCGTCTCCTCACAGCCGACGGGCGTCGCTCCGAGGCGACCGACGCTCGAGTCGAAGCCTCCGACGAGCCCGAAGAGCTCGCGTCGGAACGACATGTTCGAGCCGATGACGTTCCGGACCGGTGCCGGGCCGCGTGGCATCCCGCGATACGTGCAGCCGACCACCCAGTCGAACTCTTCTGGGAACCACGTCGGGCGGGTGGTCTTCCAGATCGGAAGGCTCGCCCCCCCGACCCCCAAGACCGCCTCGTCGTCATACCAGGCAAGCAGTCGGGTGGCCCAGTCGCGCTCCGCCGTGGCGTCGTCGTCCAGGAACGCCACGATCGGGGTCTGGGCGAGGCTCACACCCGTGTTGCGCGCACCGCTGAGTCCACGCGGCCCGGTGTTGGGCGTGACGACGATTCGTGGGTCGATGAATTCCGACCTGGCCGCATCGAGCAGGTCCGGCGCATGATCGATGACGAGGATGACACGCGTTTCGAGGTCTCCCTGATCGAGGGCCGATCGAACCGCCGCGCCGATCTCCTTCCAGCGATCCGCGGTATACGCGCAGATCACCACGGCCAGCTCCCGCGAGCGGCCGTCCTGTGCGTCAGCCAAGCCGGTCCGGGCCGCCCCGGGCTGGGGCGGGGTCACTTGTCCTTTCTCGCTTGCGGACGCTGGGCGAGGGTCCCCTCCAGCCACTTCAGGTCGTGAGTCGCATCCACGTGAGACGGTGCCGGGACATCGAGCGCTGCCACCCCACCGCGCGTCGCCGGCGCCCGATGGAACGCGTGGCCGCCGAGTTTCCATGCAGCGAAGAGGTACACCGCCGCGAGTGCGGCGATGCCGAGCGGCAACGACAGGCTGCCCGCCAGCACGACCGCAACCGCGACCTGGAGAACCAAGGCAATCTGCGGCGGCAGCCAGTGAATGCCGAGGCTGGCCGCATCGGCGTTACGGACCTGCGCCGTGGCGCGGCGCTCGCCCGCTTCGATCCTGGAGATGCGAGTCAGGCGCCCCTCCAGGCCCGTGAGGAATGACCGCGCGCTCCAGATCGGGCGCTGCCCACGGACTGCAGGCACCATGTCCCCCATGCCGGCGCCGTCATCGGCGGCCACCGAAGGTAGAGCCACGACGACGGTCGTCGACGCGGCGTCGGTCGACCCTCCCCGGAGCAGTCCAACCAGAGGCGGCCGGGTCGCGGCGATGGTTCGGCCGGCTGGCTCGGCGGTCGGGAAGCGCGGCGGCAGGCCGGCAGCCTGCCGAGATCGTCCCTCCGCCTCTGCCTGTTCGATCAGTCCACGAAACAGCTCCGACCGCCGGCGCTCTCGGTAAAACGTCGACGAGGAGACGCCAGCGCGGCGGAGGCTCTCCGCGAGCGTCGTCCCCACGCGTAACGCGTCGAGCAGCTCCCAGACGACCTCAGGCCGATCAAGTTTCCGAGCGGGCTTCTGGGTCACGGCGGGCAGTCTGCGGCACAAGTGGGTCCCTGTCACGTCGGGTCACGGTAACCGGTGACAGGTGTCACCGGGACGACGCGGTTCCGTGGCTTCACGTCTAGACAATGAGTACACCGATCGGCCAGAATGCGCAAACGGCCGTAGTACTTTCGTCCTATCACTCCGCCGGCCGAATCCACGGTGGTCATCCCGTATCGACCAGTTGCAAAGGGGGGGTTCGCCATTGGCCCACAACCCGCTGCACCAGCGTGTCCCGACCAATCTAGTGCCCGAGCAGATCATATGAACTCGTCTCTCCCGACGCCCGGGGTCAGCGTCGTCATCCCCGCGAAGAACGAAGCCCTCAACATCGGCTGGGTCCTCCGTCGCATGCCCTCCATCGTCGACGAAGTGATCGTCGTGGACGGCCTTTCGACTGATGACACGCTCGCCGTCGCGCGCACGATCACCCCCGACGTTGCCGTCATCCATGAAATGCGTCCCGGAAAGGGCGCCGCCATGCGAGCCGGGATGCTCGCCGCGGCCGGGGAATTCGTCATTCTCATGGACGCGGACGGCAGCATGGACCCCGCAGACGTCGACCTGTACGTGCAACAGCTGGCGCTCGGGGCGGACCTGGTGAAGGGGTCCCGCAACCTCCGCGGCGGCGGCAGCGCCGACATCACCTGGCTGCGCGACTTCGGCAACGCGCGCTTGAGGGACCTTGCCAACGTCCTCTTCCAGACCAATTTCACGGAGCTCTGCTATGGCTACATGGGGCTCCGCCGCTCCGCCATCGCACGCCTCGATCTCGACGCCGACGGATTCGAGATCGAGACGCAGATCGTGATCCGGGCCGTGCGAGCCGGCTTCGCCATTGCCGAAGTACCAAGCATGGAGGCACCGCGTCGGTCCGGGACGTCGAACCTCCGGACATTCCGCGACGGCTGGCGCGTCCTTCGAACCATCCTCGCCGAGCGGACGGCACGGGGTGCCCCGATGAACATCCCGGTCACGCCGTCGCCCAAGGTCCCGATACCGGTCGTCGGGCGAGAACGAGTGACGAGCGGGATCCGGGACGAGGCGTCCTAGACGTCCGAGGACTGCAATACGAGCGCAGGCACGGCGGTCACCGCCCTCTCGATGTCAGGGTCCCGACGCCACCGCCGATGTGGTCTCCGGGAACGGATCAGCGCGCTGGGCTGCGTAGGCCTTCGAGATCTCCAAGAAGAGCGCGCGCGGCTACGACGATCGCATCGAGGCCGCGCGTGTCGGCCGCTGCGCGCAGCTCGGTGAGCCGAGCATCGAGGGACTCGGCGCTCGAGCGGTCGACGGCGTGCCGGGCTCGATCCCAGATCGTCTCAAGTACCGCGACGTCGCCCAGGACCGCGGCGCCATCGGCCGCATCGGCCGTCACCCGGAGGGACCAGAGCGCCATCCGCTCGAGGTCGACGGTCGCGGGTTCCTCGTACGGCAGGCCGAGGTCCGCAGCGGCAATCCCAGCGGCGAAGGCTGCCTGCCGACTCGAGGCTGCATCACGCGCCGCGACACTCGCGGTGAGCGCGTCGATCGCATTGGCCATCTGTTGTCCAAGGAGCTGAGGGGCGGTCCTCGGTTCGGTGTCGGCCCAGGCCCTGGTGATCGCGTCGAGCGCCGAGGTTGCCGAGTCCCAGTCGTCCGCTGCGGCGGCCGTGTCGACCCGCCGAGCCGCCTCGATGATCTCGCCGAAGCCCGCGGGCACAGGGCCCTTGCGGGAATCGGTCGGGGCGGCAAAGGCCACGTCCACGAGCTCGGTTGCCGCCTCGATCCGGAACTCGCCGTAGCCGGGAGCGAAGAGCTTCTGCTCTGACGTCCCTTCGAGCAGGTGCTCCTCGACGCGGATCGCTCCGGTGACATTCCCGGACGGCCCGGACGCGGTCACATCGGTTTCGAGCACGATCACCTCCTCGTACACGATCCCGGGGATGTTCTCAGGGCGGTAGATGTCATCGCGTCGCGGTTTGGCCGGCATGATCATGCCGGGCGGACCGTCAACGCCAGCCAGCCAGGCCCCGCGATGGTTCCCGATCTCGCCTCCCGAGTAGTTATCGACCTGCTCGCCGAAGTACCAGACCGAGCCGTCATCGGCCTGGGCGAAGTAGTCGTAGGCGACCTCCAGCACGCGCCCGTCGCGATACGAGATGAACTGCGAGACGATCGTCTCCACTGCGCGCCCATCCCACTCGATCCGGCGGGTCTCAGGCATGAGAGTGACCTCCACCCGGAGCGGGGACCCTCCATCGACACCGAGCTGGACCACCTGGGTGACCGTGCCCATCGGGAAGAGTGGATGGGTGACCGCGGTCGGGTCCGAGAACTGCGGATTACCGCCGTCCACCAAGCGGCCATCCCCGCTCGGCGTCGGGGACGTGCACGCGACGAGGAGGGCGGCAGCGACCGCGCCCGCCACAAAGCCAGAAACCGAGCGCATTCACGAAGCCCTCCGCATCGGCTCAGTACCGCCGTACACGTCCGGCGCGATCTCGTACGCGCGTTCCTCGAGCGCCAAGGCACGGTCGCGGATCTCGGCAAGGGCAGCCTCGTCCAGCGGCCCCCATTGGACGAGCTCGAGCGTCTCTTGCTCCTGCTCGGCTGATCCGGACCATCCGACGCGGATGTTCCCGACGCCGCGCGCGTAGTACTTGAGCTGCCTTGCTTCCGGTTCGTCGAGCGCCCACTCCTCGATGACGATGACGTCGCTGTAGCAGCCGACCGGGACGCAGTCTTCGATCCCATCCTCGATGACACGTCCGCGATCCGTCCAGTCGACGGCCGGGCCCCAGCCCTGTGAGTAGCTCCGTTGGCCGGCGGCCGGATCCGCCGTCATCCAGAACCCGGCGAGCGCATCCTCCACGCCGGCGATCCAGGCCGGCGCCGCGACGAATTCTCCATCCTCGTACTCCTCTGGATACTGGCCGAGATGCCAGACCGCCCCGTCGTCGTCTTGGGCAAGGAAGACGATCTCCGCCTCGACCAGCTCCCCGTCGGAGTAATCCTGGTCGTAGGCCACGACGGTTTGGACCCCGTCGACGATCTTCGTGAGGTCGGTGACGGTGAGGACGATCCGGTGGGGCAGGACCTCGTCGCCGTCGACCGTCTCACCGTCCCAGACCCATTGCGTCCCGGGCACGAGAGGCAGCCACGCGTTGTCGATCGTCGTCGGGTCGCTGAAGCTCCCGTATGGGAAGACCTCGGTCAATGAGGGTGACGAGCTCGCGGCGGCGCTCGCGGTCGGGATCGGCGCATCGGAGGGCTGCGCGGCCGGCGATGCCGCCGGACCGGTGGTCGACACGGGCGGCGCGGCGCAACCGGTCGCAAGCGCGACCACCGCGACAGCGGTTCTCCATGGATGCCGGATCATTCGACGGTCATGCGGTGCCGCCGTGGCGGACCCAGCCTCGTGCGAAGCGCAGGTAGAGCGACGGCACGACGAACAGGTTCAGAAGAGTTGAGGTGACGAGACCGCCGAGGATCACGATCGCCAGGGGATGCTCGATCTCATGACCCGGCAGGTTTCCGGCGATCGCGAGGGGCACGAGCGCCAGACCGGTGGCGAGTGCGGTCATGAGGATCGGCGAGAGCCGCTCACGTGCTCCACGGATCACCAGGTTCGGCCCGAAGGCCTCTCCCTCGAAGCGCTCGAGGTGCTGGAAGTGATTGATCATCATGATGCCGTTGCGGGCGGCGATCCCGAGCACCGTGAAGAACCCGACGAGTGACCCGAGCGAGATGACGCCGTCGGTGAAGAACGCCGCGAGCACGCCACCGACGAGGGCGGAGGGCAGGGTGAGGAATGAGAGGACGGCGAGCCTCATGCTGCCGAACGACGCCTGGAGCAGGAGAAAGACGCCGATCGCCGCGCCGATCGCGAACAAGAGCAGCCGGCCCTCCGCCGCCTGACGCTCGGCAAACTCACCGAGCAGCTCCGGGTGGTAGCCGAGCGGGAATTCGACCTGCGCCAGGGCCCGTTCGACATCGGCAACCACCGCGCCGAGATCGCGTCCCTCGACGTTCGCGTCGACATCGATGCGCCGCTCCTGGCGCTCGTGGCTGATGCTGTTCGGCACCGCCCGGAGACGCACGTCGGCGATCTCGCCGAGGGCAACGTGATCGCCCGAGGGCGTGTCGAGCAGCAGCGCCTCGATGTCGCTCATGCTCTGGCGAGTTTCCGGGGTGCTCCACAGCTGCACGTCGTACGCCTTGCCGCCGAAGAAGACGTCGCCCATCTCCTCGCCCGCGAC